>CANRQE010000008.1 GCA_947632705.1 uncultured Coprococcus sp. | reverse complement strand
ATGTGTTTCTGCATGATTGCAACAATCCTGGGTACAAATGGTCTGAGCTTTATATCGACAAAAGCGGCATCATCTGCACTGAATGATACGCGGCTTCATTTTATGATCCGGCATTGGCATCATGATGTAAAAACAGATGGTGATAATAGTGAATTGATTGAGGGCTATATAGCCAAGCAGGAAGATGGGGGTGGAAGTACTAGTTTTTCCCTTCAGGATTCATCTGGTGACCAGTTAAAGAACGGAGATGAAAGGGAACTTGCCGCAATAGGTCTGGCATTTAATGAGAAAACAGGTACTGTAACGGTAAAACCCATTATCAAAAAAGATAGCAATGATATAGCATTGGAGGAGTTTGCCGGTTTTACAATATCTGCTGGGCCAGATGCCATTAATGAATATTTAAGTGATTCTGGAGACGAAGATTCACCGTGTTTAAAGATAACATATAATGAAGAGGTACATACTGTAAAGGCACATGTTTTCTATACGGAAACTGTAATGGCAACAGGTGAGGATATGGGTGATGCTTCTTTAGAGACAGATACAAAAATTGAAGGAGATGAAAAAATTTATAATACAGCAGCAGGTCTGCATACCGATAAAACAGCATATGAGGTTTCTGAAACCAGAGAAGGGGCTGCAGGAAGAACTTTTGATTTAGAATTAGAGTCTTGGTTTGCAGGTGAAAACCTTTTGGATACAGGTCTGGTTTTGGATGCTTCCGGTAGTATGGCGTTCACGTCAGTTGATATGGATTCAAAAAGTGAAGTGATGATTTCTGATAAGATGATAGATGCACTCGAGGATGAAGGTATTGGAGCTGGTGATCGTATTCCAGAGGAATATGTAGATGCAATTTTGGATAAGAATTATACTGATAATAGTAAGCTGAGTTATAGTGGATACAACTATTTTATATATGATCCCCGCAGTGCTACACAAGAGTATGTTCCACTTGCGTATTGGGATGGAAAAAATAAGGAAACTGTAAAAATAATTGAAGAATTGCCTCAGACAAATTTACTGGGATATTATTCTTTTGATGAGGGAGAATTAAAAAATGATTTAACTGGTGATGATGCAGGTGTTGCTGTTGCAAATCCGTATGATACAGAAAACCAGTATAGTGTTACTGATTCTGTTAAATTAGAGGCCTGGGTTAGTTCTAATAAAGGTGTTAATAATAGTGGGGCACTTGATGTGACAAAATTAACAACGGATTCTAGAAATACTTATAAGGGCAACAGTGGTGTATCATATTTATTAAATGCAAAACCAAAAAGTACTGAATTTACGATATCTTTTGCTGCCAGGTTTAGTAGTACTGATCAGCTTGATAAGCCGACATATTTTATGAGCATCTTTGATGATAATGGGGTGTGTTATGAGCTTTACAGAAAAAGCAAAAGTCAGGAATTACATTTGGATGTGTTTTCAGATAAAAGTGCTAATAAAGGATCGACAGATCTGAAAATGGTTACGGGATTTCCAGATGCAAATATACATACATATACTCTTGTTTTTAAAGATAATAAGGTAACATTATATATAGATGGAACGAAAGATAGGGATTATACATTAACTAAAACATTAGACCCAGACAGTATAGGGATTACCATTGGAGGACCTCGTGTAGGACAGAATCAGTATAATGGTAATAATCATTTATTTATGGATGATATATACATATATGATATAGCCTTAGATGAGAGTAGTGTAAAAACTCTTGTAAATCCAGAGGAGAATGCAGAAAGTGTTGTTGTTGCTCTTGATGATGACAACAATGTTTTGGGAATTATAGATGATGATGCGGCAAGTGCTTCTGCAGAGAATCTGACTGGTTGGTATTATCTGACATCTGATAGTGCATGGCAACATTATTCTGATCCGAAGATTCAGACAGCGAAAATGCTTCATGGCATACCTAAGCCGGATAGGGATCAGGTTTTATCAGGTGGTAAGGTTACCAAATACTTAAAGAATGATGATGGTGAAACTATTTTTTATAGTACCGATGTTACAGATCCGGAGGCTCAAAAAAATGACCCATCAAATCATTGCCATATGGTAGATGATTATTCATCAAGTTATTTTTATTATAAAGATGGCGGTGACGGTAGTGATCAAGCTTTGTATTGCGCATATTATGCAACGAGTCGGACATATGAGACTTCGCCGGTATATAAGGTTTCAGATCTCTCCCGAATTAAGGAAGAAAATTTGCAGGCAGCGGTTGGTGATTTTGTTGTAAAATTACATGAAAAATCATCAAATAGCCGGGTCGCAGCGGTTCGCTTCAGTACTGATTCTATAATGGAAGATGATTATGATAAATTAGTTATGTTGGATTGGACGATGGATCCGATTGAGGCTACGAATATGTTAGGTTTACAGTGGGGTAGCGGAGATGAAGCAGGGACTTCTATCGGTTCAACGGCATCGAATCCAAGCGAAAATTTGGTTCAGGATAAGGCTCCAATTCAACAATATAACTATGGTCTGACAGGTGGGACACATACATGGGTTGGTCTGCAGGCATATATAGATGAGTTGGATGATAGAATAGTAAGAAGCAATGATGATGCCGGGAATCCTCAGATTGCAGAGAAATATTTGATTATCTTTACTGATGGAAAAGATGACGATGAATTCAAAGATGGTTCAGGAACAGAAAAAAAAGGTGAGGCAGAAAAGCTGGCAAGCCAATTGAAGGATGAAGATTATACAATCTATTGTGTAATGCTAACAGGCGGTACTTTGTCTGATGAAACAGGAATTCGGGAAACAGAGGACTACTTAGCTAAGCTTTCAGGCAACGCTGAATATGAGCCTAAACGTGATGAAAAGAGTGATAAATATCAATATGTATTTACAGCTAAAGATGCTTCTGAACTGCAGTCCAGTTTTGAGGAAATTGTAAATCAGATTTATTTTTCATTAAAAGAGTATACAGTCCAGGATTATATCGATTCTAGGTTTGATCTGGTGGATATTGATGGAAACACGATTCATCTGAACGCAGATGGTGAGATAAGTATTACAGACGAAGACGGCAAAGACGTAAATTTTGAAATCAAGGATAAAAATGGCAATGTCACGGCAGGAAAATCCTTAGATGCTGAAAACTATTATGAATATAATTGCAGAAGCAAATACGAAGAAGCGCAGACTGCTCACTTGTATTATGATGCAGAAAATCAAATGTTTTATCTCCGCTGGTTAAATCAGGAAATACCGGGTTGTAGTATTGGTGCCAAAGAATTATCTGTTTGGCGGGCAACAATCACAGTTCGTGCAAAAGAAGATTTCATTGGAGGAAATGCAGTTCTTACTAATGGAAATCAGGAAAATATGAATATTGTATATGCACAAGCTGAAGAAACGATTATAGAAGAATCAGGAAACAAGAAATCTTCAGGAACTGATGATATGTATATGAAGGATCCGGATAATCCGGATGATCCACATAAACCGAATGATGAATATCCTTCCAAAGGTTTTCCACGTACAACTGTAGATGTAAAATTACTGGATTTTGATGTAGAAGGTGGTAAGCAGACAATCTATCTTGGAGAGAATATTGTTCCGTCGGATATTCTGAAAGAACTGGGAGAATCCATTAAGACGGAAATAAAAGATTCAGATGAAACTGTCTATTGGGATTATCTGACCAGATATGTAAATTATGATACGGAGGATGAGTTTGATACATTAGATCAGTTATTGGAAGATATAGCAGAAGGTTTGCTCGAAAAAGGCACATATTCAATTGATTATACATATTTGCCGAATGAGGATGAGAGCAATCAGACTGGAACAAAAGCTCATGAAAAAGATGTCCTTGGTGAACTTGTGTTTACTTGGGAAGCAGTGGAACCGGAGGATATCAGTACAAATAAGACATATGAAGCGATAGATACAGAAGATAAGACATATCAATTGACAGTTGAATATATAGCTTATCCCGAAAAAATGGAAACTGGTCACTCTTCAGATTCTGTTGGCAGAGATTCCCTGCTGGTAGGAACGAAAGAAAGCAGTGGCTCTTATACTGGTGGAATGATTGCAGAGGATGCATATCATACTCCTAAAGATCCGGTGGGCGAAGAACAGACTGAAATAGAAAAGTCTGGTACTCATACGACAGATATCGTTAAAGGCGAAATACATTTGGATATGCATCTGAAAAAAGAGGATTTGCTGTATCTGAAGCAGCATTATTCCGGCAAGATAACATATTGTGCGAACGTAAATCGTACATATTCAAATGGCGGAAAAGCTGCTGTTCCTGAAACTATCGGAACTTTAACCGCAACTTTTGACTTGGATGCATGGGATCCAGAGAGTGGTGTAGACGACATATATATTCATGATGCTGATTTTAAACCAACTCCGGAATATGCGGATATCTATGATGATGAGCATTTACCGATAGGAACGTATACTTTAACTCCTAAGGAAGATGAAATCACCAGTCCTGTTCCGTTTGTATTTGGAGATATTGAGATAGTGGAGATAACATCGGAACACGATGAGCATTTTGATCTCCTTCCGGGAATTAAGCAGGAAGCCAGTGAAACTGCAGAAGATTACGCAGCGGAAATTGATGCTACAAGCTTTTACCTTGGTACAGCAAAGAGTACCCGTCCAGCTGATTATCTGAACGACCGGTTAGGCTTAGCCTTGATTGAAGGTTCTCTGGCACTTGGTGACCTGAAGATTACAAAGAAAGTAGGGGGGGTTGTTACTGATGAACCAGAGGAAGACCCTGACTTTACCTTTGCTGTACAATTGTTGGAAACCAAGCCGGAAGCAAACGCAGACGGTGTTCCGTTAGTGGGTTCATATGCATATACAGTATATGATGAAGACGGTAATAAGGTAAAATCAGAGGCTGGTAATACCGAAATTGCACACGGCGAAACCTTCACTTTAAAAGCAGGGCAGTCTGTTGTGATTGAAGATCTGCCAAAGGGCGCTTACTACGAAGTGACAGAAGTAAAAACTGATATGCCGGGTGGTTATACGCCGGAAGATGAGACTTATCTAAAAACAGGTACAATAACCGGAAAGACGGACAAAACAGGAAAGATTATTGCAGATGAGGTAACCTTTACCAATGACTATGCCGCAACAGTTACATTGAAGGATAGTCTTTTGGTTAAAAAGGTATTTAACCGTGAATGGAGAGACGGAGATTCCTTTACCTTTACTTTGACACCGGATGAAGCTGTAAAAACAGCAATCGAAAACAAAGAAGTTGAGATTGAAGGTTATGACGAGGATGCAGGCACAGCTTCTATTACCATCACGGATAAGGATGCATCGGATTATACAAAAGCCTTTGGTAAGATGACATTCCATTCCAATGGCAAGAAGACGACGGATTATACCTTTACGGTTGCTGAGACAAAAGGCTCAGAACCGGGTGTTGGCTATGCAGACAACTCCTATACAGTGACTCTGCGTGTAACGGATAACGAAGACGGTACTATGGTTGTTGAATTGGTTCAGGACGGCACGGCAAAGGAAATAGATGAGAAGAATCCGTTTGAAATGGAATTTGAAAATACCTACACTGTAACTCCAACTACACAGGTATTGAGCGTAAAGAAAAATATTACAGGAGATGTACCGGAAGGGAAAGACTATACCTTTGACTTTACGCTTTCTACAAATGAAAAGTCAGGTATGACAATGCCAAAAGAGGATACGGTACAGGTAACAGTAAACAGCAAGGCAACAACCGCTACAGCAGACTTTGGTGCAATTACCTTTACCAGAGCCGGAACATACGAGTTTGAGATTTCTGAGAATACAGAAGATCCGATTCAGGGATTTGTTTATGATAGTGATTCCTGGACGGCAAAAGTCGTAGTAACGGAAGAAATAGATAAGACAACAAAAGCAGTCAGCCTGAAAGTGGAGAGCGTCACTTATACAAGAGATGTGGAGACAGAGACGGATGCAGCAGTCTTTACGAATCAATATGATCCGGGAACTGCGGTATATGCGCCGCAGGTAACAAAGGCAATAACGGGTGAAGTACCGTCTGCTGACAGCGCATTTACCTTTACGATTGCTGATACAGGCGCTTCTGCCGGGGTAAAGATGCCGGCTAAGAAAAACGTAACTGTGACCGGAGCGGGCAGTGCGGAGTTTGGTAATATTACCTTTAGCAAGGCCGGAACCTATACCTTTACAATTACAGAAGAGGATGGAGGACTGACCGGTTATACCTATGATGATCAGCCATGGACACTGACAGTGAAAGTAGCAGATAATGACGGTAAGCTGGAGATCGAAACTGTCTCTTATACGAGAGACACGGAGACAACAGAAGATTCGGCAGAATTTACGAATATTTATCAGCCAGAGGAAACAACCTTTGCACCAAGTGTCGAGAAGGAAATTGATGGACTGACGCCTCCGTCAGCCGGAACCTTTACATTTGAGATAAGTACGTCAAATAACACGGATGCCGGGGTAACGATGCCGGCTAAGAAAAACGTAACTGTAACCGGGGCAGGCAGTGCAGAATTTGATGATATTACCTTTAGCAAGGCCGGAACCTATACCTTTACAATTACAGAAGAGGCTGGAAAGCTGGCTGGTTATACCTATGATGATTCTGAATGGACACTGACAGTGGAGGTAACGGATGTTGACGGAAAGCTGCAAGTAAGCGAGGCTTCCTATACAAAGGGAACAGGAGCTTCTGCACAGACAGAAACAGATGCGGCAGTATTTACGAATACTTATCAGCCAGAGGAAACAACCTTTGCACCAAGTGTCGAGAAGGAAATTGATGGACTGACGCCTCCGTCAGCCGGAACCTTTACATTTGAGATAAGTACGTCAAATAACACGGATGCCGGGGTAACGATGCCGGCTAAGAAAAACGTAACTGTAACCGGGGCAGGCAGTGCAGAATTTGATGATATTACCTTTAGCAAGGCCGGAACCTATACCTTTACAATTACAGAAGAGGCTGGAAAGCTGGCTGGTTATACCTATGATGATTCTGAATGGACACTGACAGTGGAGGTAACGGATGTTGATGGCAAGCTGCAGGTAAGCGAGGCTTCCTATACAAAGGGAACAGGAGCTTCTGCACAGACAGAAACAGATGCGGCAGTATTTACGAATATATATACGCCGGGGGATGCTGTATATGTGCCGCAGGTAACAAAAGCAATTACAGGTGGAACCCCGCCTACGATTGATACGGATATCTTTACCTTTACTTTGACTGAATCTGCAGCAGATTTGGATAAGGTATTGGCGGAACCTTTAACGGCAGAGGTAACCGGTGAAGGTACAGCATCCTTTGATGCATTGACATTTACGAAGGCCGGAACCTATAGCTTTACAATTACAGAGGAAGATGATGCTTTACCGGGCTATACTTACGATACAGCTGAATGGACGCTGACGGTTACGGTTGTTGATCAGGATGGAAAATTACAGGTAGATGAAGATCGCACATCTTATCAGAAGACTGTAGCTGGCGGTCAGACAGTGTCAGAGCTGGAAGCAGCAGTATTTGAGAATGACTATGAGGCAGAGGGTACTGAGTATGCACCGCGTGTTGAGAAGGATATTACAGGTGATAAGCCGACGGATAATAAGACCTTTACATTTACGCTTGCTGCGGATGCAGAGAATCCGGAAGGTGCAGCCCTGCCGAACAATAAGACCCTGAAGATTAAGGGAGCGGACAGCGGGGTATTTGACGAAATTACCTTTACCAAAGCGGGTACTTATAAGTTTACGATTACCGAGCAGGATGATGCTTTGCCGGGCTATACTTACGATACAAACGAATGGACTTTGACAGTAGTAGTTGAGGATATTGCATCAGAGTTGATTGTAGAAAGTGCAGCATATGTACAGGACGGTGCGACAACAGAGTATGACTGGGCGACATTTACCAATACTTATAAGCTGACACCGGTTACCTATCGTGCTGAAGTACAGAAAACTGTAGAAGGCGATGTGCCTGAGGATCAGACATTTACATTTACTATGACGGCAAAGGATGATAATCCAAAGTCAGGTGCAAGTCTGAAACCGGGTGAACAGCTTACAATTACGGTTGTCGGATCAGGCAAAGGACTGTTTGATGCGATTGAGTTTACCAGACCTGGAACCTATTGTTATGAGATTCGTGAACACAGAGATGACCTGTCCGGCTATACCTATGATGGAACTGTATGGACGATGAAGGTAGAGGTAACGGATCGTGATTCACAGCTGGAAACGAAAGTGACGTACACAGATCATACAGGACAGACGGCGGATCTGGCTGGATTCCTGAATATTTATCGTGCAGACCCTGTGGGTGTTACACCAAACGTAGAAAAGAAGATTAATGGAAATCTTTCTTCCGCACAGAAAGACTTCACCTTTACTCTTGAATTTGCCGAGGGTGATGAAAGCGGTGTACAGTTGCCGGAAGTTACAAGCGTGACCAGAACGGGTGTCGGAACCACGGCGTTTGATGAAATTATATTTACAAAGGCCGGCACTTACCTCTTTGACATCAAGGAAGAATTGGAGCATATACCGGGTTATACCTTTGATCCGAGTACATGGCAGTTGAAGGTAGTAGTTACTGATCATGGTGGTGTCCTGGGGGCTGATGCTTCCTATACGAATCTTGAAACCGGTGAAGAACGAAGTCAGGAGGCAGTATTTACCAATATCTACCAGACTCTGTCAGTCGGATTTGAACCGAAGGTTATAAAGACGGTAATCGGAGATGTTCCGAAGGATGAGACATTCACCTTTATTCTGCTCGCAGATCCGGATAATCCAGAAGGTGCAGAGCTTCCGCAGGAGACGGAAGTAACGATTACGGGAAGCGGTGAAACGCTCTTTGGAGATATTACCTTTACAGAGCCGGGAACCTATGTATTTGAAATTGATGAAGAGCAGGGCAATGTGTCTGGCTATACATATGATGATAATGCATGGACCTTGACGATTGAGGTTATTGATGTGGATGGTCAGCTTGAAGTAGCGGCTGCGGTTTATGAGAGAGCCGATGAAGAGCCAAACGAAACAGCGGCACACTTTGAGAATAGTTACAGACCGGAAAGAACCGCATATGCGCCGGTAATAGAGAAGGTAATTTCCGGAGATACGCCGGAGACTCCGACGGAATTCACTTTTGAACTTCAGGCGGATCCTGAAAATGAAACAGGAGCAGTATTGCCTGCAGTACGAACAGTGACCGTGACAGATGAAGGTACAGCAGAATTCGAGAATATTATATTTACAAAAGCAGGAACCTACACATTTGAAGTCAGGGAAACTGCAGGCGATGTGGCCGGATATACTTATGATGACAGTGTATGGACTTTAACGGTAGAGGTAGAAGATCGGAACGCCGCACTTGATGTTACAAAAGTTACCTATACCAAGAACGGTGCGAACGAAAGCAGTGATACATTGGCGTTGTTTGAAAATATCTTTGATGAGTTTGATGAGCCGGATGAACCGAGTACGGATAATGAGATTGTAGAACCGCCTACAGAACCGGATACTACGGATGATTCGACTACATCAGAACCGCCGACAACGCCGGATGTTCCGACAGATTCTAATACAACATCCAAGACCGGAGATTCTATGAATCCGATACTTTGGGTATTGATTATGATTCTTGCACTGCTTGCAGCAGGAGCAACGGTCTTCTATAGAAGAAGAAACCGCCTGTAAAAGCTGTGGATTTCATATCACAAATAAATAAAAACCCGCCGCACGGCGGGTTTTTATTTATTTGTTCTCTGTGGATATTTCCTGACCATATTCATAAATCGTATCACTTGGAAGGTCGATATAATCATTCCAAAAAACGCAGGTCCTGCTTTCATCTAATTGTACCTGCTCAAATAAACCGCAGTTTTTTTTAAGATCCTTATAACGATTTATAGTATTCATGTCATCATTTACATCATAGAGACATTTTTTTCCATCATCAAAAACAACATATAACACATAATTATTTAAAGGTTTAATACTTTTTATTTTTGGAATCATGATTAGTAATATTCCTTTCAATTAATGACTGTTTATAATGGCGGCAGTTTTCGTAAATTTTGACTGCTCCACATATCCAGTAGTTCTTTCTGGTTTTTTTCAACCATTCTTTTACCATTTCCTGGGCTTTTTTTGGTAAGTCACCCTCTGTCATCTCCATACTTTGTAAATCAAAAATACCAATATGTTCACCATATAAAGCGTGGATATGACTTGGTTCATGTTCTTTCGGTTTAAAAAACATTTTAATTACAATACCATAGAATCTGCTTATTTCCGGCATTTTATTCCTCCTTTTTGCAGATCCCTCGTATTATCAGTTTTGCATCCGTATACAGGCAAATATACAATAAAGAATTCCCTGTATATTTTATTCTAGACTGTTTTTTGATAAATGCAACTACTTTTTATTTGCTCTCCGGTTTGACGGAAAAACGCAAACGGTATATAATGGAAAATCATTTAAGTAAAGAGGAGTATCGAGATGGCAGAGCATTATATTGAGTTCCATGATGTGGTAAAAAGCTATGGTACAGGAGATGTACAGATTCAGGCACTGGCCGGTGCAAATTTTTACATAGATGAAGGCGAATTTTGTATTTTATTAGGATCTTCGGGAGCAGGAAAAACAACGCTGTTAAATATGCTGGGCGGTATGGATACTCTGACCAGTGGAACAATAGAATTTGATGGAAAGGATATCTCGGCATTCAGTAAACGGGAATTGATTGAATACCGCCGCCATGATGTAGGATTTGTATTCCAGTTCTATAATCTGATTCCGAATCTGACGGCGCTTGAAAATGTTGAAATTGCGGCGCAGCTTTGTAAGAATCCGATTCCTGCAAAAGAGGCAATCGATATGGTCGGATTGTCTGATCGGGCGAATAATTTTCCGGCGCAGCTATCAGGCGGAGAACAGCAGCGCGTTGCAATTGCGCGCGCACTCGCAAAGAATCCGAGACTGCTTCTTTGTGATGAGCCGACAGGCGCTTTGGATTATGTGACAGGAAAAACGATTCTCAAATTGCTATATGATCTGAGCCGGCAGCATAAGACAACGGTTATTATTATTACGCATAATCAGGCGATTGCACCAATGGCAGATCGTATTATCCGGATAAAAAGCGGAAAGATTCAGTCTAATGAAAGAAACGCAGACGTCCTTCCGATAGACGAGATTGAGTGGTGATAGAATGAAATCTTCAATTTTGAAAATGACCGGAAGGAGTATCCGCTCTTTCTTTGGCCGCTATATGGCATTACTTTTAATCGTTATGCTCAGTGTCGGTTTTTTCGCCGGTCTGAAGGTAACGAAAGATGCCATGGCGAATACCTGTGAAAATTATTTAAATGATCAACATTTTTCCGATTATCGCCTGATTTCTGAGATTGGTTTCGAAAATGAGGATGTAGAGCGGCTGCAGGCGCTTCCCTATATAGAGAGTGCAGAGGGTACAAAGAGCGTAGATGCTTTGATGGAATATGGGGAAGGAGCCATGGTATATCGCTTATATGCGATGCCGGAAACAGTCAATCTGCCTGCTTTATCTGCCGGCAGAATGCCGGAGAAGGTCAATGAGTGCCTTGCAGATGATGAGTATTTTTCTTCCGATGATATCGGAACTGTAATCTGTCTGACGGATGAGAATGAGAAGACAGTCGAAAATCAGCTGAAAGAGACGGAATATACAATTGTAGGTCTGGTCAACTCGCCTGCTTATTTAGATGGTGACAGAGGAACTACAAATATTGGAAACGGTGCTGTCCGTGCATTTTTATTTCTTCCTGAAGAGAATTTTACAGAGACGGTTTATACGGAGATGAATCTGACGTTAAAGGAAAAAGAAAAGATTTATAGCGATGAATATGATGCGCTGGTACAGAACTATGAAAACGAAATAACAGATACATGCAGGGAACTTGTGCATAACAGATATGAAGAACTTCTGGCGGAGAACGGTCTGACGGAGGAAACAGCCATGCAGCTTGGAATGACGACAGAGGAGCTTGCCGCCCAATATGGATGGACGGAGCCGGAGGTTTATGTACTGACCAGAAATGAGAATTCCGGATATATCAGCTTTGAAAATGATACCTCTATTGTCAGTGGAATTGCAAACATTCTGCCGATATTTTTTATTCTGATTGCAATGCTGGTGTGTGTTACGACCATGACACGAATGGTGGATGAGGAACGGACACAGATCGGGGTCTTAAAAGCAATTGGTTTTGGAAATGTGAAAATTACAATGAAGTATTTATTGTATGCCGGCAGCGCAACCCTGATTGGCTGGACGGCTGGTTTTTTTCTGGGCACCTGGGGATTGCCGAAGGTATTCTGGCTGGCATATAAGGCGCTGTATGATTTTGCGCCGATTACATTTTTGTTCAGCCCTAAGCTGGCCTTGATCACATTTGCCGTGTCGATGGTCTGTATTCTTGGAAGTACGTTCTTGTCCTGCAGAAAAGAACTCGGAAGAATGCCGGCGAAGCTGATACGCCCGAGAACAGCAAAATCCGGCAGAAGAATTCTGCTTGAGCATATCACTCCGCTTTGGAAACGGCTGACGTTTCTGCAGAAGATTACACTTCGGAATATGTTCCGCTATAAACAGCGTCTGATCATGATGCTGGTAGGAATCAGCTGCTGCGCAGGGTTGGTCGTAACAGCCTTCGGCGTACGGGATTCCATGCTGCATGTCGCGGCTTTGCAATATGATACTGTACAGACCTATGATATGGAAGCTTCTTTTCCGGAAGGTACAAAAGAGGATGTCTGTATGGAGCTTGATTCTATGGATCAAGTTGACAGCTATCTGATCTGTTCCAGACAATATGTGGATTTACATGCGGAAAAAAGCATGGATGCGGTTAATCTGATTGGCTTTGAACATACGGACAATATTCAGGAATTTTGGGATTTTCATGAGGAAGATAATAAATTGGAGGTCCCAGACCGGGGAGCAGTTATGGTAAATGCAAAAATTGCCGAGAAGCTTTCTCTGTCTGTCGGAGATTCACTGGAGCTTAGAAATGCGGATATGCATGGCATAACAGTAACGGTCAGTGGTATTTTTGATAACTATATAGGTAATTATGTGATTGTCTCGGATGATACTTATATGGAATTATATGAAAGCTGGGAGCCGAATACGGCACTTTTATCTGTGAACGGTGATGCGGAACAGATGGCAAAGCGGCTGGTTGAGCTGCCGGAAATTACGGGTGTTGCAAAGCTTTCGGCAACAAGGGATTCTGTGGACAGTGCACTTTCCTGCCTGAATTATATCATCTGGATGGTAGTGCTGTTTGCTGGGGCGCTGGCCTTTATTGTTATTTTTAATCTGACAAATATTAATCTGGCAGAACGAAGCCGCGAGGTTGCAACCGTAGAGGTGCTGGGCTTTTATCCTAAGGAGACGGAAAGCTATGTATTACGGGAGAATCTTGTTTTATCCATACTTGCAAGCGGAATCGGATTGCCGCTCGGAACACTCTTTCATCGTGCGGTTATGCATATGATCACAATTGATATTATTACTTTCGATGTCACGGTAACGGGGTTCAGTTATGTGCTGGCATTCGTCTGTACGGTTTTGTTTGCCCTGATTGTGAATTTGTTTATGAAACGTCAGATAGCCAAAATCCGCATGGCGGAATCCTTGAAAGCGGTGGAGTAATCGGAACTGGAAGAAACCGGTTGCAAAATATCCATCCGCAGGAAAATTTTGGACTGTTCATTGAGTAAAAACTTGCGTATTCTTACAGTATGGATTATAATAAAACGAGGTGTACTGGAAATATTGATAGGAGATATAGAATGGTAAATGAAGAAAAAGTGATCCTGATGACCAGGCTTGCAATCTATGAGCAGTCAACGGGAAAGGAAGATCTGGAAAAAGGAAAATATTTTAAAAGTGATTATGTGAAATATAATTGCCTGAAGACCCTGGTGTCCACTACCGTGCTGTTTGCCGTTTTGGTATTTTGTTATATCTATTATAATATCGGAACGATCATTGAAAGTCTGGCGGATATGGATTATATGAAAATTGCATACAGGTTGGTTGCAATCTATGGAATCAGCTGCGTGGCATTTATGCTTGTTGCATGGGTGTTGTATTCCTACAGGTATAGCAAGGCAAAACCGAATCTCATAAAATATAATCAGAATCTGAAGAAGCTGATTGAATTTTATGAAAAAGAGGACAAGTCCAAAGCGAAGAAGAAAAGGAGGAATCGTTAACCATGGCAACATTACTTACTATTCGTGAAGAGATAAAGAATTTTTGCAGTAAGTATGACAGATTCATTACACCGTTAGTGAAATTTATACTTGCACTTGCGATGTTCTGGTCTATTGTACATCTGACGGGATATAATGATACATTCGGAAGCGGGATGGTGATTTTCCTGCTGTCATTGGTTTGTGCGTTTATGACAGAAGGAATCACGCTTGCTTTGGGAGGCTTTGTCGGGTTTATGCATTTCTTCAGTGCGAGCAAAGAGATTGCGGTGGTATATCTGATCCTTTTTGTCCTGATGTATTGCATTTATATCCGGTTTTTTCCGAAGACGGCATGGCTGATCATGTTTACGCCATTGTTTTTTATTTTGAAGCTGCAGTATTTTGTACCGGTTCTTGCAGGTATGCTTGTGGGACCAGCCGGTATGATATCTGCCGCATTCGGATGTATTTTCTATTATTTTGCAAATTATGCGGCCCAATATGTGGAAATGATGGGAACATATGCGGAGGAAGATCTGATAGAAGGTTACAGATTTATGTTCCAGCATCTGGTTGAGGATAAGAATCTGATGCTGACCATGGTTGTGTTTGCCGTGATTATTGTTGCTACGAATATTGTCTACAAATTATCATTTGAATTTTCGTGGTATGCTGCAATTATTGTGGGCGGTTTGTTTGAAAGTATTCTTTTCCTGATCGGAAATTTTGTCTTGGAAGCAAGTGTATCCGTTGGCGGTGTTTTGCTTGGTTCTATTGTTGCAATTCTGCTTGGAGTGGTCGTACAGTTCTTTAAAACGGTAGTAGATTATTCCCGTGTGGAGAATACCCAGTTTGAAGATGACGAATACTACTATTATGTAAAAGCGGTACCAAAGGTTGTAATGGGTAAGCAGCAGAAGAATATCCGAAAGATCAGCGAGGTAACTCCGGCCGTAACGGAAGAGGAAGATGTTGACGGTGCTACCAGATAATTTTGCAAGCTTTTTATGACCTGGCTTTTGTCAGGTCATATCATTTTAGAGAAAGGACAGGAGATACATATGGAACAGATTCTTACGTTTTTAAGGACCTATTTTGACTGGTTTTATATAGATGTACCGGATGTAGTGGATATTATTGAGATTCTGATCCTGTCGTTTGTGATCTATAAAATCATGCTGTGGTTTAAGACCAGCCGTGCGTGGACCTTGTTAAAGGGAATTATAATCATTGCGCTTTTTATGGCGATTGCGGCAGTTTTTCAGTTCAATACCATTTTGTATCTCTTGAGAAACGCATTCAGTGTCGGTATTATTGCGGTCATTATCCTGTTTCAGCCGGAGCTGCGGCGCGGACTTGAGCAGCTGGGAAGAAAACGCTTTACCAATATCATAATGCGGGAGGACGAAGAGGAGCGATATATTACTGACAGAACTATTTATGAGCTGGTCAAGACAGTTACAACCCTGGCGACAAATCGCACAGGTGCGCTGATCGTCATAGAAAACGAGGTGGCGCTGGGCGAATATATTGACACAGGTATCAGGGTAGATGCTGTTGTGACAAATCAGCTGTTGTTAAATATTTTTGAGCACAATACGCCCCTGCATGACGGTGCCGTTATTATAAGCAGGAACAGGGTAGTAGCGGCAACCTGTTATCTTCCATTGTCAGCCAATAATGATGTAAATAAGGAACTGGGGACCAGACACAGAGCGGGAATTGGAATCAGCGAGGTGTCCGACAGTCTGACGCTTATTGTATCGGAAGAAACAGGCGCTATTTCTATTGCAAGAGATGGAGAATTGTTCCGCAGACTGGATGCTGAAAGTGTCAGAAGACAGCTGCAGACATTGATGAAAGAAGACAGCAGGAAAAAGGACGAGAAGAAGGAAAAGACCTCTAAGAAACAAAAGTCCGGTAGCAGAAAATCTGCGGAAAGGGGGTCTGCGGAAGGTGAAAGATAAGATATTCAGTAATTTAGGATTGAAGCTCCTATCGGTGATACTTGGATTCATTGTGTGGCTGATCGTTTTGAATTTAGATGATTATGCTGTTACCAGACAGATCAATAATATTCCGGTAGAGATTCTGAATGAGAATGCGGTTACGGATCAGAACCAACTTTTTGACATTACGGAGGGTGAAACCGTAGATATCATTGTAAAGGGCAGGAGATCTGTTGTAAATGAAATTACAGCCTCTGACTTCAGGGCCACGGCAGATTTATCCAAGCTTTCGCTGACCAATGCCGTTCCGATTACGGTCACTACAGCAAATGCTGCCCTGAGTAACGATTTGTCGATTACGGTTGTGAACGGCGTGCTTGTAATAGAATTGGAAGAGGAGGATACGATTTCTCTGCCTGTGACAGTAGCGACACAGGGCAATGTGGCAGAGGGTTATACGGTAGGCGCTGCAGTTGCAACCCCGAATCTGATCACGGTATCGGGGGCAGCCAGTGTTGTTGACAGTATTGACCATATTGAGGTTCAGGTGGATGTATCGGGCAGAAAGGAAGATGTGTCTGCTACCTGCGCTCCTGTCTTTTACGATAAAAATAATGGGGTGATACCGGACAGCAAGCTGCAGTGCGATGTCTCTACGGTCAATGTTACGGTACCGATTTACAGAACCAAAACAATTGCAGTCAAAGTATCGACGGTCGGAACGCCTGCAGAGATGTATGAAATCACAGGCATTGAGTGTGCGCCTGATAAGCTTGTAATCGGAGGACCTTCCGATTTATTGAACAGAATTAATATTCTTGAAATTTCTGATATTGATGTAACGGATTGTACAGCGGATATTGAAACTACGGTTGACGTGACGAAATATCTTCCGGAGAATCTGGTAGTAGCTGATGGGAATGATGTCATAGGCGTTCATGTCATTGTAGAACGGAATATTAACCGGTCCATTACTGTCAGTGCAAGTGATATCACGGTTGAAAACCGGGAAGACGGTATAAAATATGACATTACGGTGCCTGCAAATGCAAGTGTTATCATCAGCGGTCTGTCGGAGATCGTTGCAGAAATTGATGCAAAGGATTTGAATATCGTGATAGATGCGTCCACTCTTGTTTATGGCGATAATCAGGTTACGCTTGATATCAGGGACGGAGCAGGTTATACGGTTGATAATACCATTGATGTAACGGTGTCTGTCTATCAGGAACCGTAGTGCATGACGGGAATATCCAAGAAGGGGGAATTCGAAGTGGGAGATATAGAAGAACGGATAGGCCGGTTAAAAAGAATGATCGCAGAGTCCGATAAGATTGTATTTTTTGGCGGGGCAGGTGTTTCTACGGAAAGTGGAATCCCTGATTTCCGAAGTGTGGATGGTCTGTATAACCAGAAATATAAATATCCGCCCGAAACAATTATCAGTCATAGCTTTTATCGCAGATATCCGGAAGAATTCTTCCGGTTTTACAAGGATAAGATGATCTTTACGGAAGCCAGACCGAATGCGGCGCATCAAAAGCTTGCGGAGCTTGAAAAAGAAGGAAAGTTAAAGGCGGTTATTACGCAAAATATAGACGGACTGCATCAGATGGCAGGCAGTCAGAAGGTAATTGAGCTGCATGGCAGTATCCATAGAAACTATTGTGAAAAATGCCATAAATTTTACGACCTGCAGTACATTGTCCAGTCTGAGGGCATGCCGGTATGTTCCTGCGGAGGAACGATAAAACCGGATGTTGTTTTATATGAAGAGGCATTGAAGGAGGATGACATGGAGCAGGCGGTCAGACTGATCAGTGATGCAGACCTGCTGATCATAGGCGGGACTTCCCTGGTGGTATATCCGGCAGCCGGGCTGATCCGTTATTTTCGTGGCAGACATCTGGTGGTAATCAATATGTCACCGACACAGACGGACAGCCGGGCTGACCTTTTGATCCCGGAAAAAATCGGTAAGGTTTTGGCTGCCGTTTAGAACAAGCGAGGTGTGGATGATGTTTTTTAATGAATCGAAAGGATTTCCAAAGGATTTTTTGTGGGGAAGCGCTTCTGCCGCTTATCAGATTGAGGGGGCATACCTGGAAGACGGAAAAGGGATGTCCAATTGGGATCAGTTTGTCCGGATACCGGGAAAAACTTTTCAGGGAACAACAGGTGATAAAGCGGTAGATTTCTATCATCATTATAAAGAAGATATTGCCCTGATGGCAGAGATGGGGCTGAAAACCTATCGCTTTTCCGTATCGTGGCCAAGGATTCTTCCGGACGGTAACGGAAAAGTAAATGAAGCCGGTCTGCAATTTTATGATAATGTAATCAATGAGCTTTTAAAATATGATATTGAACCGATGGTAACCATATACCACTGGGATATGCCGCAGGCACTGGAGGATCAGTATCATGGCTGGGAGAGCAGAAGAATTGTAGATGATTTTGTGAATTATGCCAATGTCCTTTTCCGGCGCTATGGTGACAGGGTAAAATACTGGATTACCATGAATGAGCAGAATGTTTTTACAAGTATGGGATTTTTGTCAGGAAAGCATCCGCCGGGAAAGGTAGATGACCGTAAGACCTTCTATCAGGCAAATCATCATGCCAATATGGCTCATGCAAAGAGTGTCATTGCGTTAAAAAAACTGTTCCCTGATGCAAAGGTAGGGGCATCATTTGCATATAGCCCAAGCTATGCATATGACCGGAAACCTGAGAATGCAATGGCAAAAGCTGATTTTGACGATCTTGAAAATTATTTTTGGATGGATGTCTATGCATACGGCAGATATCCGAGGAGCGCCATGCAGTTTCTGGACAGCCGTGGATGGGCGCCGGAGATGAAAGCGGGAGATGAAGCCGTGTTGAAAGAAGCTGCCGGACTGATTGATTTTATGGGAGTGAATTATTACCAGAGCAGCGTTGTGGAATATAATCCGCCGGATGGTGTGGGCACAACATATGCGATGAACAATACCGGGAAAAAAGGAACTGCAAAAATACAGGGATTTCCGGGGCTTTACAAAAGACCGCAGAATGAATTCCTTCCGACAACGGATTGGGACTGGACCATTGATCCGATGGGGATCCGTATGTGCTGTCGTGAGATCACATCACGATATGATCTTCCGATTGTTATTTCGGAGAATGGGCTTGGTGCTTTCGATCAGCTGGAAGACGGAAAAGTCCATGACCCGTACAGAATTGCTTATCTGAAGGCGCATATTGAGGAGTTGAAAAAGGCCTGTGATGACGGATGCCGTGTGATTGCATATTGCACATGGTCCTATACAGATCTGTTAAGCTGGCTGAACGGTTATCAGAAACGGTATGGTTTCATTTATGTGGATCGGGATGAGGATGAAAACAGCGGAACCTTAAACCGCTATAAGAAGGATTCCTTTGAATGGTATAAACAGGTTATTTCATCAAATGGTGAAAAGCTGTAAAACTGTAAAACAGCTATATGAAATAGCAGTGCTAAAAGGAAATACGATACATGGAGATAGAATTTGCGATTCTGGATTTTATACAGGAGCATATGAGAAATGCGGTTCTGGATTTTTTGATGCCGCTTATTACGAAGCTTGGTGATGCGGGTATATTCTGGATTCTGCTTGCGGTTGTTTTGCTGCTTTTTAAAAAAACCCGGAAAACGGGACTGATCCTTGCGGCGGCCCTGCTTATGGATCTGTTGCTCTGCAATATATTGATCAAGCCCTTAGTGGCACGGGCCAGACCTTTTGAAATGAACCCATCAGTTTCCCTGCTTGTAAAAAAACCGGGAGATTATTCATTCCCGTCAGGCCATACGGCGGCTTCTTTTGCTTCTGTAACCGCCTTGTTCCTTGCGAAAGAAAAACGGCTCTGGAAGCTGGCGTTACTACTTGCCTGTCTGCTTGCATTTTCACGGTTATATCTGTATGTCCATTTTCCGACGGATATACTGGGCGGCATTGTTTTTGGCATCGCAGCAGGAATTGCCGGTTTTATGATTGTCAGGATCACAGAGAAACAAATTAACAAAAACAAAATACAAAAAAGCAGTGAGATATCATCTTGCTTCAATGATACAAGTGGAGGTATATAATGAGACGATTAGAGGGCTTTCAAAAAGGTGTTGATCTGGGAGGCTGGCTGTCCCAGGGAAAATATGATAAAGAACATCTGGACACATTTATTACAGAAAAAGATATTGAAAGAATTGCTTCGTGGGGACTTGACCATGTGCGGGTGCCTGTAGATTTTGAAAATATCGAAACAGAGGCCGGAGAAGAAAGACCGGAAGGTTATGTTTATCTGGATCATTGTATCAGCTGGTGCAGAAAGTATGGCCTGAATATGGTGTTGGATTTGCATAAGACCTGTGGGTATATTTTTGACGATCTGGAATATTCGGCAGATTTCTTCACTTCAAAGCCTTTACAGGACAGGTTTATCCGGCTGTGGGAACGTCTTGCGGAAAGATATGCGAAAGATTCAGATATTGTAATGTTTGAACTTCTGAATGAAATTGTAAGATTTGATGTGGCAGAAACCTGGAATGAGATTGCCCTTCGCTGTATCAGAACCATCCGTTCTTATGCACCGACTGCGAAAATACTTTATGGAGGTGTAGGTTATAATGCCGTTTCGGCAATCAAGCTGCTGCTGCCTCCGACAGATGAGAATATTGTATATAATTTCCATTGCTATGAACCCTTGATTTTTACCCATCAGTCTGCGTACTGGGTAGATTCCATGCCGCAGGATTATCATATCGGATATCCTGACAGTGTGGATAAATATATGGAAGAGACAAAAAGGATTGCCGGAGCCATGACGGGCGTTTTTGCTGATCCGGACAAAAAGATTCGTTCTTTGGATCCGGAATTTTTCATGGATTTGTTTCAAGAGGCAGTAGAAGTGGCGGAAAAATATGATATTCCCCTTTATTGCGGGGAATATGGTGTCATTGACCGGGCACCCGGACCGGATACAGTCCGCTGGTTTGCAGATATTCACGCTGCATTTGAGCATTATGGAATCGGCAGGGCTGTGTGGACTTATAAGCAGCTGGATTTCGGGTTGATCGATGATCATTACAAACCGATTCTGCCACAGCTGATCAAGTTGTTATAAATCTGTAAAATCTGAAAAATACAGGATGCCCTGTATTTCATATCAATAAAAATTCAAAAATTGTTAGCACTCTATATTGACGAGTGCTAACAATTATGTTATATTGATTTCACGAATATCCGTTTATATTTATAAATCGGGGAAATATAATAAGAGATAAGGGGGAAATCAATATGAATCTTGAGAAATTCACACGAAAATCATTAGAAGTAGTTGAAAAGGCCAAAGAAAAGGCACTGGAAAATGACCATCAGGAACTGAATCAGATGCATTTGCTTGCAGGGCTGTTAGAGACGGATGAAAGCCTGATTTCCAGAATATTTGAGAAAATAGATATCAGTCCTGTGGACGCAGTTCAGGATATAGAACAAAAACTGGCATCTTATCCGAGCGTACGCGGCGGAGAAATGTATGCGGGAAATTCATTTTCCAAGGCGCTGCTTCAGGCGGAAAAAGAAGCAAAGCAGATGGGCGATACCTATGTTTCGGTTGAGCATTTGTTTCTGGGACTGATGGAGAAAGCAGATACTGACATTAAGACTCTGTTGAAAAAATGGAATATCAACAGAAATATTTTTTTGCGGGCATTGGCGGATATCAGAGGCAACAAAAAGGTGGACAGCGACCATCCGGAAAGCGGTTATGAAGCCATGGAAAAATTCGGATATGATCTGGTGGAGCGGGCGAAGGAGCAGAAGTTGGATCCGGTTATCGGGCGTGATGGGGAGATTCGGAATGTGATCCGGATTTTATCCAGAAAAACCAAGAATAATCCGGTATTAATCGGTGAACCGGGTGTCGGTAAGACTGCCGTCGTAGAGGGACTTGCCCAGCGAATTGTCAGGGGAGATGTGCCGGAGGGCCTGAAGAATAAGAGAATTTTTGCACTTGATATGGGAGCGCTTGTGGCAGGCGCCAAGTATCGGGGTGAATTCGAGGAGCGGTTAAAGAATGTATTGGATGAAGTGAAAAAGTCGGATGGAGAAGTCATTTTGTTTATTGACGAGCTTCACACGATCGTCGGAGCAGGAAAAACGGAAGGAGCCATGGATGCGGGCAATATGCTAAAACCGATGCTTGCCAGAGGAGAACTGCATTGTATTGGCGCTACAACGCTGGATGAATATCGCAAATATATAGAGAAGGATCCGGCTCTGGAACGTCGGTTTCAGCCTGTTACCGTGGATGAGCCGACGGTTGAGGATACTGTTTCAATCCTGCGTGGAATCAAGGAGCGGTATGAGGTATTCCACGGAGTTAAGATTGCGGACGGCGCACTGGTCAGTGCAGCAGTTTTATCGAACCGGTATATTACGGACAGATACCTTCCGGATAAGGCAATCGATCTGGTAGATGAAGCCTGTGCCATGATCAAAACCGAACTGGATTCCATGCCTGCCGAAGTGGATGAAATAACCAGAAAGATCATGCAGCTTGAAATTGAAGAAGCGGCTCTGAAAAAAGAGACGGATCATCTGAGCAGACAGCGGCTGGAGGACATACAGGAGGAACTCTCAGAGCTGCATGATACGGCAAATAATCTGAAAGCAAAATGGGAAAATGAAAAAGCAGGAGTGGAAAAGATACGGACTCTGAAGGAGGAATTGGAGCAGGTCAGGGCTGAAATCGAAATGGCACAAAGAAAATATGACCTGAATAAGGCTGCTGAGCTTCAGTATGGCAGACTTCCTGCCATTCAGAAAGAGTTGGAGCAGGCGGAGAATGCGGCCTCGGAGAAGGAACGGGAACTTCTTCATGAGGTAGTATCAGAGGAAGAAATTTCAAGGATTGTATCGAAATGGACAGGAATTCCGGTAGCAAAACTGACGGAAAGCGAAAAAAGCAAAACACTGAATCTGGCATCAGAACTTCATAAGCGGGTCATTGGTCAGGATGAAGCTGTGGAATATGTCAGTGATGCGATTATCCGTTCCAGAGCGGGAGTAAAGGATCCGTCCAAACCGATTGGTTCCTTTTTGTTCCTTGGACCTACAGGAGTTGGAAAGACGGAGCTTGCAAAGAGTCTGGCGGCAAGCTTATTTGACAATGAGCAGAATATGGTCCGTATTGATATGAGTGAATATATGGAGAAATACAGTGTGTCCAGACTGATCGGAGCGCCTCCGGGATATGTCGGATACGACGAAGGCGGGCAGCTGACGGAAGCGGTGCGGAGGAAACCCTATTCTGTTGTATTGTTTGATGAGGTGGAAAAGGCGCATCCGGATGTCTTCAATGTCCTGCTTCAGGTGCTCGACGATGGTCGGATTACGGATTCTCAGGGCAGAACGGTGAATTTTAAGAACACGATCATTATTATGACTTCCAATATCGGGTCTTCTTATCTGCTGGAGGGGATTGATGAACAAGGAGAGATTACGAAGGAAGCGGAGAAGCAGGTTCTGGCAGAGCTCCGAACGCATTTCAGACCGGAATTTTTGAACCGTCTGGATGAAACCGTGCTGTTCAAGCCGTTAACAAGAGAGAATATCAGCGGGATTATTGATCTCCTTGTTGCAGACCTGAATCAGAGGCTGGCAGAGCGGGAATTGTCTTTAAAGATTACGGAAAGGGCAATGGATTTTATTATGGAACAGGGATATGACCCTGTGTATGGAGCCAGACCGTTAAAACGGTATCTGCAGAAAAATGTTGACACTTTGGTTGCCAGACTGATTCTGAAGGGGACAATCAGCTCCGGTGATACCATTACCATTGATGTCAGGGATGGGAGACTGGTTGCCGAATAAGGAAAAGTGAAAAATGGTTTTTGTTGCTGCAATGACTTGTCATTTTTAAATTCCTTTGTTACAATACAGTGAGAGAATACGCAGGGTTTTTGCATTTCACGAAACTGAATTGAAAGGAGAAGCGGTCTTGGAAAAGGTAGCAGGAGGAAAAAACAGAGAAGATATCTGTACGGAAGTTTTTGCAGCAATGAAAAAACACCGGATCAGGGTGTATTATCAGCCTCAGTATGATGCGATCACAACGAAGCTTGTGGGAGCGGAAGCATTGGCGAGATGGATAAAAGAAGACGGAACGGTCGTGATGCCGGGCAGTTTTATCCCGGCTTTGGAAGCAGGAAGAGAAATCATTGATTTTGACTGGTACATATTGGAAGAGGTGTGCGCATTCCTCAAAAAACAGATGGAGGAGAAGGTGCATTTCGTGACGGTGGCAGTCAACTTCTCCAGACGTCATGTATATGAGGATGATTTTGTGGAGCATCTGTGCTCGGTTGTGGATTCCTATGGAGTGCCGCATAAAAAAATTGAGGTTGAAATAACGGAGTCTGCTTTTGTGGATCAGGAGGATAAGATTGCAGGCTGGATTGAGAAGATCCGGGAACTTGGCTTTAGGGTTGCAATTGACGATTTCGGCAGTGGCCTTTCTTCTTTAAGTTTTGTGAAAGACATTTCGGTTGATGTGTTGAAGATTGATAAGTCTTTGTTGAGCAGGAACTGTGAAGATGAAAAGGAGAGAATTGTTCTTGAGAGTATTATTAATTTTGCACACCGTCTGAAGCTGACAACGGTTGCGGAAGGAGTCGAGACAAGAGAACAGATCGGATTTTTAAGAACCTGTTCGTGTAAGGTGATTCAGGGATTCTTGTTTGGAAAACCGATGAGTGAACAGGATTATATGGAAATCTGCAAGAAGGATGAAGAGGTGGAGGAACCGGAGGATATTCTGGTGGTACAGGCACCTTCTTCCGCAACGCAGCTGCTGCTTGAGGCAGTGTTTACCCGTTATCCGCTGGTTATTTTTGCCAATTTGACCAGAAACAGTTTTTATATGATGGCGTATGAGAACTTTACCGCAAGATCCTGTCCGTCCACCGGTATTTTTGATGAGCTGATTGCACATGGGGCATCCAGTATGCATCCGGAAGACCGGGAACTGTTCAGCCGCACCTTTACAATTGAAAATCTGATGGACGCATATAACAGAGGGGAAAAGAGCGTCAGTGTTGTAACCAGACAGCTTGGGGATGACGGTATATACCGGAGAGTGGAGACGACGGATTATTTTGTAAAAAGTCCTTCTGTAGACGATGTGTTGATTATTGCGCTTTGTCAGAATCTGGATTGACGGACGTCGTTTGTATCGGATGGAACAGTCATGAAATGAAATATAAATTATATGGAGGTACAGCATGTTTAGTTTTGAAGAAATCAGTAAGGTAGACCCGGAAGTAGCGGCAGCAATGACGGATGAGTTTAACAGGCAGAATCAGAATCTGGAGCTGATCGCATCGGAAAATGTCGTTTCCAAGGCAGTTATGGCGGCAATGGGAAGTCATTTGACGAATAAATATGCGGAAGGATATCCGGGCAAGCGGTATTATGGAGGCTGCGTCTATGTGGATGTGGTTGAGGATCTGGCAAGAGAAAGGGCTAAAGAGTTATTTGGCTGCGAATATGTGAATGTTCAGCCTCATTCCGGTGCACAGGCTAATATGGCGGTGTTCTTTGCAATGATGGAGCCGGGTGATACATTTATGGGGATGAATCTGGATCACGGAGGACATCTGACGCATGGTTCACCGGTTAATATGTCAGGAAAATACTTTCATTGTGTACCATATGGTGTAAATGATGATGGATTTATTGATTATGATAATGTGCTCGCAATTGCAAAGGAATGTAAGCCGAAATTGATCGTGGCAGGGGCATCGGCATATGCAAGGGCCATTGATTTTAAGAGAATGCGAGAGATTGCTGATGAGGTTGGTGCTTATCTGATGGTGGATATGGCTCATATTGCCGGTCTTGTGGCAGCAGGACTTCATATGAGTCCGATTCCATATGCCCATGTTACAACAACAACTACCCATAAGACCCTGAGAGGTCCGCGTGGCGGTATGATTATGTCCAGCAATGAGGTCAATGAGAAATTTAATTTCAATAAAGCGGTGTTCCCCGGAATTCAGGGCGGACCACTGATGCATGTGATTGCCGGAAAGGCAGTCTGCTTCAAGGAAGCATTGTCACCGGAATTTAAGGCATATCAGACGCAGGTTGTAAAAAATGCTGCGGCACTTGCAAAGGCATTGATGAACAGAGGATTCAAAATCGTGTCCGGCGGCACGGATAACCACCTGATGCTGATGGATCTTCAGAATCTGGGCCTGACCGGAAAAGAAGTGGAAAAGCTTCTGGATGAAGTGCACATCACTGCAAATAAGAATACGGTGCCAAACGATCCGAAGTCGCCGTTTGTAACATCAGGGATCAGACTTGGTACGCCTGCCGTGACCACCAGAGGCGCGACGGAGGCAGATATGGAAACGATTGCGGATGCCATTAAGGCGGCCGTGATTGATAAGGATAAAGAGAAAGCTGCTGCTCTTGTAAAGAGTATCGTTGAGAAATATCCGTTATATGCTTAGGTAATTGATAAGAGAAGGCAGATAAAACAAAAAAGATGTCGTTGAATTTCGGCATCTTTTTTGTGTGTTTTTTATTGAATTGGTCTCCATTTTTTGGTACAATTTTCTACAGGTAAGTGCGTTTATGTTTTTTCCCTTATATGTATAGAAAAATAGAAAAAGAAAAGGCATATCGTTCCAAACAAAGACAAAATGAAAGGTGGTATTTTTTATGAAACAGGCAGGCAAGAAATTTTTCGCATTTGTGTTATCATTTGCGATGATGGCCGGAATGATCCTGCAGGGCAATTTTGTTCTGGCTGCAGAAAGCAGAACCGGGTCGGATGATATTACGGAAGGAACTCCTGCTGCGATTGCTTCAACTGTAACGAATCTGGCAACGGAGGGTTATACGGTCAATTTGGCCAAGAGTAAGGCAACGTATAATTTCGGAAAGGATGTAACCTTACAGGCAAGCGATATCCGGGTTATGCCAAAAGGCGTAACTGCGGTCAATCAGCAGTTAAATCAGGCGTATTATACCGTTTCATATCAGAACAATCGGAATGTGGGAACTGCCACCATTACGGTTACGGGAAATGAAAAGTTCGGCTATACAGGCTCCATTTCTACCACTTTTACGGTTGAACCGATTTCCCTGAAGAATGCTTCAGCGTCTGATATCACAGTTTATCTGGATGGACAGTCGGCAACGACCGCATCCTTGCCTTATACGAAAAGTCAGGTAAAACCTGTGGTAAAGGTTGAGATGAAAACAGGCACAGGGTCAGAAAAGTATGTGCTGCAGGAAGGAATTGATTATACATGTACATTTTATAATAATTCCAAAATCGGCGCCAGAACGGATCTGGCTGCTCCTTATGTTTCTATTTCGGGAAAAGGAAATTTTGCAGGAACGGCAAGTACAAATCGTAACCGCGAGGTTAAGTTTACGATCGTGGCGGCAGATATAGCGAAGCAGAAGGTTTCAGTTTCGCCTGCATCCTATGTATATGACGGAACGGAGAAGAAACCGACGGTTACCGTAACGGATGCTGTTACCGGTAAAGCGTTGACGCTGAATACCGATTATACAGTCAGTTATAAGAATAATAAGAATGTCGGAACCGCAACCGTGACCGTAACCGGACAGGGAAATTATAAAGGCAGCGCAACGGCAACATTTAGTATTCTATCCAGTGGTACCAAGCTGATCGATATTGGCAGCAGCAACCCGACAGTCAGCATTGCGTCTTGTACCTATAGCGGAACTGCACAGGAACCAAAAGTTAACCTGACCGTTGCAGGAAAGGCTCTGACGGCAGGAAAAGATTTTAATACCACCTATATGAATAATATCAATGCCGGAACAGGTACAGTTACGATAACCGGTATCAATTCCTATACAGGCTCCATTCAAACCACTTTTACAATAAAACCAAAACAAATCTCAGACAGTACCGTTACGGCTGAGGCGAAGGATGCCATATATACCAACGGAACTCGCCCGGCTACCACTGTTACTATCAGGGATACCAAGAGAAATGTGGTGCTGACGACAAATGATTATACGTTATCATATGCAAGCGGTCAGACATATAATGTGGGTGATACGGTAAAAATTACCGTAACAGGAAAAAATAATTATCAGGGAAGCAGAACAGTGACCTACAAGATTCTTGCAGACCCGTCTGTACCGACAAAATTGAAAACGCCCGTGGTAAATACACCTTCAAATGTCAATGGTGGTATACAGATTACATGGGGAGCAGTGACCGGGGCAGAGAAATACCGTGTATTCTATAAGACTGGAAGCGGAAGCTGGACAAAGCTTGCAGATACCACATCCACCAGCTATACCTGGAAGAAAGCGGCAAGCGGAACGACATATGCGTTTACGGTGCGCTGTATCAGCAGCGATGGCGGAAGCAATACCAGTGATTATGACACAACGGGTAAGAGCATTACTTATATAGCAGCGCCGAAGCTTTCCGGCGTGAGCAATGTAAACGGCGGCGTGAAGATCACATGGGGAGCAGTGACCGGGGCAGCGAAGTACCGTGTATTCTATAAGACGGGAAGCGGAAGCTGGACAAAGCTTGCAGATACCACAGCTACAAACTATACCTGGAAGGGAGCGGCAAGCGGAACGGCATATGCGTTTACGGTACGCTGTATCAGCAGCGACGGAAAGGCGACGACGAGCGCTTATGATGAAACAGGCAAGAGCATTACTTATATAGCAGCGCCGAAGCTTTCCGGCGTGAGCAATGTAAACGGCGGCGTCAAGATTACATGGGGAGCAGTGACCGGGGCAGCGAAGTACCGTGTATTCTATAAGACTGGAAGCGGCAGCTGGACAAAGCTTGCAGATACGACATCCACCAGCTATACCTGGAAGGGAGCGGCAAGCGGAACGGCATATGCGTTTACGGTACGCTGTATCAGCAGCGATGGCGGAAGCAATACCAGTGATTATGACACGACAGGCAAGAGCATTACTTATATAGCGGCACCGAAGCTTTCCGGCGTGAGCAATGTAAACGGCGGCGTCAAGATCACATGGGGAGCAGTGACCGGGGCAGCGAAATACCGGGTATTCTATAAGACAGGAAGCGGAAGCTGGACAAAGCTTGCAGATACCACAGCTACAAACTATACCTGGAAGGGAGCGGCAAGCGGAACGGCATATGCGTTTACGGTACGCTGTATCAGCAGCGACGGCGGAAGCAATACCAGTGATTATGATACGACAGGCAAGAGCATTACTTATATAGCAGCACCGAAGCTTTCCGGCGTGAGCAATGTAAACGGCGGCGTGAAGATTACATGGGGAGCAGTGACCGGGGCAGCGAAGTACCGTGTATTCTATAAGACAGGAAGCGGAAGCTGGACAAAGCTTGCAGATACCACATCTACAAACTATACCTGGAAGAAAGCGGCAAGCGGAACGACATATGCGTTTACGGTACGCTGTATCAGCAGCGACGGAAAGACGACAACGAGCGCTTATGATGAAACAGGCAAGAGCATTACTTATATAGCAGCACCGAAGCTTTCAGAAGTAAGTAATGTAAAGGGTGGCGTGAAGCTTAGCTGGGACACGGTAAAGGGTGCCGCAAAATACCGTGTGCTTTATAAGACCGGAAGCGGAAGCTGGACGAAGCTTGCAGATACCACATCCACAAACTATACCTGGAAGGGAGCGGCAGACGGAACTGCGTATACGTTTACGGTACGCTGCATCAGCAGTGACGGCAAGAGCTATACCAGCGCTTATGATGAAACAGGCAAGAAGATTACTTATCATGTTGTGAATGACCTTTTGGCATCTCCATCTATTTCTACCGTGAAAAATGTAAGTAACGGAGTGCAGATCAGTTGGGGAGCGGTGACCGGGGCAGCGAAATATCGTGTATTTTACAGAACCGATAATGGCGGTTGGCAGACTCTGGCGGACACCACATCTACCAGTTATACCTGGACGAAAGCAGCCAGTGGAAAAATATATGCATTTACAGTTCGCTGCATCAGCAGTGATGGTAAAAATTATACCAGCAATTACGATACAACTGGAAAGACACTTCGGTATCTGAGCTGTCCGGCAGTCAGTGTTGCCAATGCTGCCGGTGGGGTAAAGATCAGTTGGACAAAGAGCGCCGGAACAAATGGTTATAACGTATACAGAAAGCCGGCGTCGGGCGGAAGCTGGTCAACGATAGCAGTTATTCGTGACCAGAATACACTGACCTATACGGATGCAAAGGCTTCAAGCGGTATTTCTTATGTCTATACTGTAAAGGCTTTTAACGGGTCATACGCAAGTGCCTATGATACAGCAGGAAAGACCATCAGATTTTTGAGTTGTCCGACAGTCAGTGTTGCCAATGCGGTTGACGGTGTAAAAATCAGTTGGACAAAAAGTAAGGGCACAAACGGATATAATGTATACAGAAAGCCGGCGTCAGGCGGAAGCTGGTCAACGATAGCAGTTATTCGTGATCAGAATACGCTGACCTATACGGATAAAACAGCCACCAGCGGCAAGTCCTATATTTATACGGTGAAGGCTTTCAGCGGTTCCTATGCAAGTGCCTATGATAAGGCAGGAAAGACCATCAAATATCTGGCGTATCCTATGGTCAGTGTTGCAAACACAACCGGTGGAATCAAGATCAGTTGGACAAAGAGCGGCGGAACGAGCGGATATAATGTATACAGAAAGCCGGCGTCGGGCGGAAGCTGGACGACAATAGCAGTCATCCGCGATCAGAATACGCTGACCTATACGGATAAGAACGTAAAGAAGGGAACCTCATATATTTATACGGTAAAGGCCTTCAGTGGTTCTTATGCAAGCATTTATAATAAGGGCGGCAAACAGATTACATATTCAGGAAAATAGAAAATTGACATTGTAAGAAAAAAGCTTGCCTGGAAGTTTTTCCGGGTAAGCTTTTTTATGTCGTAATATGTGAGACAGCGGGTGGATTGTCTGTATTGTATGCTTGGAGAGCGCTTTGCAGGAAATCATGAATAAAGAAATCGGCGGATTCCTTCAAAAAATTCAGAGTGTCTTTTTCCGGAAAGATTTTTGGAAAATCTTTCGGATTGATTTCCGCCCGTTTGCCTGATAGTATATTAGAGGATATGGCAGATACTATATTTTTCAGAAGGACCGGATCTATCCGGCTGTGATCATATAGCTGCATATCTTCCGGAATGAAGGAAAGCTTCGGGACAGGGGGTCTGACAGAGTTTATAATATATGGGTTCAGAATGTCATATTCCCCATAGAACCAGGCATCGGAGAAAAATTGCTTTAGCGGCATTTTCCTGTCACCTGCATAGATCAGCACATGATTGATATCCGCCGTAATCGTTGTATAAGAATGATTGGCATCCAGAAATGTAAAATAGTGCGGCCAGAAATCTGTAACGTATCGGGCGTCCATATGCAGATGTGCTAAAATACCCAGATCGCAGGCAGACAGTCTGCTTCCCTTGCAGGCACAAAACAGGCGGGGGATATCGGGATACTTGGTAATCCGGTTCTTCTGGCTGGCGGGACGGAAGTGAGTCAGCTCCTTATCTGCTACCGCATCCGGAAGTATGGTGCCCAGCAAAAATTCATTTTCAGAAACAGAAAAATCGATGTCCATTTGTTTTAATTTGTCTAAAATGATCTGGCCCTCCGCCAGATGCATGATGTATCCGGGCATAGTTCAGGTTCCTTTTCTTGGTTTGGATACTGTTATCTTATACGGAAGAAAATACCGTGTCAAGAGCTTTTGTCCTTTGATCGAGACAGGTTGAAACAGGTTGAAAAAGCCGGACTTTTTGTTATAAAATGGCAGAAGTGTGAAAATTTTATTAATATGCGCAGATAAGCTTGAAGAGTTCCGGAAATACTAATATAATGTACCAGTGATAAAGGTGTTACGGAAAGGAGAAAGAATTGGATAACGAACAAAATCAAAATCAGGAGAATCATTCCGAACAGCAGAATAATAATAAGAAAAATGGTTACAGGTCAATTATTGTCATATTGATCATTTCCATTATTATGACAATTCTTTCATGGCGGTTATATGACAGACTGATCAATGGCGCGGAAGAAGAGAAGACTTACGCTGAATTTATTGAGATGTTAGATGCAGGTGCGGTGGATTCCGTAGAAATCTACAGCCATGAAATAAAATTTAAACCGATAGAGGATGGCAATGTGCTGGATAAAACCACCTATGTGACGGTTGCCATTTCAGATGACAGTCTGGCGAACAGACTGCGTACTGCAAGAAGTAAATATGGAACTCAGTATAAGGGGATTGATGAAAGCGGAAGTGCGATTCTGGGAACGGTACTGTCCTGGGTAGTCATGATCCTTATCTTTTATCTCTTCCTGTCCATGATCATGAAGAGAAGCATGAATGTGGGAAAAGCCAATGCCAAGGTATATATGGAAAAGAAAACCGGCGTCACATTTGAAGACGTGGCCGGAGAGGAGGAAGCAAAGGAATCTTTGACGGAGATGGTGGATTTCCTGCATAATCCGAAAAAATATCTGGATATTGGTGCCAAGATGCCAAAAGGCGCCTTGCTTGTGGGACCGCCCGGTACCGGAAAGACCTTGCTTGCCAAAGCGGTAGCAGGTGAAGCCAATGTGCCGTTTTTTTCCATGTCAGGTTCCAGTTTTGTGGAGTTGTATGTAGGCGTCGGCGCTCTGAGGGTCAGGGATCTGTTTAAGCAGGCGGCAGCCATGGCACCATGTATTATTTTTATTGATGAGATTGATGCCATCGGACGGAGCAGGGACACCAGACATGGAGGAGACTCGGAACGGGAGCAGACGTTAAATCAGCTGCTTGCGGAGATGGACGGATTTGATACATCAAAAGGAATCGTGATTCTGGCTGCAACCAACAGGCCGGAAGTTTTGGATAAGGCGCTGCTGCGGCCGGGAAGATTTGACCGGCGGGTAATAGTGGAAAAACCGGATCTGAAAGGCAGAATTGATACTCTGAAGGTTCATTCAAAAAATGTGAAAATGGATGAAACGGTAGATTTCAGGGAACTGGCTCTTGCAACATCCGGTGCGGTTGGTGCAGACCTTGCCAATATTATTAATGAAGGTGCACTGGCCGCCGTGAAGGCAGGGAGAACGCTGGTATCCCAACAGGATCTGATCAGTGCCGTAGAGGTGGTTTTTGCCGGTAAGGAGAAAAAAGACAGACTGCTCAGTCCGGAAGAAAAAAGAATTGTCGCATATCATGAAGTCGGACATGCACTGCTGATTGCATTGCAGAAGCATACGGAACCGGTACAGAGAATTACGATCGTTCCGAGAACTATGGGAACGCTCGGATATGTATGGCAGGTGCCGGAAGAGGAGAAGTATCTTGAGACCAAGGCAGAGATGCAGTCTGATCTGATTACACTGCTTGGCGGACGGGCAGCGGAGGAACTGAAATTCTCGTCCGTGACGACCGGCGCGGCAAATGATATTGAGCAGGCTACAAAGAAGGCAAGGGCAATGGTTACCCTGTATGGTATGTCGGATAAATTTGGTATGATGCAGCTCGAAGCTGTAGAGGGACAGTATCTGGACAGAGCGCTTGCCCTGCAGTGTTCGGATGAGACTGCCACAAAGATTGACAGGGAAGTCAGGGATATGTTAAAAGATTCTTATGAAAAAGCAAAAAAACTGCTGGCCTCCCATATCCATGCATTGGATGAGATTGCTGAATTCCTGATTGAACGGGAAACCATTACCGGCAAGGAATTTATGGAGATCTTTTCAAAGACAGAATCAGAAAACGCCACTCAGAAGTAGTGGCGTTTTTTTACCGGCGTTAAACGGAATCGGATCTCCAGGCGATATGACAGTTATTGTCCTGATTGCAGTTCATCCAGTGTTTTTCCATATGCAGGAAGAAATTCTGTTACGAAATCAGAAACCTCAGGATATTCTTCTGCCAGCTCCTGTACAAGATTGTGAATGGATTCCATGGCTTTGGAGAATTCAGTATTGCCTGATCCTGTTTCTTCCATACATTTGATATAGGCAGATATTTTATCAGCAGCCTTGACCAGCTTCCACAGGTATTCATCCTCCGGGCGTTTAAACAGAATGGATTCGTACGGCGCCCGTAAATCCTCCGGTAACAGCCGGACCAGCTTATGACAGGCAATGTTTTCTACAGATTGAAAAGCAGTCTGTATTTCGTTATTGTAATATTTGACCGGAGTTGGCATATCCCCCGTGATGATTTCCGATGCGTCATGATACAGGCCAATCAGGGCGGCTTTTTCCGTGTTCAGGTTTTTACCATAACGGACATTGGCAATTGTTGCCAGGGCATGGGAGATGATACTGACTTCCAGAGCGTGTTCGCATAGATTTTCCTCTCTGGTGTTGCGCATCAGTGCCCAGCGATTGATATATTTCATTCTGGATATCATTGCGTAAAAGTTATTTTCCATTTCTGTTCTCCTTTTTGTTTCCTATGAATCTGTTTGATCCGGCTTCTGATGAAAAAAATGATAAACCGCTTCTGCCGTTTTTTTATTCATGGAAGGGACCTTTGAAAGCTCATCCGGACCGGCTTCTTTTATCTTTTCAATATCTTTAAAATATGCCATCAGTTCTTTTCTTCTGGCAGGGCCGATGCCGGGTATATCGTCTAAGACGGAATGAATCTGGGATTTGTTCCGTAAGCTCCGATGGTATTCGATTGCAAATCTGTGCGCTTCATCCTGTAAGTGTGTAATCATCTGGAAGGCCTGCGTGTTGGCAGGAAAATCGAGCTCCACATTATTGTAATACAGTCCTCTGGTACGATGATGATCATCTTTGACCATACCGCAGACCGGGATTCGGATATTGAGGCCGGACAGGACTTCCAATGCAATGTTGACCTGCCCCTTTCCGCCGTCCATCATCAGAATATCGGGAAGTACCCGGAACCGTTCATCTGTAAAACGTCTGGTCAGAACCTCCTTCATGGATGCATAATCATCAGGCCCGTCTATTGTTTTTAGCCGGAATTTCCTGTATTCATTCCGTCTTGCCTTTCCGTTTTCAAATACTACCATGGAAGCAACGGAGTGATAACCGCTGATATGAGAAATATCGAAGGCCTCCAGTCGTCTGGCAGACGGTACCCCGATCAGCTCGGCCAGTTCCCGGCATGCGCCTTCTGTCCGTTCCTTTTCCCGTTTCATTTTTTCCATATCCTGCTTTAATACCAGAAAAGCATTATCTTTAGCAAGCTTCAGCAGCTGCTTTTTTTCACCCTTTTGCGGAATCAGAATGTGTACCTGATTTCCGCGGCGGCTGCTTAAATATTCTTCAATGACGGAAGCTTCTGTAACCGCCTGTTCCACAATAATTTCTTTTGGCAGAAACGGTGTAGATGCATAATATTGCTTCATAAATGCACTCATAACATCCCCGTAGGTTTCAGACTGGATCCCCGTCATATGAAAATGTTCCCTGCCGATCATTTTTCCTTCCCGTATAAAAAATACGGAGATGACTCCTTCATTCATATGGTTGGATGCCATTGCGATAATATCTCTGTCGTCGTTACTGGTGTTGTTCATGCGCTGTCTGGAAGCAATATGTCTGACGCTTTCAATCAGGTCCCTGACTTCTGCCGCCTGCTCGAATTCCATTTCCTCCGACAGCTTTTTCATTCGGGCCTCAAGCTCATGGAGGACGGTCTGATGGTGTCCGCTCAGAAAGCGGATAGCGTTATCCACATGCTCCCTGTATGCCTCTTTGGAGATATATGCCTGACAGGGAGCCTGACACTGGCCGATCTGGTAGTACAGGCATGGCCTGTCAAGTCCAATTTCCTTTGGAAGCTTTTTGCTGCAGCTCCGGATATGGTACAGCTTTTTTAACAGATCGATGATATCCTTTACAGACTTGGAATTTGTATATGGTCCGAAATAACGGGAATGATCCCTGTGCATCTGATGACTGTACAGAATCCGGGGATAGTCCTCCTCCGTTGTAATCCTGATATAGGGATATCCCTTGTCATCCGTCAGCATCGTATTATAATGCGGACGATGTTCTTTGATCAGATTGCATTCAAGAACCAGGGCTTCAATCTCCGAATCGCACAGAATATATTCAAACCATGCAATGTGGGAAACCATTTTCTCGATTTTCGGCGAACGCTTATAGCCTGTCTGAAAATATTGGTGTACACGGTTATATAAATCTATTGCTTTTCCCACATAGAGGATGACGTCATTTTTGTCATGCATCAGGTATACGCCGGGCGCATGAGGGAGCTTCTTAAGCTCCTCGGTAAAATCAAACATTTGCATGTTCCTTTCCGGGGATGATATAGGTATATGTTCTCACTAATCTTGTGCTTCGCCGCCTGCTCGCACTCGTTAAGTGTTCACATTATATCATGACAAATGTGTTGTGTCACTTTTAAAATTGATAAATAAGTGATAGAATATACAGGAAGATTATGTTACAATATCCAAATAAGTAATGAGCCGAATAAACGGAGGGCAAAGGAGGAGTAAATGGTTTATAGCGTATCAGTCAGTCAGTTGATTGAAAAAATGAATTTAAAAAACTATACGCCGGAGATTGATACAGACAAGGTTCTGATCCAGGATCCCGGTATGAACAGACCGGCAGTCCAGTTCGGTGGATTCTTTGAACATTTTGATGCCGGAAGAATTCAGATCTGCGGAAATGTAGAACATGCTTATGTTGCCGCCATGCATACCGAGGAAGAGAATATAGAAATTATGAACGAGTTTTTTTCCTATAAGCCGCCGTGCCTGATCTTTTGCAGAGGTCTGGAACCGTATGATTTCATTATAGAAGCGGGAAGAAAACATGGGGTTCCGGTTTTGACGTCAGATGCCGTAACCTCTGCTTTTGTCCATGAGGTGGACAGATGGCTGCATGTAGAGCTGGCGCCAAGGATTTCCGTACACGCGGTTTTAGTGGATGTATATGGAGAAGGCGTCCTGATTATGGGTGAGAGCGGAATCGGAAAATCCGAAGCGGCATTGGAACTGATCAAGCGCGGTCATCGTCTGGTTGCGGATGATGTGGTTGAGATCAAAAAGGTCAGCGATGCAACCCTGCTTGGATGTGCACCGGATATTACCAGACATTTTATTGAGCTTAGGGGTATCGGAATTATTGATGTAAAGTCTTTGTTCGGAGTCGAATGTGTGAAACAGGAACAGTCTATCGACCTTGTGATCATGCTGGAAGAATGGAGTAAGGACAGTGAGTATGACAGACTGGGGCTGGAGGATCAGTATATGGAATTTCTGGGCAATAAGGTAGTCAGCCACAGTATTCCGATCAGACCGGGCAGGAATATTGCAATCATTGTAGAATCGGCAGCCGTTAATCACAGACAGAAAAAGATGGGATATAATGCTGCGCAGGAATTATATAATAGAGTTACGCAGAATATCATGAAGGGAAATACGAAGAAGGAGGATAACTAACATGGCAAATTACGTATTCGGAGTGGATATCGGAGGGACAACCGTTAAGCTTGGGCTGTTTACAACCGAGGGAGAGCTTCTGGACAAATGGGAGATTACAACCCGCACGGATGAGGGCGGAAAATATATTCTGGGGGATATTGCCGCTTCCATAGAAGAAAAAGCAAGGGAAAAATCTGTTGATAAGGCGGATGTAGCCGGAATCGGCATGGGCGTTCCGGGACCGGTAAAATCAGACGGAACCGTATTGAAATGTGTGAATCTCGGCTGGGGCATCTTTAATGTCGAAGAGGAGCTCAGCAAGCTGACAGGACTTCCGGTCAGAGCGGGAAATGACGCCAATATGGCTGCACTCGGAGAAATGTGGCAGGGCGGCGGTAAAGGTCATAAGAATATCGTTATGGTAACCCTTGGAACCGGTGTCGGCGGAGGTATCATATTAAACGGTAAAATGCTTTCCGGTGTAAACGGAGCCGGCGGAGAGATCGGACATATTTGTGTAGATGATGATGAGACGGAAATGTGCGGATGCGGAAATAAAGGGTGTCTCGAGCAGTATACGTCTGCAACCGGTATTGTGCGTTCTGCAAAGATTCTGCTCAATACAACGGATAAGCCGTCTAAACTTCGTGATGTACAGTATATTTCTGCAAAGGAGATTTTTGATGCTGCGAAGGGCGGCGACAAGGTTGCGGCAACTTTGGTAGAAAATCATGGAAAAGCGCTTGGAAAAGCGCTTGCACAGATTGCCTGTGTAGTGGATCCTGAAATTTTTGTAATTGGCGGAGGCGTATCCAAAGCAGGTGACATTCTGATCCATACGACACAGAAATATTTTGCCCAGTATGCATTTCATGCTTGCAAGCAGACAAAATTTGCACTGGCCAAGCTTGGAAATGATGCGGGAATCTATGGCGGGGCCTGCAGCATTCTGAATGCATAGATGAATCTGCATTCATTGAAAATTTGTGAAATTTCCTAAACGCAGGATAAAAGGGAAAAGATTTTCTATCTATTTTTGATATTGAATTCTAAAAGTCTTTCATGTATGATATTGAGTGGTTAATGTTAGTTTGAAGGAATTGCTTCCGCTCTGTCTGTCATATGTGGAAGGCTTTTCCGTTAGAACAGAGTCAGTAATGGGAGAGAGTTTATGTCTGATTTTTTTGACGATGCCGTTTTAATCGTGGGATCGGCAGGGATGAAAAAGGATAAGGCATTGAGTCAATATACAACCTTCAGGATTGGTGGACCGGCAGATTATATAGCAGAACCGCAGAATGCTTCCCAGATTACAGAATTAATCCGATTATGCAAAAGATATGATATGCCCTTTTTTATTTTGGGAAATGGAAGCAACCTGCTGGTTTCAGATAAAGGGTACAGGGGTCTGATCATACATATTCTGGAAGGTATGAACCGGATTATAATTGAAGATAATAGGATTACGGCGCAGGCCGGCGCACAGCTTGGCCGTGTGGCTTTTGAAGCGAAGGAACACAGCCTGTCCGGTCTGGAATTTGCATCGGGAATTCCCGGAACCATAGGCGGTGCCATATATATGAATGCCGGAGCTTACGGCGGGGAGATGAAGCAGGTAGTTTCCTCCGTCCGAGCCATGGACATGGATGGGAATATTTATGATATCCCGTGTTCAGAGATGCATTTTGCATATCGCCACAGTCTGATAGAAGAGAAAAACCTGATTGTATTAGAAACAGTCCTGCTTTTAAAAAAAGACCGGAAAGAAGCAATCGAAGCAGAGATGCTGAGGCTTGCGGAGGCCAGACGGTTAAAACAGCCTCTGGAATATCCGTCTGCAGGTTCTGTCTTTAAAAGACCCGAAGGATATTTTGCGGGCAAGCTGATTATGGATGCAGGTCTTCGCGGCGAGACTGTCGGAGATGCGCAGGTTTCAGAAAAACATTGCGGATTTTTGATCAACCGGGGACACGCAACGGCAGAAGATGTAATGCAGTTAATTTCACATATACAGAAAGAAGTACATAGGCAGTATGGAGTACGGCTGGAGACAGAGGTAAAAACACTGGGAGAGTTCTGAAGATGAGATTTGTGATTGTAACCGGCATGAGTGGCGCCGGAAAGGCAACAGCATTGAAAACACTGGAGGATGCAGGCTATTTTTGTGTGGACAATCTTCCGATTCAGCTGATCGGAAAGTTTGCGGATATTGCTTATGATGCGGAAATCCAGGTGGATAACGTTGCAATCAGTGTGGATATCAGAAGCGGCCGGGCTTTAAGTCATCTGACTGCCTGCCTTCAGGAGCTGAAAAAACAGAAATATCGGTATGAGATCCTGTTTGTGGATTGTTCCAATGAAACGCTGGTAAAGCGATTTAAAGAGACCAGAAGAAATCATCCGTTATCCGTAAAAGGCGGAAGGATAATAGACGGTATCAGGAAAGAACGGGAACTGATTGAATTTCTGAGGGAAGATGCGGATTATATTATAGATACTTCAAATCTTCTGGTACGGGAGTTCAAAGCGGAGTTGGATAAGATATTTGTCCAGAATATAGATTATAATAATTTTATTATTACCGTTATGTCTTTCGGATTTAAATATGGGATACCCCGGGATTCGGATTTGGTTCAGGATGTACGTTTTTTACCCAATCCCTATTATGACGATAAACTCAGGCCGCTGACGGGAAATGACGCAGAAGTCAGGGACTATGTCATGAATTGCAGTGAAGCCGTTCAGTTTCTGGATAAATTTATGGATATGGTTTCCTTTCTGGTTCCGAATTATATCAAAGAAGGAAAAAATCAGCTGGTAATATCTGTGGGGTGTACCGGCGGAAAACACCGGTCGGTGACAATTGCCAATGAGCTTTACGGCAGATTGGAAAAGCTGCCGTATACCGTACGATGTCTGCACAGGGATATCGGAAAAGATACAATTGTAAAAAAACTTTAGAAACAGGATGTGAGGGGTATGTCATTTTCCTCAGATGTAAAGGCAGAACTGGCAAAGAGCATCAGCACGGCAAGACATTGCCGGATTGCCATGCTTTCGGCCATGCTTTCCATGGTGGCGGAGGTTTATTACAGGAACGGTTGTCCGGTCGGTATGAGTATTACGACGGAACGCAGCGTGATTGCAGGAACGATTGCGCAATTGATGAAAAAACTGTTTAGCATTGTGCCGGAGGCTTCGGTCAGAAAAACCGGCAGCAACAGCAGGATTTACCATATGGCCGTTCTTTCTCCGGACAGCGTGTGCCGCATCCTGGAGACGCTGAAGCTTTCTGCCGGAAGAAAACAGGAGATGTCTGACGCGGCATATGCCGGATACAGCTGCCAGAATATGCATATTGACAGGATGATCATTCAGCAGCCCTGCTGCAGGCGGGCTTTTATGAAGGGAGTATTTCTGACCTCCGGTTCTGTCAGTGATCCCAACAAGGGATATCATATGGAATTTGTCTGCAGCAATGCCAAAAGGGCGGAACTGATAGAATCCCTGATCCGGGATTTTAAGATAGAGGGAAAAACAGTCCGGAGAAAAAAATACAGTGTTGTTTATATCAAAGACGGAACCATGATCGTGGATATGTTGAATATCATGGGTGCCCATATTTCCCTGATGAATATGGAAAATGTGAGGATTCTGAAAGATATCAGCAACAATGTGAACAGACGGGTCAACTGTGAGGCGGCCAATCTGAATAAAACGGTAAGTGCATCCGTCAGACAGATGCAGGATATTGAATATATTTCGGCTGTAAAGGGGCTTCGTTATCTGCCGGAAGGGCTCCGCCGGTTGGCTGAGGTGAGAATGGAGGCGCCGGACGCCTCATTAAAAGAGCTCGGTGAAAGGATGAATCCTCCGATTGGAAAATCAGGAGTGAATCATAGATTAAGAAAAATAAGTGAAATCGCAAATGAATTGCGAGAAGGGTAATGCATTCAGGAGGAATCAAATGTTAGAAAGAACAGTTACAGTATCAATGACAGGAGAATCAGAGGAGAGACCTGTGGCAGTTTTGGTACAGATAGCCAGCCAGTTTGAAAGCAGGGTACATCTAGTGTCGGGAGATAAGCGCATTAATGCGAAAAGCATCATGGGAATGATGAGCCTGGACTTGGCTGCCGGAGAAAAAATTACGGTGGTAGCAGACGGTGCGGACGAGGCGCAGGCGGTGGAAAAAATTGCTGAATATCTTGTGAGTGCGAAGTAAAAAACCGTGACAGAATCTTTGCGTTTTTATTGCACCACTGACAGGATTGTGGTAAAATGAATTTTATCAATGGACATTTGTCGGAGGAATAGTATATGGGATTTTTTGGTGGTATCTTTAAAAAAATACCCTTTGTAGCCAAATTTTCTAAAAAGAAAGAACCGGTAAATAATGTAGAGTTACAGTTTAATAAAGCCATGAACCTGATGGATAACGGTGACAGTGAAGAGTCTGTAACCATTCTCGAGCAGGTGTCTGATATCGGAATTATGGATCCGCAATACAAGAATTATGGCAATGATGCGCTTCTTGTACTGGCCGAGCTGTTTGAGAAAGGCAAATATCGTAATGCAACGGTAGAGATTGATCTGAATCAAGCTACGAAGTATTATGAGAAATACGTCAATCAGAACAGAGACGGCGACATTATCTATAAATTAGCGAAGATGATGCTTGAAATACAGAATTTTTCCAAAGCAATCAAGTATTATGAGATTGCTGCAACGGATTATGGAAATAAAGCGGCGTTTATGGGTCTGGGTTCCATATATGAGAACGGCCTGAACCGGGTTGACCAGTATGGAAATAAAAGTGATTTTGTAATACCGGTAGATCTGGAAAAAGCCATGGTCTGGTATAAGAAGCTGGCGGATATGGGAGATGCCAAGGGGAAAGCTTCTTATGAGCGCGTCCAGTATGCAAGTACCCATGGAGACAGCCTGGAATTTGAAGAGAAGGATAAGCTTTATACTGAGATTGCAGCAAAGAGAAAGGAAAAAGGCAAGGAACCGAGATATAAGGTAATCGAGGCGTCCAGACTGCAATATCAGTATACATATGTGCATAATCAGGTAGAGGGATTTATTCATAAGCTTCCGAAGGACTGGGTAAAGACGATTGATGAGTCTTCCGGCGAGGAATATTATGCACCGAGTCTGACGTATAAGGATTTTGCGATTTATGTATATTATGACAGTATACCGAAGGATTCCAAAAAGACGCTTGAGAATTATCTGAGATACTGTAATGACGCATTTGATGAGGAGCTTCAGCTGAAAGCCTATGTGACAGAGTATGCGGACGGTATCTGTACTACCTTTTATCACAAGGAATTGGAGAAAGGAATCGTATCATTTGCGTTTTATCAGGGCAGACGTCTTGCATGTATGCGGTTTGTCTGCGCGACCATGGAGATTATTGAGCAGTATGAGGAGATTATTTTTGAAACTGCGAACTCCTTTGCATTTACAGATCCGACGCTGGTCAGTGATGAAAGCGCAAACAGGCGTGATATGCAGTATTATAATGAGGCCATATACTGCTACTATCTGGAAGACTATGAAGGCGCTATGAAGGCGGCAAAGCAGGCCTTGAAGTTTGGCAGTATCAAGGCAAGCTATCTTCTGATAGAATTGTATTATGATGAAGACAGTCCGTACCGCGATATTGAAAAGACAATCAGTTATGCAAAACAGCTTTTTGAGGCTACCAGGGATCCGGAACTGGCATTCCTGCTGGGGAATATCTATGATCAGCAGCTCAAGGATTATATGAAGGCGCTGAACTGGTATGAGAATGCAGAACGGCTGGGGCATAAGAGAGTTCCGTTCTATCTCGGACGTATCTATTATTACGGTCTGCTTCGGACGAAGCGTGACGGAGGGAAGGCTTTAGCTTATTTTAAAAAGGCAAGAGAGAACGGCATTATGGAAGCCGAGGGTTATATAGAAGACCTGAAGGATCTGAAGGGTGAGGATCTGCAGACGGCAATTGATAAATGGGAAAGAGCCGTTCAGGCAGGCAGTGAGGCAGCGGCAATTAAGATTGCCATGATGAAACAGCGGCAGATTTTCTATATCGCAACGCCGTATGAGATTGAGAAAGCGTATCTGGAAGCCTTAGGGCTTGGCAGCGCGCAGGCAGGATATGAGTTGGGTAAGATCTATCAGCTGCAGGAAAAACAGGAAAATTATAAGGGCGAGATTAAGAGTATTAAGTATTTTGAAAAAGCCTTTAATGCAAACTTTGATGACTGGGATAAGGAGAATCTTTATAAGGTCATTAATTATAAGGTGGAAAAGGGACTTCCGGATGAAGATGCGATCAAGCTGTATATTGAAAGCGCCAGCATGGGATATCTTCCTGCTGTAGAAAAGCTGATAGAGTTAGTTCCGTATACGACACAGCAGATCTGGAGTCTGTATGATGCTTTGATCGATCTGGCTGAGACCGGGGATGAAGCGGCTATTATCTGTATGAATAAGCTCGAACAGAATTATGTGGATCTGATTTTGCGCGAGCCGGAAAAGAACCAGAAGGTGGTCGACAATAAGTTCTTCAGATTGTGCGTGCCAAAGGAGTGTACGGCAACGATTAATGATGAGGGTGGTACGATCAAGCTGGCGGATTCCGTTGTGGAGTTTGCTGTTGCTGAGATGCCTGTAAATGCAATGGAGGAACAGGATTACTTAAAGATTTATAAGTTGATTGTTTCTGAATATCTGCCGGATGATAATGCAGAGGTTATCATTGCAAATTCCAGAATGATCGGATCCCTGATACAGTCTGTAAAAGACGAGGTTCATTCTTACAGTATTCTGCTGATCAGCTCAAAGAACCAGTATATTTTTAAACTGAGCTCTAAAGATAAGCGTGAGCTGATGAAGTTCAAGGATACCTTGATTATGATGGCAAAATCATTGGTGGAGACCGGTGAGATTTATAAAGCGACCGGAGAGAACAAGCGTAATATCGGTTTGGCCTTCCTGCTTAAAACCAATGAGAGCGGTTTCCTTTCTATTGGAAAAGAAGAATAAGAATTAAATATGCAATCGCAATTTTAAACGTAATATTTCCCGGAGGAGAACGGGCCTCCGGGTTTTTTATCTCGGAGGATGTATGGCAAGTTTAAATAAGAAAGAACCGATATCTAAAGTCTTGAGAATGGACAAAAGAATGGCAAAAGATCTGGAATTGCTTTCTGAGGCGACAGATCGTTCACAAAATGATATTATTGTCAGAGCAGCAAAGCAGTGCCTGTTTGAGAACAGAAAATACTTTGTCCGCGAAATGATTCAGGAATTGTTTTTATATCCTGTTGAACATGACGTTGTGGTCATGAAAGAAAATAGCTATGTGGAATGCGGTCTGATGACGATCCGCTTTGAAAAAACAGAAGACGCTGACGTATATTCCGCCTATATGGCTGTTCAGAATAAGCATAAAGAAATTATAGTTGAAGATCAGAGAGAGATTCATGTGAATTCAAAAGAATGGGAACAATATAAAGAATATATTATTGAACAGTTTTCCCGTTATATTGATTTGGAGGAAGAAGGCCTAAAGCATTATTTTTATGAAAGATTCTCATATGAATAAAAAAATCTGGAAATTTGACTGATGATTTGGTATGATGGAGTTGTCAGCAAAAAGAGCGGGTGCATGAGGTGATTTTGTATGTTTAGAAATATCATGAATGAGTTAGCTGCATGGTATGAAACAGGTAAAAACAAAATAGCTCTGGTCAAGGGTGGTAAAAGTGTCGGTAAGACATGGACAGTCATTGATTTCGCAACAGGTTTTTTTGATGACTATATTTTAGTCGATCTTGCTGAATATACGGATTTTACCGGTTATATCTCTAAGGAGAGAAAACCGGAGAAGATACATGCCAAGCTCACGACGGCTTTGGACAAGTATGATTTTGAGGGGAAGCTTTTGATTTTTGACAATGCGCAGTTGTGTCCGATGGCTGTAAAGAATCTGTCAGAATATGCCCGTTTTAAGACGGAATGCCGTATCTGTGTTGTTGCAACCGTGAATGGAATTTTGCCGGGCGAAGAAGAATGTGCAGACCGGATATGTGTGTATGAGCTGATGCCGATGACATTTGATGAGTTCCTGAAAGTGGGAAAAGGCAGAAAGCTGTGTAAATATATTGAAAATCAGAAAGTATCCCATATGCCGGAGGAAGTGCGCGACAGTATTGAGACTATGCTTGAGGTATTCTTTCTCACAGGAGGAATGCCGGAGGCTGTCAGTGAGTATTATAAATCCGAAAATCTGGCAAATGTAGACGCCGTGCTTAAAAAGATTCTGGAGCGCTTTGCCCAGTATCTGATAGAAACAACACCAAAGAAGTATCAGGAAAAGGTTATGGCTATCTGGAGCAGTATTCCGGTACAGCTTACCAAAGAAAATAAAAAATTTATGTATGGTTATGTGAATCCGAAAGCGCGGGCCAGGGAATATGAGGATTCCGTCCGCTATCTGGTAAAAACGGGTGTTGTAAGACAGGTATACCGCATTAAAAATGGCGTGTTGCCTTTGATAAAACAAAAGGATGACAAGTCCTTTGAAATCTATCATCTGGATCATGGGCTGCTGCGTGTCATGGCAGGCATAATGTCCGATCAGATAGATACAGAACATGTATTGGATACCATGGATGGGATGCTGGCAGAACAATATGCGCTTGCAGAGCTTCATGCCAATCCGAATGTAGGTGAATTATATTTCTGGATATCCTCCGCAACGGCAAAGGTTGATTTTGTATATGAGGGTAACGGCGAGGTAATTCCGGTGGATGTGCAGACCAGCCCGCATACCAAGGCACAGAGTGTTAAGGTCTTCAGGCAAAGATATGAGAATCAGAGCTCCGTTCGTATTTCCACAGATGACATGTATGTCAAAAGTGGATTATTGAATATACCATTGTATGGTATCTGGAGCTTCTAATAAATGCCGAAATAGCTCAGTTGGTAGAGCAACGCATTCGTAATGCGTGGGTCGAGGGTTCGAGTCCCTTTTTCGGCTTTCAAAGGCTAAAAACCTGCCATCGGCAGGTTTTTTGTGTAGTAGGAGCATTTGGGAATGTCAATGACGAGCCTTCCGTGCGGAAGGGTATGATAACAGGAGTGTGGAAATGGTAAAATGGTATGAACATCTGAAGACAATCAACCGGCATAAAAGAATGGTGATGAAATACTGTTTTAAGCTGGGATTATATAAGCAGGGGCTGCTGCATGATCTGTCAAAGTATTCATGGACGGAGTTTTCAGTCGGTGCAAAATATTATCAGGGAAACCGCAGTCCGAACGATGCTGAGCGGGAGGCCAAGGGTTATACCAGCGCATGGCTGCATCATAAGGGAAGAAATAAGCATCATCTGGAATATTGGATTGATTACAGCCCCAATAAAAGTGAGGGACTGGTAGGAATCCGGATGCCGGTAAAATATGTGGCGGAAATGTTTTGCGACAGGATTGCCGCAAGTAAAAATTATAATAAGGAAAACTATAGGGATTACCTGCCTCTGGAATATTTCAGGCGGGGAAGATCCCGTACTCTTTTGCATCCTGAGACGGCGGAGCTGCTGGAACGGATGCTTGTGAAGCTTGCGGAGGATGGAGAGGACGCCGCCTTTGATTATATCCGTAAGGAGATTCTCCACAATCAGAAGAAAGGATGAGAAAAACCGATTGACCGGTTTGAAGGAAACATTATGGAATTTACACATTTGCATGTCCATACAGAGTACAGTCTGTTGGACGGTTCGGCAAAAATTAAAGACCTGGTAAAGCGCGCAAAGGAACTTGGATATGATTCGCTTGCAATTACCGATCACGGGGTTATGTATGGCGTCATCGATTTTTACGAGGCGGCAAAGGCGCAGGGAATCAAACCGATTATCGGGTGTGAAGTCTATGTCAGTCCCGGTTCCAGATTTGACAGGGAGATAAACAGAGGAGAAGACCGGTATTATCATCTTGTATTGCTTGCGGAGAATAACCTTGGTTACCAGAATCTGTCCAAAATTGTTTCAAAGGGATTTATAGAGGGCTTTTATTATAAGCCGCGTGTGGATATGGAGGTTCTGGAAGAATACCATGAAGGAATCATTGCACTCAGCGCATGTCTGGCGGGAGAGGTCGCCGTTCATCTGCGCAAGAATGATTATGATAAAGCGAAAGAGGCTGCTTTGCGTCATCTGGCAATCTTTGGAGAGGATCATTATTACCTTGAGATGCAGGATCACGGAATGAGTATTCAGACGACGGTAAATGAAGGAATTATGCGTTTATCACAGGAGCTTCATATTCCGATGGTGGTCACAAATGACTCCCATTATATTCTTGCTGAAGATTGGGAAGCGCATGATGTGCTTTTATGTATTCAGACGAATCATAAGGTACAGGATGAAGACAGGATGCGGTATGAGGGCGGACAGTATTATCTGAAATCAAAGGAAGAAATGTACCGCCTGTTTCCGTATGCGAAAGAGGCGTTGGAGAATACGCATAAGATTGCGGAACGCTGTAATGTTGAAATTGTATTTGGCGAGCAAAAGGTTCCTGCCTTTGATGTGCCGGGAAACATGAGTGCGGAGGATTATCTGGAAAAGCTGTGTTATGAAGGAATTGAAAAGCGATATTCTCCCGTCACTCCGGAATTAATGGAACGATTACGATATGAAATAGAGACCATTAAACAGATGGGATATGTGGATTATTTTCTGATCGTGTCAGATTTTATCAGATATGCAAAGCAGAATGGGATTGCCGTGGGTCCGGGACGTGGTTCTGCTGCAGGCAGTATTGTTGCATATTGTCTGGAGATTACGGATATTGATCCGATCAAATATAATCTTCTTTTTGAACGTTTCCTGAATCCTGAACGTGTATCAATGCCGGATATTGATGTGGACTTCTGCTATGAACGCAGGCAGGAGGTCATAGACTATGTGGTGAAAAAATACGGGGCGGATAAAGTGGTTCAGATTGTGACCTTTCAGACCATGGCAGCCAGAAATGTTATCCGTGATGTGGGAAGAGTCATGGATTTGCCGTATGCTTTGTGCGACAGTGTAGCAAAATCAGTGCCGATGGAGATTGGCATGAATATTATGAAAGCGCTGGAGGTCAGTCAGGATCTGAAACGCATGTATCAGGAAAATGAGGACGTAAAACAGCTGATTGATATGGCTTTAAAGCTGGAAGGTCTGCCGAGAAATATCGGAATGCATGCTGCCGGAGTCGTTATCGGCAGGGATCCGATTGTGGAATATGTACCTCTGGCAAGAGGCGGAGACGATTCTGTCATAACCCAGTTTACAATGACCACGATAGAACGGCTGGGACTTTTGAAGATGGATTTTCTGGGGCTTCGGACCCTTACCGTCATTCAGGATGCCGTCCGTTTTGTAAAACAGCAGCGCGGTATCGATATAGATATCAATGCAATTGATTATGATGATAAAAATGTGTTTGATCTGATATCTTCCGGAAAGACGGAGGGTGTCTTCCAGCTTGAAAGCTCAGGTATGAAGAATTTCATGAAGGAATTGAAGCCGAGAAGCCTGGAGGATGTGATTGCGGGAATTTCCCTGTATCGCCCGGGTCCAATGGATTTTATTCCTCATTATATTCACGGGAAAGAACATCCTGAGGATATTACCTATGATACTCCGGAACTGAAGGAAATACTGGAGGCAACTTACGGATGTATCGTCTATCAGGAGCAGGTTATGCAGATCGTTATGAAGCTTGCCGGTTATACGTTGGGAAGAAGCGACCTTGTACGGAGAGCCATGTCGAAGAAAAAGGCAGATGTCATGGCGAAGGAACGGAAAAATTTTGTATACGGCAATCAGGAATCAGGCGTGCCCGGATGTATACAGAGGGGTATTCCGGAGCAGACGGCAAATAAGATTTTTGATGAAATGACGGATTTTGCAAAATATGCCTTCAACAAATCCCATGCTGCCGCTTATGCGGTGGTCGCCTATCAGACAGCGTATCTGAAATGCTATTATCCGGTAGAGTTTATGGCGGCGCTGATTTCATCCGTCAAAGATAATAACTCCAAGGTGGCTGTCTATATCCAGAATTGCAGACAGATGGGCATCCATATTCTCCCGCCGGACATCAACGAAGGCTTCAGCGGTTTTTCCGTGTCAAAGGGAAACATCCGTTACGGACTTTCCGGATTAAAAAGCGTGGGAAGCGCAGTGGTGGACAGGATTGTTGAAGAGAGGGAGGAAAATGGTCCGTATAAGGATTTGAAGGATTTCCTTCTTCGTATGACGAGTAAGGAGACGAATAAGAAAACCGTAGAGGCTCTGATTCTCGGAGGTGCGTTTGACAGCTTCGGAGCTAACAGAAGACAGATGATGATGCTTTATCCGGTATTGATTGATGAAGTTGCGAAGGAACGGAAGAATTCTGCGGCGGGACAGATGTCGCTGGCGGATTTCTTTGGCGGAGAATTTGAAGAAATGAGCAAGATTCAATATCCGGATGTGGAGGAATATGATAAGCAGGAAAAGCTTGCGATGGAAAAGACGGTTCTGGGCATCTATGCGTCCGGACACCCGCTGCTTGACTATCAGGAATTGCTCGAAAAAAACACGGATGCTTCATCTGCAGATTTTATGGTAGATGAGGAGGATGGAAAGGTAAAGGTCAGAGATCAGGAATACTACAGGCTGGGCGGCTTGATTGCAAGTGTAACCATCAAGCTTACAAAGCATAACCAGAATATGGCGTTTGTTACGTTAGAGGATATGGTGGGAACTACGGAAATCATCGTTTTTCCGAAGGATTTTGAAAATTACAGAGAGCAGCTGTACCGGGATAATAAGATATTGGTCGGAGGAAGGGCCAGTGTTACAGAGGAAGAAGCGAAGCTGATCTTATCGGAAATGCTCACCTTCGACGAGGCGTTAAAGGGAAAAATGCTGAAAAGCAGAGGCTTTGGAATGAGAAGAGACGATCAGCCGAAGAACACCGGACCAGTTCTTTCTGATACGGAGGTCTGGATCTGTTTTGAGGATGAACAGGATTATCAGCAGTCAGAGCAGGATTTTATGTCGATACTTGAGGAATACAAAGGGAATGCTCCTGTATATGTCCAGTTCAGAAAGGAACATAAAAAGAAGGAAATGGGACGGGGATTTCTGGTCAATCCTGATTCCGGGATTGTGGACCGGCTGAAGATGGAATTCGGGAAAGAGAAGGTTTTGACCAGACCGAGAAAAAAGCCATAAAAATAGTTTTTGCAAATGAAAGAGGAAAGTATATTTGGAAATTATAACATCGAATAAAAACAACAGAATCAGGAATCTGCAGAGGCTGAATAAGGATGCGTCGTACAGAAAAGACAAAGGCGTGTTTATTGTCGAAGGTATCCGCATGGTGAAAGAAGTCCCGGCAGACAGACTGCAGGCTCTGTATATATCAGAGCAGATGTATGACAGATGGAAAACGGAACTTGCAGCAATCGGATTGAAAGACGATGATGAGAGACTGTGTCTGCTGAAGGATTATATTTTTGAAACGGTATCCCAGACAAAGAGCCCGCAGGGCGTCCTTGCGGTTGTAGAAAAAATGGACTATGGGCCGAATCTGCTTGCGGAAAATGAAAAGGCGCCATTATACCTGATTGTAGAGTCAATACAGGACCCCGGGAATCTCGGTACGATCTTCCGGACGGCAGAGGCGGCAGGGGTTCATACGCTGATTATCGGGGGTGCATCCTGCGACTGCTATAATCCCAAGGTGGTACGGGCTACCATGGGAGCAATTTTCAGGCTTCCCTTTTTTTATACCGACAATCTGGAACGGATTATGCATACCCTGAAGGAGCAGGGCGTAACCATATATGGAGCCCATTTGATGGGCGGGAACCTTTATGACGCTGATTTTACGGGCCCGACTGCCTTTTTGGTCGGCAATGAGGGGAATGGCTTATCAGAGGCGGTTTCCCATGCGGCGGACCGTCTGCTTCGTATTCCCATGAAAGGGAAAGCGGAATCCCTGAATGCAGCCGTTTCATCGGCCATTTTGTCGTATGAAGCCCTGCGGCAGAGAGAAAGACATAAATAGATATAAATAGACAAAACTAGTCGTCATATTTTTGAATCTTCCGGAATATCTATAATAGTACACAATCAGAGGTAATACCAGAAGGGAGAAAAATATGACTGAGAAAACATTAAATAACAATCAGGTGATAGTGGCAGGCGAGATTGTATCGGATTTTCGATTCAGCCACGAAATATTTGGAGAGGGCTTTTATATGGTGGATCTGGTGGTAAGCAGACTGAGTGATGCCTATGACGTAATACCACTGATGGTTTCTGACCGCTTGTTTGATACCGGGACTTCCCATATCGGAGAGAAGGTCATTGCCAGAGGACAGTTCCGTTCCTATAATAAGCATGAGGAGACAAGAAACCGTTTGATTTTGTCTGTATTTGTACGCGAAATATCCCTGCTTGAAGAAGAGGAAGACAAGGACAATAAACCAAATCAGATTTATCTGGACGGATATATCTGTAAAGAACCGGTATACCGTATGACGCCGCTTGGAAGAGAGATTGCAGATATTTTGCTGGCTGTCAATCGTGCATACGGAAAAAGTGATTACATACCTTGTATCTGCTGGGGCAGAAATGCAAGATTTGCCGGAAAACTGAAAGTGGGGGAGCATGTTGCCGTATGGGGCAGGATTCAGAGCCGGGAATATCAGAAACGTATCGGGAATGACCAGATGGTCAGCAAGGTTGCATATGAAGTCTCTGTCAGCAAAATGGAATGTCTGGAATGACATAGAGCGGGCGTTGGATCTGTAAAGAACAGGGAATCATCTTCTGATTGTAGAACAACAGACAGATCCGCCGGGAATAATATTTGTTGACATAGTGATTACAGAATGTTATAGTTACAATATCCAGATTCATTTAGAGTATAGTAGAGGTGCGGTATCTAAGAGTAGATAGGCTGATGTATATGGATACAGAGGATGCGTATTGAAAGGAGATGCTGCCGAAGGAGATAGTTGTCCATGAAACTGTTTCCTGGTTGTGCGTGCGAATAGCCGTATGACTGTCATCAAGTGATGGAGAGCTACTTATAAGAATGGAATTTTTCTATAGGTCGGCTCACGTCGGCCTATTTTTTTACTATATTGGATTTTGGCAATTTATTTTCAGATTAGGAGGAAAAAGAAATGTCGATTTTTACGGGCTCAGGCGTAGCATTAATTACTCCGTTTAAGGAAAACGGAGATGTGGATTTTGAAAAGCTGAAGGAACTGGTAGATTATCAGATTGAGAACGGAACAGATGCAATCATCATCTGTGGAACTACAGGAGAAGCTTCGACTCTGTCGCATGAAGAGCATCTTGCATGTATCAAGGCCTGTGTGGAATATGTGGATCACAGGGTGCCGGTTATTGCAGGTACGGGGTCTAACTGCACCGCAACCGCCATTTATCTTTCAACTGAGGCTGAAAGCTATGGGGCGGATGCTCTGCTTGTCGTAACGCCTTACTATAATAAGGCAACGCAAAAAGGTCTGATTGCACACTTTACAGCGATTGCAGATTCAGTCAAGCTTCCGATTATCTTATATAATGTACCTTCCAGAACAGGATGTAATATTCTTCCGGAGACAGCTGTTTCTCTGGCAAAGAATGTGGAAAATATTGTGGCAATCAAGGAAGCCTCGGGAAATATCAGTCAGGTTGTCAAGCTTGCTGCTTTGGCAAATGGATGTATTGATATCTATTCCGGAAATGATGACCAGGTAGTTCCGTTGTTGTCTTTAGGCGGAAAGGGTGTTATTTCCGTAACGGCCAATATCATACCGAGAGATGTTCATGATATGGTTACAAAGTACATAGACGGAGATACAGAAGGCAGTCTGGCGTTGCAGTTAAAGGCAATGAAACTGTGTGAAGCATTGTTCTGCGAGGTAAATCCAATTCCTGTGAAGAAGGCGGCTGAGCTGATGGGTCTCTGCGGGGGGACTCTCCGTATGCCGCTTGCAGAAATGGAACAGGAGCATGTGACAAAGCTTAGAAATGCCATGATCGAGTATGGCGCAATCTAAGGTTGGGAAAACTTGTTACAAAGGATAAAACTGGAGGAAATGTAAAGCAAATGGTTAGAATGATAATGCATGGCTGTAACGGAAAAATGGGGCAGGTCATTACCGGTATTACAGCAGCGGATGAGGAAATCGAAATAGTCGCAGGAATTGATGTTGTTGATAACCGGGAAAATCCATACCCTGTTTTTACGGATATCTCCGCCTGTGATATTAAGGCGGATGTAATTGTAGATTTTTCTACGGCAGCAGCAGTGGATAAGGTTCTGAATTACAGTGTTGCCGCTCAGACTCCGATCGTGCTTTGCACAACCGGACTGAGCGAAGAACAGCTGGCAGAGATACAGAAGTGCAGCAAAAAGGTGGCCGTTTTAAAATCTGCAAATATGTCACTTGGAATTAATACATTGATGAAGCTTTTAAAGGATGCTGCCAATGTATTTTCACCTGCCGGATATGATGTAGAGATTATTGAAAAGCATCATAATCAGAAGCTGGATGCTCCTTCGGGAACGGCGCTTGCTCTCGCAGATTCCATAAACGAAGCAAGAGGCGGCGTTTATGAATATGTATACGACAGAAGCAGTGCCAGAAAGAAGAGAGAAAAAAAGGAACTGGGTATTTCTGCCGTGCGGGGAGGTACAATCGTCGGAGAACATCAGGTTTTATTTGCGGGTATTGATGAGGTCATTGAGTTCAAGCATACGGCATATTCTAAATCCGTATTTGCAAAAGGTGCCGTGGAAGCCGCAAAATATCTGGCGGGGAAACCGGCGGGCATGTATACGATGACAGATGTGATCGGTTAGGAGCGGATGATGGATGCAGTCGTGTTATGTGCAAGCTCCAAATATGAGCAGAAGTTTTATATGAATCCTGATTTTGCAGGATTGCCGGAGGATGTTAAAAAAGAACTGAAGGCCATGTGCGTATTGTTTACGGAGGATATAGGAGGAATTCTGACCTTGAAATTTGAAAAGGACGGAACTCTTGAAATGGAAACACAGGCATATGAGGAAGATCTGCTCTATGATGAGATCGGATGTGACCTGAAGATCAGACAGCTTCAGGAAACCAAGAAGGAACTGTTCCGGAGTCTGGAGCTGTATTATAGAGTTTTGTTTTTGCAGGAATGATAGAGGAACCAATATGTTATTTGCAATTGATGTAGGCAATACCAATATTACAATTGGATTGTTTGATGGAGAAAAACTGGAGAAAACCTTCAGGATGACAACAGGGGTATCCCGTACCTCAGATGAATTCGGTGTATTTTTAGGTGATTTGTTGGGCATGCGTAATCTGCCTCTGGAGGTCATTGATGAGGTTATCATTGCTTCCGTCGTACCAAATATCATGCACTCACTTACAAACGGCATCAAGAAATATTTTAAAATCAATCCGATCATCGTCGAACCCGGAATTAAGACAGGCATCAACATTGCGATTCCGAATCCGAAACAGTTGGGAGCGGACCGGATTGTGGATGCCGTAGCAGCCTATTACTTGTATCATGGGCCGTTGCTTGTGATTGATTTTGGAACTGCCACAACATATGATCTGGTCAATCAGGACGGCGTATTTATGGCGGGGGCCATTGCGCCTGGTATGAGGCTGGTTGCCAATGCTTTGTGGCGGGATACGGCGAAGCTGCCGGAAATAGAGATCAAGGTGCCGGATACGATACTGGGGAAGGATACAATTTCCAGTATGCAGGCAGGCGTCTGCATGGGATATATCGGCCAGACGGAATATATTGTCAGACGGATGAAAAAGGAATCCGGCTTTCCGGATATGAAGGTGATTGCAACAGGCGGTCTCGGAAAGATGATTTATGAGAATACGGACTGCATAGATGTGTATGATCCGGATTTGACTTTACACGGGTTAAGAATTGTGATGGAAAAACAGAAATAGAAAAGGATGGACGAAATGGATTTTAAGGACAAGCTGATCCTTGCGCCAATGGCAGGTGTGTGTGACCTGCCATTTCGTCTGTTATGCAAGGAACAGGGGTGCGACATTCTTTATACAGAGATGATCAGCGCAAAAGGATTATATTATGACAATAAAAATACAGTGCCGTTACTGATGCTGGAAGAGGCGGAGAAACCGATTGGTGTACAACTGTTTGGATCTGATCCTGAATTGCTCGGAGAAATGGCAAAAAAGGTTGAAGACCGGGGATTTGCCTTTGTAGATGTGAATATGGGATGTCCTGTACCTAAAATTGTTAATAACGGAGAGGGTTCTGCGTTAATGAAAAATCCCCGTTTAATCGGAAAAATTGTAGAAACTATGGTAAAGGCCTGTAAGCTGCCGGTTACGATTAAAATACGCAGCGGCTTTGATGCGGCGCATGTCAATGCACCCGAGGTGGCAAAAATTGCAGAAGCATGCGGAGCATCCGCCATTGCCGTTCATGGAAGGACCAGGGAGCAGTATTATCAGGGAAAGGCAGACTGGAACGTCATTGCAGAGGTTAAGGCAGGCGTCAGCATTCCTGTAATCGGGAACGGAGATATTTTGACACCGGAGGATGTAGTCAGAATGAAAACCCAAACCGGCTGTGATGCTTTTATGATAGGAAGAGGGGCCAGAGGAAATCCGTGGATATTCAGCGAACTGAAAACTTATTTTCAAACCGGCAGGATTCCAAAAAGACCGGATATGTATGAGATCAGGCAAATGATGCTAAGGCATGCAGAACTGATGCTCCGGTATAAGGGTACATTTACCGGCATTCATGAAATGAGAAAGCATGTCACATGGTATTCGGCAGGACTGCCGGATTCTGCAAAGCTTCGCAACCGGATTAATCAGGTTGAAAGCTATGAGGAATTTGTAAATTTGCTTGACAGATGGGTGGAGGACGCTTCCTGCATCAAAAATGCATAAATTTATAACAAATGTGTGAAGAAAATTAAAAAAAATGTAAGAAACTTATCGTTAAAATCAACAAAGTGCAAAAATGTTTCAAAATTATTAAATGCAGACAATGGATATATTGCACAATAAGTAAATGAATTTATTGGATAAAATACATATGGTATTCTCTCATATATTTATGTAGCTACGACATATATAACAAAAATTGTCACTTTGCTTGACCTTTGTATTGGCAAGTAATATAATAGCCTTACAAACAGGATTTAACTGTTTTGTAACAATTTTGAAACTGAAAAGAAATTAAGGAGAGAATATCATGAAGAAATTTTCAAGTCCTGCACAGATGTTTTCAGATAACCTGAAAAAGTATCTGAAACGGGCAGGGATTGTTGTAGTTTCCATGTCGCTTGGAGCTGCCACTTTTATTACGATTTCATCCGATAAAGCAACTGTTTATTCAGATGCTAAGATGTTATCAGTAGCGGAAGCTGAGCCTACAGCAGTTGAAGATACGAAAGTAGAATATTCCAGAGTAGAATACATTGAATTGCAGACGTCACTTGCGGAAGCGGAACAGGCTGCCCAGATCGAAAGAGCAGAGAAGCGTGCAGCTGCTGTTGCCTTGGCAAGAGAACAGGAAGAAAAAGAAATTGCTGAAAATGAGATAACAAATGTTACAACTGAAGTTTCTACGGAAGTTTCTACACAGGCTGAAGCCGAGGCCCCTGCAGAGGAGCCGGCAGAAGCGCCTGCAGCAACAGAAGCAGTTGAGACTTATTATGTAGATGATGTTTCGGCAGAATCCGGCGAGTATCTTGGTACATTTACAGTAACGGCATATTGCGGATGCTCCAGCTGCTGCGGCAAGTCCGACGGAATTACAGCAAGCGGTACGCAGGCAACGCAGGGTCGTACGGTTGCAGCGCCAAGCACATTTGCATTCGGTACAGAGCTTGTGATTGACGGTCATACCTATGTGGTGGAAGACAGAGGCGGTTCTATCAGCGGAAACAGACTGGATATTTATTTTGACAGTCATCAGGAGGCTTTGAATTTCGGAAGAAGAACGGTTGACGTTTACGCTAACTAACTGAGAAAGAAGTAGAAGATAATAACCTTCGGCAGAATCGTATGCCGGAGGTTTTTTCTTTGTCTGGTAAATTT
>CANRQE010000007.1 GCA_947632705.1 uncultured Coprococcus sp. | reverse complement strand
GTCAATACGTCTACTAAGCTTGAGAAACACGAGCATGTATTCGGTGAGTGGCAATCAGACGCCGCATACCATTGGAAGGCGTGTGATTGCGGCGAGGTCACTGACAGGGCCAAACATACATATGAGGATGGCGTATGTACTGTATGTGGTGTTGATGATCCGAATTACAAAGATTCGGGAGACACAGAGGATCCGGGAGACACGGAAGATCCGGGAGACACAGAAGATCCGGGAGATACGACAGATCCGGGAGATACGACAGCGCCGGGAGATATAACGGATCCGGGAGACACGGAAGATCCGGGAGATACAGAAGATCCGGGAGATACGACAGCGCCGGGAGATATAACGGATCCGGGAGACACGACAGATCCGGGTGATACAGAAGATCCGGGAAATACGACAGCGCCGGGTGATACAGAGGATCCGGGAGATACGACAGCGCCGGGAGATATAACGGATCCGGGAGACACGACAGCACCGGGAGATATAACGGATCCGGAAGATACGACAGCGCCGGATAACACAACGGATACCGTGAATCCGACTCAGCCGGAAGCACCTAAGACGGGTGATGAAACGGATATCGCAGTCATTGCAGTTCTTATGATGCTGTCATTGGGCGGTATATGGATTATCGTTGATAAAAAAAGAAAATACGGAAAATAAAAGGTAAAGGAAACTCCTCTGCCCGGACGAAGAGCTGATCCGGTCAGAGGAGTCATTTATCTGTGCGGAATCCCGAATGCTGTATACGGATTCCGGTGAACGAAGAACAGTTTTTTGGCAGTATAAAACGGGAGTTATCATGTTAGGAAAGAAAAAACAAACGGTTATTGCATATGACAAAGAGAATCTGCAGCCTGTTTTAAGGTGCAGCATCTGCAATGGAGAACAGGTAGCAGGTTTTAAAAACCATCAAACCGGTAAATTTGAAGAAATAATGCTGATACGCAGCCAAAAGGATCTGGACCGGTTTATGAAGCTGTATGGGATCGAAACGATCAAGAAGGAATATTAGAGACTTTTTAATCTTTACTATGTTCATCTGATAAGATTGACAGACAGTATGGCCACGCCCAATATCGACAGCACAATGCCGGTTGCCCTGTTTAAGGTAGCAGCGCTTGCCCGATTGGCAAATAAAGCGGCAATCCTTGCCCATATCAGGGTGAAGAGAATACAGAACGCCAGACAACCCATATCCGGCAGGCCGCCGATGGCAAAGTGACTGATCGAACCGGTAAATGCGGTAAAAGCCATAATAAATACACTGGTTCCGACGGCGGTTTTTAATTCGTATCCCAGAACACTGGTCAGGATGAAAAGCATCATCATGCCGCCGCCTGCTCCGATAAAGCCACAGATAAAACCGATGATCGTACCGCTGATTATGGATTGTAGGATCCTTTTTTTGGCGCTGACGGATGCCATGGTTTCCTTGGTGGTCATGACCGGCCTGATGATAAATTTAATTCCCAATAAAAGGGTCATGAAGACAGAGAAATTTCCCATGGTTCTGTTCGGAACCTTGCTGGCAGCAAAGCTGCCGATCAGGGTAAATAATAAAACGGTGAGCATCATCACGATTCCGTTTTTGATATCCAGATTTTTATTCTTTCCATATGTGTATGCGCTGACGGCACTTGCCAGTACGTCGCTTGCAAGCGCAATACCTACCGCCTCATAGGCAGGCAGATGCAGAAACGTAATCAGCATAGGACTGATGACCGCCGCTGCGCTCATTCCTGCAAAGCCGGTTCCAAGACCTGCACCTAATCCGGCCAGAAAACATATAAAAAATTGAAACAGCATTCTCAGACACCTCCGAATTCATATCATCAATATAATCATTGAAAAAGTAAAAATCAAGATTTTTTGAAAAACAAAAAAGCATATTGTTATGGCAGTGAATCTGTTGTAATATATTGAAAAGTAACATAAAATAAGGTGGAAGCTATCAGAAACGACAAAATTATTATAGGATTTTTTTTCGCTTTTCAGTTTTCTGGAAAGCAGGTATGCACCGTCAGGAGGCAGCATGGAACAGAAAAAGTTAATTGAATTATGTAAGGATAAAAAAGTCTGGATACAGACACATAATTTTCCGGATCCGGATGCGATCGCTTCAGCGTTTGCACTTCAGAAATTACTGGAAAAGTTTAAGATTGAAACACAATTGTGCCATGTAGGGGAGATTGATAAATTAAGCAGTGTAAAAATGCTTCGGCTGCTTGGTATAGAAATGCACCGTTATGAAGAGATTATGGACCGGATGGACGAAACGGATATGATCATACTGGTCGATTGCCAGAAAAATACCGGTAATACGACAGATCTGGCTGGAGACGAGCTTGCCGTGATTGACCACCATCCGACCTTTCGGACGGTTTCTTATGAATATGTAGATCTCCGGATTACCGGTGCCTGCGCTTCCCTGATTGCCGAGTATTATCAGGCCTTGGGTGTGAAACCTTCCAAAAAGGCTGCAACGGCGCTTTTATACGGCATCCGGATGGATACGCTTCAGCTGAGCAGAGGCGTTACGGAATTTGATGTCCGTATGTATGCTTATTTGTTCCCGTATGCGGATGCAAAGCTGTTGCAGAAACTGGAATCGAACAATATGGAATTTATGGATCTTCAGGCGTATGGAGCCGCGATTGAGAATATCCGGGTTTATGGGAAAGTGGGATTTTCCCATCTGGATTTTATGTGTCCGGATGCTTTGGTAGCAGTTTTGAGCGATTTCTTCCTTGCATTAAAAGAGGTAGAGGTAGTGATTCTGTTTGCCAAACGGAAAAACGGGTATAAATTCAGCTTCCGCAGCGAACGTTCCGATGTGGATGCGGGTAAGCTTGCGGAAGCCTGTTTAAAGGAATGGGGAAACGGCGGAGGCCATGCCGCCATGGCAGGCGGATTTGTGGAAAACGAAAGGTTTCCAAAGAAAGAGTCTGAGGTTTTTGATATAGTGCAGGCCCATTGTATGGATGTCCTGAAGGAATTATATCCGCAGGCGCTTGTGGACGATGTGTAAAGTATCTGTGTTAGAATACCCTGTATGGAGGACTACTGGTTATGGCTAATTTTACAAAACAGGCAATTAAAGAATCATTTATCAAACTATTGACGGAACGGCCGCTTTCTCAGATTACGGTGAAGGACATTGTAGCAGACTGCGGCGTGAACCGGAATACCTTTTATTATTATTTTGAAGATTTACCGATGCTGATAGAAGATATCGTGATGGAGGATGCAGAGGAGATCATTCAGGCGTATCCTACAGTGGAAAAAATAGAGGATTGTCTCTATGCTGTTATCGAATCCGCCCTGTCAAAAAAACGTGCCGTACTGCATATTTATAATTCCATCAACCGGGAGATATATGAGCAGTATCTCTGGAAGGTGTGCGAATATGTGATCGATGCTTATCTGACAACGGTTTTGAAGGACAGAAAGATTAAGGAAAGGGATCGTCAGGTCATAAAAAAATATCTGGAAAGTCTGGGATTTGGAATCGTATCCAGATGGCTGAGGACAGGTATGTCGGAGGATATCCGGGATATACTGGAGCGTATATGTGAAATAAAAAAAGGAATGGTAGAGGAAATGCTCTCGCGCTGCGAGATGGAATAAGACCAAGATCATTCAGTCATTATGTTGTCCCGTGTCTGTTTTTTAGGCACGGGACTTTTTGTGTCTGTATTCAGAAAAAAATCCTGTCACTAAAATAATAGCAAAATAATAAAGGAGGCAATGCTTTATGAAAATGCGTTCTGTTACGCCAATGCTGATCGCAAAAACCGGTTATATTGTGATGTCCGTTTTACTTTGTATTGCCGGAATTCTGTTTATTGCTTTACCGGAATTGTCGGCTGCTGTCATTGGCGTTTCGCTGGGGATTGCAATGCTGGTCTTCGGGGTCGTCAAAATTATCGGCTATTGCTCAAAGGATTTATACCGGCTGGCTTTTCAATACGATCTGGAATTTGGAATCCTGCTGCTGGTCATAGGCGTGGTGGTTTTGTTCCATCCGGCCCATCTGATGGCGTTAATCTGTATTCTGATCGGTATTGCGGTTTTACTGGACGGACTTTTTAAAATCCGGATTGCAATGGATTCCAGACGGTTTGGTATTCAGAGCTGGTGGGTCATTCTTGCACTGGCCATTATTACAGGAGTGGTTGGAATCGTGCTTGTGTTTGATTCTGTAAACAGCGCCCGGATCCTGACCATACTGCTTGGCATTTCTCTTTTAGCGGAGGGAATCCTGAATCTTTATACGGTCATCAGTACGGTACTGATCATTAAGCATCAGCAGCCGGATATCATCGATGTGGAATATCATGAAATCAATGGAAAGGACAGGTAAAAGATTATGCGTTTTTCAAAAGCGGTTGTAAAACACCGTGTAGCAATTTTAATTATAGTGCTTGTACTTATGATTCCGTCGCTGTTTGGGATGCTCGGTACAAGAATTAACTACGATATGCTGGATTATCTGCCGAAGGACATGGAGACGGTCGTCGGGCAGAATGAGCTTTTAGAGGATTTCGGAAAGGGAGCGTTTTCGTTCATCATTTTAGAGAATATGTCCGTAAAGGATGTGTCGTCTCTGAAAGAAAAGATTGAGCAGGTGGATCATGTGGAAACGGTTCTCTGGTATGATTCCATTGCAGATGCTTCTGTTCCGATGGAACTGCTGCCGGAGAATATATATAACGAATTCAATACTGAGAATGCGACCATGATAGCGGTATTTTTCGATACATCCACATCTTCCGATATTACAATGGATGCAATCAGGGAAATCCGTAAGATTGCCGGAAAACAGTGCTTTGTATCAGGTATGTCCGCACTGGTGACAGATCTTAAGGATCTGTGCGAGAAGGAGGAGCCGATCTATGTGGGGATTGCCGTGCTGCTGGCCTGTGTCGCCATGCTGCTGTTCCTTGACAGCTGGCTGATTCCGTTTGTGTTCCTTGTCAGTATCGGTATGATGATCCTGTTAAATCTCGGAACCAATTATTTTATGGGAGAAATTTCCTATATTACAAAAGCCCTTTCAGCCGTGCTGCAGCTTGCCGTTACAATGGATTATTCGATTTTCCTCTGGCACAGCTACAATGAGCAGCGTGCAAAATACAATGACTGTAAGGAAGCAATGGCAGCTGCAATCAAGGAGACCCTCACATCCGTGGTAGGAAGCTCCATTACTACGATTGCAGGATTTATTGCTCTTTGTTTTATGACCTTTACGATGGGCCGGGATCTGGGAATCGTGATGGCAAAAGGGGTACTCTTAGGCGTTCTTGGTTGTGTAACCGTGCTTCCGGCACTCATTCTTGTATTTGACAAACCGCTGCAGAAGACCAGACACCGGTCCCTGATTCCCGATATGAAGGGATATGCAAAGCATGTTGTACGTATTTTTCCTGTTTTCCTGGTTATCTTTATTCTGGTAATCCCGTTTGCCTATTATGGATATAAGAAAACAAACGATGAGGTTTATTATGATATGGGACAGTGCCTGCCGGAGGACATGGAGTATGTGATTGCAAGCAGGAAGCTGTCTGAGGAATTTGATATTGCATCCACACATATGTTGTTGGTGGACGCCGGCCTCTCCTCCACCACCGTCCGTTCCATGATTGCGGAAATGGAACAGGTGGACGGCGTGAAATATGTGTTGGGACTTGAATCTGTTCTGGGGTCCCGTATTCCGGAGGAGGTTCTGCCGGAATCCGTTACGGAGATTCTGGAAAATGACAAATGGGAATTGCTGCTGATCAATTCGGAATATAAGGTTGCCAGTGATGAAGTCAATGAACAGATTCATGCATTAAACCAGATTCTGAAAAAGTATGATGAAAGCGGCATGCTGATCGGAGAAGCGCCCTGCATGAAAGATATGATAGAGACAACTGCGCATGATTTTAAGGTGGTAAATATGGTTTCCATCCTTGCCATTTTCATTATCATAGCCCTGGTAGAACAGAGCATCTCGCTTCCGTTTATCCTGATTTCCGTAATAGAAGCCGCCATATTTATCAATCTGGGGTTACCGCATTATTTCGGACAGAGCCTTCCGTTTATAGCGCCGATTTGTATCAGTACGATTCAGCTTGGCGCGACCGTGGACTATGCTATTTTGATGACAACGCGCTACAAAGCGGAACGGAGCCGGGGAAATGGAAAAAAGGATGCCGTGATCGTTGCGTTGGCGACCTCCATACCATCGATTGTTGTATCCGGCATGGGTCTGTTTGCAGCGACCTTTGGCGTAGCCACATATTCTAATATCGATATGATAGGTTCCATGTGTATGCTGATGGCAAGAGGTGCGGTTATCAGTATGCTGGCTGTAATTCTGATCCTTCCGGCGCTTTTGCTGCTGTTCGATAAAGTGATCTGCGTTACAACTCATGGGATGAAACCTAAAAATAAATCCATGAAGGAACAGGAGGTTCTTGTAAAATGAAAAAAACAATAACAAAAATGATTGCGTTCTGTCTTTGTGCTGTTTTGACCATCTGTGGCATTGTATATACCGTTTATACGCCAAATGTAAATGCGGACGATATACGGGCAGATGAAAATGTCGAGAAGCAGGCTGCTTTGTCCGACCGGAAAACAGCAGATTCCGAAACGTCCGGTTTCAAGGATGAGACAGTCTATGTGCTTTCTGAAGCGGATGGTTCCGTACAGGAGATTGTAGTCAGTGACTGGCTTAAAAATGCAATGGGCGATGAGACGTTACATGACAAAACAGATTTGACGGATATAGAAAATATCAAGGGAGAAGAAGGTTATACGACCGGAAGCGATCATAGCTGTGTCTGGGATGCACAGGGCAATGATATATACTATCAGGGAAAAAGCGACAAGGAGCTGCCGGTTGCAATGACCGTATCATACAAGCTGGACGGCAAAACGGTAACGCCTTCAGAAATAGCAGGAAAAAGCGGAAAGGTGACTATCCGTTTTGACTATTCCAATCAACAATATGAATATGTGGAAATAAACGGAAAGAAAGAAAAGCTTTATGTGCCGTTTGCAATGCTGACCGGCGTTTTGCTGGATAATGCCGTATTTTCCAATGTGGAGGTTACAAACGGTAAGCTGATCAATGACGGTGACCGTACCGTTGTAATCGGAATTGCGTTTCCGGGTATGCAGGAAAATCTTGCAGTCTCTGCCGAGCAGCTTGAGATTCCGGATTATGTGGAGATTACCGGAGATGTGGAAAATTTCAAGCTTGATATGACGGTAACGCTTGCCACAAATGAAATTTTCAATGAAATTGATACCGATCATATAGACTCGGTTGATGATCTGGGTGCGTCCCTGGGTGAACTGACCGATGCGATGGATCAGCTGATGGATGGTTCCACACAGCTGTATGAAGGACTTTCGACGTTGTTAAGCCAGTCCGGTACACTGGTTGACGGCGTAGGAGCATTGGCCTCCGGGGCGGATACATTGAAGAATGGAATCGGAGATCTGGATGAAGGAGCCGTTTCCTTACAGTCAGGGGCGGAACAGTTATATAACGGCCTGAATACACTGGTCGCCAATAATGAATCCTTGAACGGAGGAGCCGGACAGGTATTTGTAACCCTGCTTCAGACGGCCAATACCCAGCTTGCCGCTTCCGGATTAGAGGTACCGGAACTGACAATCGGTAACTATGCAGATGTATTAAACGGCGTGATTGCGTCATTGGATGAAAATGCCGTCTATGAACAGGCACTTGCAGCAGTTACGGCAGCGGTGGAAGCACAGCGCGCTTATATAGAAGAACAGGTAACGGCGGCAGTCCGTGAAGAAGTGCGTACGCAGGTAGAAGAAGCGGTAAAGGAGCAGGTGACCGCTCAGGTAACGCAGGCAGTTCAGGATGCCGTTGCCGCACAGGTGATCAGTGCGGCCGCCCAGATGAGTAAGGAGGATTATGAAGCTGCCGTTGCAAATGGTCTGGTGGATGAAGAGACACAGTCGGCAATTCAGGCGGCCATTACGCAGCAGATGCAAAGTGATGAAGTAATCCGGACAATTGATGCGCAGGTCAATGAACAGATGAATTCGGAAACCGTGAAAGCGACAGTTGAGACAAATGTTTCTGAACAGATGCAGAGTGATACGATGAAAGAAACGATTGCTTCCAATATAGAATTACAGGTGCAAAAGGCAATTTCTGACAATATGGCTTCTGAGGAGGTACAGTCCCAGCTGACAGCGGCGTCACAAGGTGCGCAGGCTGTCATTTCCCTGAAGGCATCCTTGGACAGCTATAATGCTTTTTATCTTGGTCTGCAGTCTTATACGGCCGGCGTTGCCCAGGCGGCGGAAGGCGCCGGCGAATTAAAAACGGGGATGGATACTCTGGCAGGCGGAGCGGACAGTCTGTATGCCGGCGCCGGAGAATTATATAACGGAATTTTAACTCTGAAAAACAGCACGCCGGCCCTGATTGAGGGCATTACAGCCCTGAAAAACGGCGCCCTGCAGCTTTCAGATGGTCTGGTCGAATTGAATGAACAGGGGATTCAGAAGCTGGTGGATGCAGTGGATGGAGACTTGGACGGACTTGTGGAGAGACTGCGCGCCATAAAGACAGTATCTCGCGGATACCGGACATTTACAGGGCTGGATGATTCCATGGAAGGTCAGGTGAAATTCATCTATCGGACCGGTTCCATAGAATAAAAGCGGCGAAAATAAAAAAGCAGACCTTTGAGCGGAATTTCTTAAAAAAGGCGGCTGGCAAAAAACCGGCCGCCTTTTTATATAATCGATGACCGGATTGCCGGTTGCATTATATCAATTCCCATGTTATGATAAAAATGCTTTATATTTTTACCGAAGAAAGAGAAACAAACTATGAAAAAAAAGAACAAAATAATAGTATTTGAATTTCTATTTATTATGGCGCTGCTCAGTTTTATCATATATTCTTTTGCCGTATTTTTCAGAGATAACAAGAAGCGTATTCTGGAACAGAATAACAGTTTTATTGAGTCTGTAACGGAGGAGAATGCGGAAAGAATCAATGATCTGGTTATTATGTCCCAAAACAGCGTGAATATGATGGCATATCTGTATGGGTCGCTTCTGCCGGAACCGAAGGTCGATTCTTCCGTTTTGCAGGATATGATTGAACGGTCCTCCTTTGACTATGTGGAATTTATATCGGCGGATGGAATGGATCTGACAGCGGATGGGCAGACTGCAGATTTGTCAGACAGGGAATATTTTATGCAGGGTATGCAGGGCCATAGCGGGCAATGCGTTATTTACAATTCCAGAATTACAAATGAGACCCTGCTGATCTTCTACACGCCATTTTATTATGATAATGAGATTATTGGCGTTTTAAGCGGGATCTTAAAAGGTGAAACGGTACATAATATGCTTTCTGCCGATTATTTCGGTACCCAGGCAAGCTGCTATCTGCTGGAGCATGACGGAACGGTGGTGTTTTCATTCGTGGATGAGTCCACGCCGGAAAATCTGTTGGAATCAATGCGGGAAAATCAGCAGTTATCAGATACAGAAGAGGCTAAGTTTGAGCAGGCGCTTCGGGATGGCACATCTGCCAGCTTCAATTACCGGGGAAAAAACGGTGCGGGCAGTGCTTATGTGGTAGGCTTAGACAATTGTGACTGGCTGCTGCTCCAGAATTTCCCTTCCTCATTGAACAGGCAGATGGCGGGAGGAGCAGATTCTGCAGGGATAATGCTGGAGATAAAGCTGTTTATTGTTTTCCTGGCGTATATTGTGTATTTGTTCATCAAATATAAGGCGAGAAACAAACAGCTGGTTTCCGAAAAACAGGAGATATCCCGGATCGTGGATGTGACAACCCAGCTGTTTACCCGGTTTGCACTTGTCCACTTTGAGAGCAACACGTATGAATATCTGGAGGATAAGAAGAGTGATGCGCCGGATAAAGGAGTATATACAGAATTGGTTCAATATCTGGCGTCGAAATATGTCAGTGAGGATGAGAGCGGAGAGAAAATGAGCGTTCTTATCTCACAGGACTATGTGCAGAAGCATCTGACGGAGGAGATCCCTTATCTGCAATATGAATATCAGATTGATATGGGCGGAGTACGCTGGGAGAATATATCAGTGCTGTGTCTGAAGAGAAAGAATGGAGTACCGACGGATGTACTGTTTGCCATACAGGATGTGACGGCCCTGAAGGAACGGGAACAGCAGATCAGACTTGCATTAAAGAATGCGTCAGAGGCAGCGGAGGCAGCGAACAGAGCCAAATCGGATTTCCTTGCGCGCATGTCGCATGATATCCGTACGCCGATGAATGCGATCATGGGTATGACTGCCGTTGCAGCCATGCACATGGATGATCAGGAACGCCTGCAGGATTGTCTCAGCAAGATTACAATTTCCAGCCGGCATCTGTTGGCACTGATCAATGATGTGCTGGATATGTCCAAGATTGAGAGCGGAAAGGTTACATTGTCAGAAGAGCCGTTTGGAATGGCGGATATGGTAGAAAGTATTCTGACCATTATACAGGCGCAGATTAACAGTAAGCATCAGGAACTGAAGGTCCATATCTCAGATATTGAGCATGAAAATGTAATCGGAGATACCTTACGGCTCCGTCAGATATTTGTAAACATTCTGGGAAATGCCGTAAAATTTACGCCGGAGGGTGGGACGGTTACGTTCTCTATCCGGGAGTGTAAGTCAGCGATTCATGGTATGGCCTGCTATGAATTTATCTGTGAGGATACGGGTATTGGTATGGATAAAGAATTCATGGAGACCATTTTCAATCCATTTACCCGGTCGCAGAATTCAGTCAGCAAAAATATAGAAGGAACCGGTCTTGGCATGTCGATTACCCGGAACATCGTGCGTATGATGGATGGCGATATACAGGTAGAAAGCGAATTGAATGTCGGTTCCAAATTTACGGTTCGCGTCCATCTGAAGCTGCAGGAGCAGGGGGCAGATGATGTGGCTGAGCTTGCAGATCTGCGTGTGCTGGTTGCGGATGATGATCAGGATTCGTGTATTACCACCTGTGAGATTCTGGAGGGAATCGGTATGGTGGCGGAATGGGTAACGGACGGTGAAACGGCAGTAGAGCGTACCGTGGAAGCATATGAGGCACAGAATGATTTTTCTGTCATCATATTGGATTGGAAGATGCCGGAAAAGGATGGAATCGAAACGGCAAAGGAAATCCGAAGCAAGATCGGAAACCATGTTCCGATTATTATCCTGTCTGCATTTGACTGGACAGAGGTAGAAGCGCAGGCAAGAGAAGCAGGCATACAGGCCTTTATCGAAAAGCCATTGTTCCGTTCCCGTCTGGTATATGCATTAAAATCCGTTCTTGCAGAAGGAGGAAAGGAAAAACAGCTGGAGGCAGCCAAGCTGAAGGCCGACAGCTTTAGCGGAAAAAGAATTCTCCTTGTAGAAGACAACGAGCTGAATCGGGAGATTGCCGATGAACTGCTTTCCTATATTGGGGTCAGTGTGGAGCAGGCCGAAGATGGAAAGGCAGCTGTAGAAATGGTTAAAAACAGTCCGCAAAACTACTATGATCTTATATTTATGGATATTCAGATGCCTGTGATGAACGGTTACGATGCATCAAGAGGTATTCGGGATCTGCATCGCGAGGACACGGATCATATGCCGATTGTTGCCATGAGCGCAAATGCATTTGATAATGACATCAGAGAAGCCAAAGAGGCGGGCATGAATGATTATGTGGCGAAGCCGGTGGAGATTTCCAAGCTGCTGGAGGCATTGAATAAGTGGCTGTAGTGCAAAAAAAACAGGACATAGTATCCGGTGATTAAAAAGATAGAAAAGACAGGGAGGCGTTCTTATGCGGGACGCCTCCCTGTCCGGTTTGAATGATAAAATCCGCTGCACATGGACTTCCCGGTATGCATATTGATATGCATATAGAAATCAGGAGGTATGGACCAATGGAACCAGACAGGAAGTATGGATATGTCAGAGAATGTGAGGATATAGAGCTTTCTTTTCCGCCCCAGCATCAGGACAGACAGCCGGGAATCGAATATATCATGAAACCAAGGCCGGTTTCGGAGCGGAAGGCCTGCGGCAGAAAGCTGGAGGGCAAGACTGCGATCATCACAGGCGGCGACAGCGGAATCGGCAGGGCCGTGGCATATGATTTTGTAAAAGAAGGAGCGTCTGTCGTGATTGTATATTATGATGAGGAATGTGACGCTAAGGAGACAGGGGAAAGAATCCGAGAGCTTGGAGGCGAAGCCGTATTTTTGAGGGGAGACCTGAAAGATCCGGATTTTGCGGAAAAATGCGTAAACAAGACCTTGCAGTGCTTTGGAAAAATTGATATTCTTGTAAATAATCATGCAGTTCAGTTCATTCAAAACAGTATTTTGGATATTTCACACGAACAGTTGAATCTGGTGTTTCAGAACAATGTTATTTCTTTTTTCTATATGATACAGGCAGCGTTACCATATATGAAAAAAGGGGCTTCCATTATTAATACGGCTTCGGTTACGGCTTATCAGGGAAATCAGCAGCTGATTGACTACAGTGCAACGAAGGGCGCCATTGTATCGCTTACCCGTTCGCTGTCATTATCCCTTGCCGAACAGGGAATCCGTGTAAATGCAGTGGCGCCGGGACCAATATGGACGCCGTTGATTCCTGCATCTTTTTCTGCCGGGGAGGTTGCTACCTTTGGCAGAAAGACATCACAGGTACCGATGATGAGGGCCGGACAGCCCTGCGAGGTATCTCCGTGTTATGTATTTCTGGCATCGGAGGATGCATCCTATATGACGGGGCAGGTGCTGCATCCAAACGGGGGTACGATTGTCGGAGGCTGATATGATTAACGGCGTCAGAGAAAGGGGGAGAGACGTACATATGAAATTTATGCATTTAGGAGACCTGCATCTGGGAAGGACTCTCATGGAATTTCAGCTGATCAAGGATCAGGAGTATATTCTGAATCAGATCCTTGCCATTGCAAAGGATCAATCCGTAGACGGGGTATTGATCGCAGGAGACGTATATGACAAATCCGTTCCGAGTGAGGAAGCAGTCCGGCTGTTTGACAGTTTTCTTTGCAGACTGGCAGAGATGAAGATTAAAACATTGGTCATCAGCGGGAACCATGATTCGGATGAAAGGCTGAATTTCGGCAGCAGCCTGTTTGAAGCAAAGGAATTATATATTTCCGCCAAATATACCGGAAGCCTGTATCATAAGAGGTTTCAGGATGAATATGGAGCAGTGAATGTCTATCTGCTTCCGTTTGTAAAGGCCTCACAGGTCAGATATTTTTATCCGGAGGAAGAGATTCAGTCTTATGATCAGGCAGTCCGCGTGGTACTTTCCCATACGGAGATCAATCAAAAGGAAAGGAATATTCTGGTTGCCCACCAGTTTGTAACGGAGGACGGAACAGAGCCGGTGCTCGGAGGCTCTGAGGGTGCGGCAGTGCAGAATGTAGGTCTGGTTGAAAAAATCGGGGTGGACTGCTTTCATGCCTTTGATTATGTTGCGCTTGGACACATCCATTCCCCGCAGATGGTTGGAAGGGAAACGGTCCGGTATGCCGGCTCCCCGCTGAAATATTCCTTCAGTGAGGTAAACAGCCGGAAGTCCGTTCCCATTGTTACATTCGGAAAAAAGGGAGAAGTCTCAATCGAACTCGTTGATCTGAAGCCGAACAGAGACCTGCGCCACCTGAAGGGAAAACTGGCGCAGCTGCTGAATCATCAGAATATAGAGTCGCCGGAGGATTTCATCTATGCCACCCTGACGGACGAAAATCCGGTCAGTGACGGGATGGGAATTTTCCGGCTGACCTATCCGAATACGGTCAAGCTTGACTATGACAATTCCCATACCAGAGAGCTTGAGCAGCTTGACTTTGAGCAGGTGACGGGAAATCAGTCTTTTTCAGAACTGATTTCTGAATTTTATAAAAAGATGTACGGAAGCGACATCAGTAAAGAAGAAATGGCAACAATGAAAAAGGTTGCAGGAGAGGCAGGTGTCATGGATGAAACCGATTAAATTGATAATCAGCGCCATTGGACCCTATGCCGGAGAAATGCCGGAAATTAATTTTGAGCAGTTTGAGAAACAGGGGCTTTTCCTGATTTCCGGTGATACGGGTGCAGGGAAGACCACAATCTTTGACGCCATATGTTTTGCACTCTATGGAGATGTCAGCGGAATCTATCGTGATACCAGAAGGCTCCGGAGCGAGTATGCGGAGCCAGGAACGGAAAGCTATGTGGAGTTCTATTTTTCCCATCAGGGACGAAACTATCATATACGCAGGCAGCCCGGCTATGACAGACCAAAGCAGAGAGGCACCGGCATGATAACGGAAAGAGAAAAGGCGGCCCTTTACTGTGACGGAGAAGCACCGATAGAAGGGGTAAGTCAGGTAAATGCCGCTGTAGTCGAATTGCTTCATATTGATGTGAAGCAGTTTAAGCAGATCGCCATGATCGCACAGGGAGAATTCTATCAGCTCTTAAATGCATCTACGGACGACCGGACCAAAATCCTCAGAAAAATATTTAAAACAGACGGTTATCAGGCAATCGAGGATGTGCTGAAACGGTATAAGGATGAGAGCAGGGGCAAAAAGGAAGAGACGGAAAGGAGTATTTTACAGTATTTTAGTGATGTGGCTGCAGATGAACAGAGCACAGAGTATGCGGAACTCTGCCGGCTAAAGGAGTATACGGCAGGAAGAGAAAGCGTATGGAATCTGGAGGAGATGCTTACGGTTTTAGAGCATCTGCTCCGGGAGGATCAGAACCTGCTTGAAAAAGAAACGGAGAAATACGGGAAAGAACAGCAGATTCTGGAGGACAGTAAGCGAAAGCTTGCCACTGCGGAACAGCAGAATAAAATAATCGCGGATTATATGGAGCTTTGCAGGGAAAGGCAGAGGCTTGCGGAAGAAAAAGACCGGATGCAGGCATTGCTGGCAGAGACAGAACGGAAAAAAGCGGCCACAAGAAATGTCAATCCATCATACAGGGAGTGGGAAAAGAAGCAGAAAGAGGTATTCAAACTGCAAGGAGACATTCAGAGAAAGGAACGGGAACAAATCGAGCTTCAAAGCCGTGTGGAAGATGCAGAGAAGGTTTTTGCGAAAAGCCAAAAAGAAGAGGAAAACGTGGACGAGCTGCAAAAGGAGATCCATAAGATTGCAGAAGATCAGAAAAAATATGAGCAAAGAGACCGTTTATCCGGCGAGGTAGAAAAATTAAAGCAGGAAAGGATCCTGCTTGAGCAGGAAAATCAGAAATTAAGCCAGAAAAAAGGGACTCTGGAAAACAGAATATCAGAAGAAAAGCAGATGATCGAGAAATACCGGAACAGTCCGGAAAAACTGGAGGAAACCAAAAATGTCTTGCAACAGCTTCAGACACTGGAAGCGAAGATGATCGGCCTTATGGATCAGGATATTCCGGAGTATCGGAAGCATCTGGACAAGCGTAAGACCCTGCGGCAGAAGTTCCGGGAAAAACAGGACAGATACAATACCCTTCATCAGAAAAAGTATGATGCCGAACAGCTCTTTGACCTTTGCCGTGCAGGACTGCTGGCGGAGAAATTAATAGAAGGGGAAATGTGTCCGGTCTGTGGTTCTACCCATCATCCGGCGCCTGCCGTCCTGCCGGAGGAATCTGTTTCAGAGGAAGCCCTGCAGGATCTGCAGAAACAGGAGGAGGCTGCAAGACAGGAAAAGGAAGATGCCGTGCTTGCGGTTGAAAAGGAAAATGCTGCAGTTTCAGAAAAGGAGACGTTTCTTAGAAATGCAATATTGGAATGTATGGAGAGCCTTCCTGTAACAGCAGGGGATCCGGAACCGTCTCTAAACGGGCTTTTTGCACGGTTGGAGGAAAGAAAGATACAGATTCAGGAAGAAATCTCAATAAACAGCAGGCAAAAGCTTATCATAGAAACAGAATGTCAGAAACTGGAACAGGCTCGATTCGATCTTCAAGCCGGAGAAAAAGAAGAAGAGAAACTCAAAAAAGAGGAAGAGGATTTGCGGGAGCGCAGACAGGAGAATGCCACAAGCCTTGCTGAAAAGGCAGCTCTGCTGGAAAATCTGTCGGGACTTCCATATGAGAATTGGGGGCAGGCGTGCAAGGTGCAGGAGGCATTTCAGGCGGAGGCTGACCGGGTGAAACAGCAGATTGAATGTGCAAGGACAGATTTACAGGAGCTTGAAAAGAGAGAGGCGGAAACGAAAGCTGCGCTTGCAACCTTGAGACAGTCCTGTCAGGAACAGACGGTTGCAGAAGAAAAGCTGCTGCGGGAATTCGAACAGACTCTGGCAGGGAATCAGTTCGGTACAAAGGAGGAATTCCTGCGTTATGTTGCGGATGAGGCTGAGATACAGGAGCTCGAGAGAAAGTGGCAGGAGTATGATCAGGCAGTGAAGACAAATCGGGTGCAGCTTCAGAAAGCCGAGCAGGATGCAAAGGGGAAAACGCTGATCGATCTGGAAGAATTATCGGTGCAGACAGAATCCCAGAATAAAATTGTCGAAAAAATTGCTTCTGAGGTAACGGCAGTTAAGTATCGGCTTCAGACAAACCGGGACAAAAAGAAGCATATTGCAGATCAAAGATCCGTACTGGAAAACTATCAGAAGGAATATTCTGTTTACCAGAAGCTGTATGATCTGGTAAGGGGACAGACCGGAAACGGGAAGATTACGCTTGAGCAGTATGTTCAGGCGGCAGGCTTTGATTCTATTATTCAGGCGGCAAACCGGAGACTGCTGCCGATGAGTGACGGGCAATATGAACTGTTCCGGAAGGAAGAGACACCCGGAAAACAAAGGAATACGTTTCTGGATCTGGAGGTGCTCGATAACTTTACGGGGCACAGACGCCCGGTAGGGAATCTGTCCGGTGGGGAAAGCTTTAAAGCATCCTTAAGTCTGGCTCTGGGATTATCTGATACGGTTTCCTCCAACCTCGGAGGAATACAGATGGATGCGCTGTTTATTGATGAGGGCTTTGGTTCGCTGGACAAAAAATCTCTGGAAAATGCCATGGATATTCTGGTTCACCTGTCCGGAACGAATAAACTGGTGGGCATTATCAGCCATAGAGAAGAACTGATGGAGACGATTCCGCAGCAGATTCAGGTACGGAAAACAAAAACCGGAAGCCGGATTATGATAGACACCGGATTTTAAAGAAGCCAAAATAGTAGTTGGTTTTTGTTTCAGTGTCTGATAGAATAAAACCATGTGAGTAAAGTGCTGGTTGTTTTACAGGTACACAGGACGATATGAAAAAATGAAGCGGGGAGGCTTCAAGGAAAAACAGGGGAGAATTCATTTATGGAAAAAGAAACGAAAAGAAATTCATTTAAAGGCTCAATCGGGTTTGTGCTCGCTGCGGCCGGTAGTGCAGTAGGACTAGGGAATATCTGGAGGTTCCCATACCTTGCAGCCAGAGACGGAGGCGGAATGTTTCTTGTCATTTACATAGTTCTGGCGTTGACCTTCGGTTTTACCCTTCTGATTACGGAGGTTGCCATCGGAAGAAAAACCAAGCAGAGTCCGCTTACCGCTTACGGCAAACTGCACAGCAAATGGAAGGGGATGGGGATTATTGCCTGTCTGATTCCGGCGATCATCCTGCCTTATTATTGTGCAATCGGCGGCTGGGTTGTCAAATATCTGCTGGTGTATATAACCGGACACGGGGAAGAGGCAGCGCAGGACGGATATTTTACCTCTTTTATTTCTGCAACGGGAGAGCCGATTCTTCTGATGCTGGTGTTTTTGCTGGCAGTGGCGTTTATTGTTTTCAGAGGAGTAAATAAGGGAATAGAATCCTGTTCCAAGATTTTGATGCCGATTCTTCTGGTTCTGGTAGTGATCATAGCAGTCTTTGCCCTGACAATCAGCCATACGGATGACAGCGGGGTGACCAGAACCGGTTTACAGGGACTTCAGATCTATCTGGTTCCTGATTTTACGGATATGACGGTAGCCCGTTTCTTCAGGGTTTTATTAGACGCTATGGGACAGCTGTTCTTCAGCTTAAGCGTTGCAATGGGAATCATGATTGCCTATGGTTCCTATGTTCATGATGATGCAAATCTGAAGAAGTCCGTAAATCAGATTGAGATTTTTGACACGGCTGTTGCCGTACTTGCAGGCGTCATGATCATTCCTGCAGTATATGCCTTTGCCGGAAAAGAAGGTATGGATGCGTCCGGTCCGAGCCTGATGTTTATTTCGCTTCCAAAGGTATTTGCAGCGATGGGAAAAATCGGAAATATTGTAGGAATTCTGTTTTTTGCCATGGTTTTGTTTGCAGCCCTGACAAGTGCGGTATCCATCCTGGAAGCAATCGTATCAAGCTTTATGGATCAGTTCCATATCTCGAGAGTCAAGGCAGTTTCATTTGAAACGGTAATTGCAGTTGTTATGGCAGTCCTTGTCTGTCTGGGATATAACCGGCTGTATTTTGAGGTCAAGCTGCCGACCGGCGCTACAGCCCAGATTCTCGATATTTTAGATTATATAAGTAATAATCTCCTGATGCCGGTGGTTGCAATCGGGACCTGTATTTTGATCGGCTGGGTTGTCAAACCGAAAACGATTATAGACGAAGTGGAAAAGACAGGCTGTAAGATGGGAAGGAAGCAGCTTTATAAGGTTATGATCAGATTCATTGCTCCGGTCTTACTGTTCATTCTGTTTTTGAAATCATTAGGTTTTTAGATAAGGGCAGGTATGCCTGAAAAGAGGGAATCAACATGGAAACATTATTATGCCGATTGTGTCCGAGAGATTGTGGGGCTGACAGAAAACATGGTAAACCGGGCGTCTGTAAGGCTGCAGGCACCGGCGTAATCTGTGCCAGAGCAGCTCTGCATATGTGGGAGGAACCCTGCATTTCAGGCAAACAGGGCTCAGGCACCGTGTTTTTTTCCGGTTGCCCTCTGGGCTGTATATACTGTCAGAACCATGCCATATCCGATGCATCGGTTGGAAAAGAAATCTCCGTAGTACGTCTTGCGGAGATTTTTTTGGAACTGGCGGCGCAGGGAGCGGCCAATATCAATCTGGTAACGCCGACCCATTATACACCGGAGATTCTTGAAGCTTTGAACATTGCAAAAAAACGGGGACTGTCGATTCCGGTGGTTTATAATTGCAGCGGCTATGAACGGGTACAGACCCTGCAGATGCTGTCCGGATGGATAGATATCTATCTGACAGATTTTAAATATATGGAAAAAGAACTGGCGGCGCGCTGTTCCAAAGCAGCAGATTATCCGGAGGCTGCAAAAAGTGCATTGGAGGAAATGGTAAGGCAGACGGGCAGTCCTGTTTTTGATAAAAACGGTATGCTGCACAAAGGGGTGATAGTCAGACATCTGCTTTTACCCGGCCATTTGAAAAACGGAAAAGCAGTGGTAGACTATGTGCACCGGACATATGGGAACAAGGTCATTTTAAGCCTGATGAACCAGTATACCCCGTTGCAGGAGCAGAAAGAGATGCCGGAGCTGAACCGGCCCGTGACAAAGAGAGAATATGAGCGGTTTATAGATTATGCCATTGCAGCCGGCGTGGAACAGGCCTTTATACAGGAGGGCAGGACGGCAAAAGAGAGCTTTATTCCGGCGTTTGATTATGAGGGCTTATAGTATCATATGATAACAATCGCTCTTTTATAAAGTTTAAGATAAGAATAAACAGCTTTATACCTAATATGCACTGTAATAAAATGGATATATGTCATAAATATGGAAAATATATTATAAAGAGAAAAGGATAATTTTAGGAGGTATCAATATGTGTACAGCAGTTTCCTACAGGACAAAGGATCATTATTTCGGACGGAATCTGGACTTGGAGTATTCCTTTCGTGAGAGTGTCGTTGTGACCCCTGCTAATTTTTCGTTTGCTTTTCGCAAAGCGAAGGAGATCAGGCAGCACTATGCAATGATCGGAATTGCCGCCGTTGTGGATGACTATCCGCTTTATTATGAGGCGACAAATGAAAAAGGCTTAAGTATGGCAGGACTGAATTTTCCCGGCAATGCTGATTACAAACAGGAAGTAAGCGGCAAGGACAATATATCCCCATTTGAATTCATTCCATGGATTCTGGCGCAGTGTGCAACTGTTTCTGAAGCAAAGGCATTGTTGGAGCGGATCAATCTGGTAGCAATTCCTTTCAGTGACGAGCTTCCGTTGTCGCCGCTTCATTGGATCATTGCAGATGCGGAAGGTGCGCTGACCGTAGAATCCGTGAAGGACGGTCTGAGGGTTTATGAAAATCCGATCGGACTTTTAACAAATAATCCGACTTTCGATATGCAGATGTTTAATCTGAATAATTATATGAGTTTATCCATTGATCCGCCGGTCAATCATTTTTCAGAGCAGCTGAAGCTGGATCGGTACAGCCGGGGTATGGGCGCCATGGGTCTGCCCGGCGATGCATCCTCCATGTCCCGTTTTGTAAAAGGAGCATTTGTGAAGCTCAATTCCGTTTGTGGTGAGTCGGAATGTGAGAGCGTCAGCCAGTTTTTCCATATTTTGAATTCGGTTGCCATGCAGAAGGGCTGTGTGCATATGGAAAACGGCTTGTATGAGTATACCCTTTACAGCTGCTGCTGCAATACGACGCGGGGGATTTACTATTATACCACTTATGATAACAGTCAGGTTACGGCGGTAGATATGCATAAAGAAAATATACAGGGCTGCGAACTGGTGTCTTATCCGCTGGTCAGGGAACAGCAGATTCACTGGCAGAATTAAACAGAAAGCGCAAGAGATAGCAAGAGATAAAAAAGATGAATTATATTGAGGAGAGATTGTCGGCCTTTGGAAAACGGTCAGACAATCTCTCCGTGTTTTTCATAGGAAGTAATCCGTTCAATATGATTCTGCTCATTTACAAATACCACCTTTGGTAGATGTGTGGCAGCTTCTTCCGGTGACATGGAAGCATAGCACATGATAATAACATGGTCTCCAAGTGAGACCTGTCTGGCGGCGGCACCGTTTAAACAGATAACGCCGGAGCCGCTTTCACCTGCAATCGTATAGGTTTCAAACCGATTGCCGTTTTCAATGTCTACCACCTGCACCATTTCATATTCTAATATACCGGCCTGCTTTAACAGCTCGGAATCTATGGTGATACTGCCTACATAGTTCAGTTCTGCCTGTGTTACGACGGCTCTGTGAATTTTACTTTTTAGCATTGTTATATTCATAATGTACCTCATTCCAAAATCATCTGTTGCTTCTCAATAAATATAACATAATTTTTGAATATTGCAACATGGAAAAATATATATCATTTTACTTGATAAACCCAAAAACTTATGTAACAATGAATATGTCACGAGAAGCTGTTGATAGGAGATAACAATATGAGCAGTCAGAATAGTATGGTCATGGCAGTTGAACGGATAAAGGATGTTCTGTTGGATGACAAGCATATGAAAGCATCCGATATCAGAAAAGATATTTTAAGAAAGAGAAAAATGGAGGACTATAATCCGCCGCGGGGATATTCGGACAAGCTGGAGATCAAATCCGTATTTGAAAAAGGCGGTGTCTGTTTTTATGTCAGGCCAAAGAACACAGAGGTAGATAAATATTTCTTCTACATTCATGGCGGCGGGCATTGCATGCAGATCAACCACAGACAATGGGAATTTGTACTGGATATGGTGGAAGCAACAGGATACGGAGCAGCCGTGCCGATCTATCCGCTTACCCCGGAGCATTCTGCCTCGGAGTCTTTTCACATGCTGTTAGATGCCTACAAAAAGATCTGCCGGGATGAATCTGTGACGCGCATTGTTCTGATGGGAGATTCTACAGGGGGAGGACTGGCTCTGTCCATGGCAATTCTTGCCTGGAAAACAGGGAACCGAAGACCGAACAAGCTGATTCTGCTTTCCCCGGTTATGGACGCCGAATTTCAGAATCAGGAGCTGACAGCGCAGATCAGTAATCCGAAGAAGTCAACATATCGGTATTATTTTACGCCGGCGGTCAAAGAATTTCTGCAGGAATACTGGATGCAGGAATTGGAGGGCCAGTTGGAATATACTGCGCCTGTGTTTGCAGATCTGACAGATATCTGTGACGAGATGGCAATTTTCACGGTTTCCGACGATCTGATGAACGGCTATGCCAGATATCTGTATAACAGGATCAAACAGCTTCAGATCAAGACGCATTATTATGAATTTTATGATGTGGTACATAACTATATTGAGCATCCGCATGTACCGGAGTGCCGGATGGTCAGAAAAAAGATTGCATACAGTATCAGGGATGAGGGGCTTACGGTTGCTGAGGATATCCGGCATGCTGTGTGGGCAAGATCCGTGCTGGCAGAACGGTATCCGAAGCTGTTTACCGATACGGATTCCATTAAGCTTGCTTCCAGACTCAATATAGAGCATAAGCAGATCAGTTTGAAATACGATCTGTACGATAAAGCGGTTATATTGGAGAAGCTGGTTGCAATTGACGGAAGAGTCAGGAATTTTATCCGAAGATATGCGGATTCCATTATTGTCAATGTCGGGGCGGAGCTGGATACCATGTTTTCCCGGGTGGATAACGGACGGATCAGATGGTATAATGTAGATCTGCCGGAGCGGATTGAACTGCGAAGGCGGTATATGGCCTCGCGGGAGCGGGAACAGAATATTGACCGGTCCATTTTTGATTATACCTGGATGGATCAGATTAAACGCCCCGACGGACAGCCAATCCTCTTTGTTTGTCATGATATTGCGAAATATTTTGACAAACAAAGACTTCAGGCGTTTCTGGACGCTCTCTGGAGACATTTTCCGGGGGCGGAGGTCGTGTTTGATATCAAGAATTCGGTGAGTAAGAAGAAGTATAATCTGAGGGTGTTCCGGGGAAAGAGCAGGGGAATATTTACGAAAGTCAGTATTGACAACTGTACCAGTCTGATGTATGACTGGAATATCAAATATAAGATCCTCTACGATAAGGCATTGCTCAGTTATGAGGAATTGTCTTATATGTTTTCAGCAGATACAGCAAAACGGTTTGCTCATGCCATTGCGCGTAAGTACGATAAGATCATACAGCTCCGGCTGGGCAGCTATCATTTTATTGAGAATGATATTTAGAAGGAATCATGAGATATACAGACAGACAACAACAATTAAGGATCAGAATACGATATGCCATATTTCTGGTTTCAGGACTGATAATCGGTCTGATTCTGGGAATCCTGATCGGCAGAAACTCCAAACAACGGACCCGGTCGGAGCCATATCTGTATACGCAGATTGAACATACTCTGGAGCTTCCTGCCAGTGAGACCACGTCATTGATTTACGAAAATTACTGGAACTTTATATCCATGAGTTATATTATGGTCGGAACCGACAGAGAAGACTGCCTGCTTTACAAAATCAGCGCCAATGTACCGCGGCATGATTATGACCTGGAGCGTTTTTATCTGGATGACGACGGTTATATGCGTTATTCCAGCGATACGGTGCCGAAAACAAGAATCGGACTGGATATTTCAAACTTTCAGGGAGAAATAGACTGGGAAACGCTGGGGAAAGAACGGGAAATTGATTTTATCATGATGCGCGTGGGTTACAGGGGCTACAGTGAAGGCGGGCTGATGCTTGACGATGCGTTTGACGCCAATGCACAGGCAGCAGAGGAACAGAAAATTGACATCGGTGTATATTTCTTCTCACAGGCTGTTTCCTATGAGGAAGGCGTCGAGGAAGCGGAATTTGTGCTTTCCAATATCAAAGAACGGAAGATTACATATCCGGTTGTAATAGATACGGAAAAAATGGAGGTAGACGGTGCCAGAGCCAATGATATCACAAACGAGGAGCGTACAGATGCGATTGTAGGGTTTTGTGAAACCATAAAAGAGGCCGGATATACGCCGATGATTTATGCAAACCGTAACTGGTACGCACAAAATCTGGATATGGACAGACTGGGTGAATATCAGCTGTGGCTTGCCCAGTATGCAAACGTTCCGGATTTTCCATATCGGTTTACCGGGTGGCAGTATACCAGCGAAGGAACCGTACCCGGTATCAGCGGGGTAGTAGATCTCAATCTCTGGTTCCCGCAATAAAACAGATTCCGGATGAAATCAAAAAGAGGATACGGTCTTATTTGTGACAGCGGTATCCTCTTTTTGATTTGATACATAAACGGAAAAACAGAAGGGAATGCTTATGCGCTGATACTTTGTCCTACCGTTCCATTTTCCAGAAGTAAGCAGAATATGGAGGCAGCAGGCTTCCGCCTCCGAAATCATGAGGCGTTCCGGTAATCAGATCAACAGCCGTACCACAGCCGGCATCGAAGTGTGCCGTATATTCACATTCATCGGCATTGATGGCAACCAATACCCGTTCCGAATCCGTTTTCCGCTCAAAGATGCATTGTTTGTTGGTCAGAACAACGGAACGGAAATCTCCGTAGCACAGGGCATTGCTTTCACGATGCGCTTTGCCCAGCTTACTGATCCATTCAGACAGTTCATTGAACTCCGGCTTATCAAAGCAGGCGCGCAGGGCAGGATCTCCCTGACTTTTTTCTCCCTTTGCACCCCATTCGCTTCCGTAATAGACACAAGGAATTCCCGGCATGCCGTATGCCAGCGCATAGATCAAAGGCAGGTGCTTTTCATTTGTCAGGATGCTGGCAACCCTTGTAACATCGTGGTTGTCAACGAATGACAGAAAGTGCTTGCCCTTGTACAGGGTCCAGTCCTCCGGACCAAACTGCCGCATCAGAGAGTGTATGATTTCAAACATATTCATAGAGTTGAAGCTGGAATATAAGCCCTTGTAGCAATTGTAGTTTGTACAGCTATGTAACATTTCATCGTTAACAAATTGGTTATAGTCGCCATGCAGCAGTTCTCCTAACAGCAGAAAGTCCTGCTTTAATCCGTCACAGTGTTTTCTGAGCCTACGGAGAAAATCGTGATCCAGACAGTATGCAACATCCAGACGCAGTCCGTCAATGTCAAATTCTTCAATCCAGCCCCTGATACATTCAAAGATATGCTGAATCACAGCTTCATTTCTCAGGTTCAGCTTGACAAGATCATAGTTGCCTTCCCAGCCTTCATACCACAGACCGTCATTGTAGCAGGAATTACCGTCAAAGCTGATATGAAACCAGTCTTTATATGGGGAATCCCATCTGTTCTTTAGTACATCCTGAAATGCAAAAAAACCTCTGCCGACATGGTTGAATACACCGTCAATTACGACCTTGATGCCTGCGTCATGCAGATTCCTTGCAACCTGTGCAAAGTCTTCGTTGGTTCCAAGCCTGCAGTCGATTTTTGTATAGTCTCTGGTGTTATATCCGTGTGTGTCTGATTCAAAGATTGGAGAGAAGTAGACTGCATTACAATTTAATTTCTTTATATGCTCAATCCAGTCATTAACCTTTAAAATTCTGGACACTGTTACGCCGTCATTTTCATACGGCGCGCCGCAGAACCCCAGAGGATAAATTTGATAAAATGTACTTTCGTATGCCCACATGATTCTGTCTCCTTTTTGTTTTTTATATTTACAAGCCGGTCTTTTCGGCATCCAATCTGAAAAACCGGCAAAAACCATGCTCAGTGTAACACATTTTTTTTATTCTGTATAGAAATCTTTGTTTGTTTTGGTTAAAATAAGTATATGCCTGTCAGACATTTTATGGTAGAATCAGACAGTGCTTTTTTGTCCGGACGGGCAGAAAAAGAGATAATATCCGCAGGAAAGGAAATAAATAATCACATTATGCATATTTATATATATGAATGGCGTAAGAGAGGGCAGGGGACAAAAATATGAATCTGACGCTTGGTTTATTGCTGCCATTGTTTGGGACCGTATTTGGTGCAGCCATGGTATTTTTTATGAGAAAAGAGATGAATCTGAAGGTTGAAAAGCTTCTGTTGGGCTTTGCCTCCGGCGTTATGATTGCCGCTTCCGTGTGGTCCCTTCTGATACCGTCGATTGATATGGCAAAGGAGCAGGGAAAGATTGCATGGCTTCCCGCGACCCTTGGTTTTCTGCTTGGTATGCTGTTTCTTCTTTTACTCGACAGTCTTGTACCGCATATTCACCTGGACCAGCAGAAACCGGAGGGCGTAAAAGCCAATTTAAAAAAAACGACAATGCTTGTCCTTGCCGTGACGCTGCATAACATTCCGGAGGGAATGGCAGTCGGCGTTGCTTTTGCCGGTGCGCTGGCAGAGAACGCAGGTATTTCCATGGCAGGAGCCATCACGCTTTCTATCGGTATTGCAATACAGAACTTTCCGGAAGGAACGATTATCTCCATGCCTCTGAAAAGTGAAGGCACATCCAAAACAAAAGCGTTTTTGCTCGGTGCGCTTTCCGGCGTGGTGGAACCGATTGCAGCCGTATTTACAATTCTGTTGGCAGGCTTTGTCGTACCGGTGCTGCCATATTTGCTTTCCTTTGCCGCAGGAGCCATGATCTATGTTGTTGTTGAAGAACTGATTCCGGAATCTCAGTCGGGAAACCATACCAACATCGGAACTATGGGGGTTGCGTTTGGATTTGTACTGATGATGATATTGGACGTGGCATTGGGTTAGCATCTGACCATATAAATTTTATGAAATCTGGACATACAAAATGGGAATAGTTTGTCTCATAATGACAGTCAGATAAAAAGGAGACAGATATGGGTACTTCACATAATAATCAGAAAAAAATAGCGGTTATCAATGATTTTTCCGGATTTGGGAGATGTTCCATTGCAGTTGCCATGCCGATTATTTCGGTCATGAAGATACAATGCTGTCCTGTTTTGACCTCCGTTTTTTCCAACCATACCGGTTTTGAAAGCTTTTTCTTTGAGGATTATACAGAAAAAATGGAGCCGTATATTGCAGAGTGGAAAAAGCTGGATCTGCATTTTCAGGGAATTTGTTCGGGCTTTCTGGGATCTAAGAGACAGATTGAGATAGTGACAGATTTTCTGAAGGATTTCAAGGATGCGGATACCATTGCGGTTATCGACCCGGTAATGGGGGATTATGGGGTTCCATATCCGACCTATACGAAAGAAATGTGTCAGGAAATGAAAAAGCTGGTGCAGTATGCAGACATCCTGACCCCGAATCTGACGGAGGCCTGTATTCTGACAGATACGGAATATAAAGGACGATGGCGTCTGGCGGAGGTTTCTGAGATGGCAAAAAAACTCGTGGCGGCCATGCGATGTTCCGATCCGAAGGTGGTCATTACCGGAATTCCACAGAGAAGCTATATCGCCAATTATGCATATCAGCCGGAACGACTGGCAAAAGTCATCCGGACCCATAAAATTGGAGAGTCCCGCTCCGGAACGGGAGATATCTTTTCATCCATTCTGGCAGCAGATGCCGTCAATGGGGTGGATTTTGAAACCTCCGTACGGAAGGCGTCCTCCTTTATCAAGCACTGTATTGAAAGATCAATCGAACTGGACCTGCCGCTTACGGATGGGGTATGCTTTGAAGAGCTGCTTTATAAGCTTCATTAAAAATATAAATTGCGAGGGAGAAAATTATGGAAATCTTGTATAAGGTACATCATAATCTATATGTTAATCTGACAAACAAATGTCCATGTGCCTGTACGTTCTGCCTGAGACAGAATACAGACCATGTAGGAGAATCCGGCCGGCTGTGGTTAGAGCGGGAGCCGTCTGCCGATGAGGTAATAGCTGAATTTGCCAAATTCGATATGAGTCAGTATAACGAAGTAGTATTCTGCGGATTCGGAGAGCCGACGGAGGCTCTGGATGTTTTGCTTCAGACGGCAGCATATGTAAAAGAAACCTTTCATAAAAAAATTCGTATCAATACCAACGGTCTTGGCAATCTGATCAATGGAAGAGATATTACGCCGGAGCTTCATGGACTGGTTGATACAGTTTCAATCAGCTTAAATACACCAAATGCCGACCGGTATCATGAGCTGGTCAGAAGCAGATTCGGACATCAGTCGTTTGATGCGATGATAGAATTTGCAAAAGGATGTGTCAAATATGTGCCGGAGGTAGTCATGACAACGGTTGATACGACGATCACAAAGGAAGAAGAGGCACAGTGTCAGACCATTTGTGATGCGATTGGAGCAACATACAGGATCCGGGCGTGGGAGGATTAGACTTCAGTTTCGGATTTTAGAAAACCCAGATATGAGATGGATAGGATAAATATGAATATAGCCATATGTGACGATAACCCTGCAGACCTTGAATATATGACAAAGATCATTTACCAGGCATTTGATCACAACAGAATTATCTGCAATATGAAGACTTATACGAATGCAGGTGATTTGTTAGAGGCAAACCAAATGCAATTGTTTGATGTTGTTTTTCTGGATCTGGATATGCCGGAAATGAGTGGCATGGAAGCAGCCGCACAGCTCAATAAGCTTCATGAAGCAACGGAAATTGTATTTATAACCAATCATGATGAGCTGGTTTATAAAGCATATAGATTCAAGGCGTTGGGATTTATCAGAAAAAAGTTTTTAAATATTGAAATAGATGAGATTGTAGAAGCGCTGATAGAAAGCATAAATGCAAAGGAAAAATATATCATCTTCTGTGGTACGGGATATGAAACAAAATACAACATAAATGACATTTTGTATATGCGGAGCGATGATCATTATATTGATATTTTTTCTGTTAATAAAAAAGAAAGTCTGCGGGGGAGCCTGAATCATATTGAAAAAAACTATTCTCAATATGGCTTTATCCGTATCCATTCCCGGTATCTTGTTAATTATAGATACATCTATTCAATAGAAAAAAACACGGTAGTATTGAATGATTTGCAACAATTGCCAATGAGCAGAAGCAGGGTGAAAGCGGTTAAGGAGGCTTTTCAGCTTTTTTCAAGGAGGATTTTATGATAGGAGTATGGCAGTTTATTGAAGTTGCTGCAACTGTCTTTGAGTTTTTTGTTACCATAAATTTCCTGAATCATGTAATGGGCTGCAGATATTCGGGTAATAAAAAAATATTATTATCTATTACATTTATTGCATTATTAACTTTGTATATCAGTATTGTAAACAGGGTGTATGTGTTCGAAGGCTGGCTGTCCCTGATCACGATTATGATTACAATTATCTATGCATTCATCGCACTTAACGGTTCAGTCGTTTTAAAAATTGTACTGCCGATTCTGTCATTTTCAATCATGCTTCTTATCAATACCTTAGTAACATATGGTCTGTCAATCATATTCGGGATGCCGGGTACCTTTATTTTTTCGGAAAATAACAGCACAAGGTTACTTGCAATCTTTCTAACAAAATTTTTATATTTTATGTCTGCAAAGATGTTAGAGCATCTATTTATGAAAAAAACTTTCAACTTAAAAAGCAGGGAATCGTACATATCGGTTATTATGACATTTGTAACTTTTTTTATTGCTGTGTCCTTAGTGAAATTACAAATTGAAACACATAGTAGAAATATACTGTTTGGAATGTGTGCCATATGCCTTATGATGATGAATATTTTCATTATTTATATGATGAAAAGAATTTCAAAGGACAACCAGAACAAGCTCAAAATATCGTTGTTGAAATTACAGATTTCTGAACAGAAAACAATGATGGAGGATGCCGGTCATATCAGCAATGAAATTAAACGGGTGGAACATGATTTCAAACATCATTTATTATGCGTACTTGGCAATATTGAAAACGGAGATATAGAATCAGCGCAATCATATTTAAGGCGTTTGCTTTGTGAATATGAAACAAATATTTTCAACTATATCAGCGTTGATAACAGTGCTGTTAATAGTATATTAAATCTGAAGATTGGCAGGTGCCGTGCAAATGGTATCGATATAAAGGTTGAAGTTGAATCTGATTTTTCGTATTTTAATGAGATTGATTTATGTGTTCTTCTTGCAAATCTGCTTGATAATGCGATTGAAGCCAGCGAGAATGTGAATGCTCCGCAAATAAAGGTTACAATTAAAAATGAAAAGAACTATTTATGTATTATGATTAAAAACAAAATAGAGCATTCTGTACTTGATAAAAATGAACATTTAAGAACGACGAAAGCTGATAAGACGAGGCATGGTTTGGGTCTTTATTCTATTTCTCAAATTGTAGAAAAATATGACGGAATAAAAAACTATTATGAAAAAAATGGATTTTTTACAGCAGATATCTGGCTGAAGAGAGGGGAATTACCAAACTCGACATAATTGATACCGAACTCGACATAAATATTGATTTATATAAATGCCGGTTATATAACTGAGTTAGAGGGTGATGGAAATGATTACATCATTGGCTCATTATATAACCGGTATTTTATGTAAGAACCATATTATAAACAGCAGACAGTCAGATGTATACATATATGGCTTTGAAATTATGATTTCAGGCATAATCAATATCATCATTGGCTTGACACTAGGTATTATTTTTTCTCAAGTGTTTGAAAGTATATTATTTCTGATAGCCTTCATATTCATGAGAAAATATTGCGGGGGTTATCATGCGGATACCTATTTTAAGTGTAACAGTATCTTTCTGTTTCATATATTTATTGTCATGTCAATTTTAAAGATAAACTTTCATTACTCGCTTATGTTGCATTCCATCATCGGATTGATATGCATAACAATAAATATCATTTTTGCGCCTGTTGATAACCAGTATAAGCCGCTGAATTATGAAGAAAAGAACAAATATAAAAAAATAGCACTATTTATAGGTCTGTTCTTTTTCTGTAGTTCATCAATACTATACTTTCACTTTTTAAACTTTTGTATTGTTATGGATATGGCTTTAGGATCGGTTGCCATATCAATGATAATAGAAAAATTAAGGAAGGGATGTGATAAAAGTGAAAAAAGTTCTTAATCTGATTGCAAAAACCGGAATGTACTCAGCAATCAAGGCAGCCGGTTCTGCTTCATGTTTTGGTTATCATCAGGCTGTTGAACCAAAATCTTTGAAGAGCTTAAAAAAGTAAACACTCTATGAAGTAGGAAAGGTATGCAGAAAACGGGCTGATATGGTATTCGTATAGTGAGCAGCTAAGTTAAGATGAACATAAACTAACAATCAAGAGACAGGTCTAAAATTAACATACTTAAATAAGTTGTCTAAAGGCATAACGTGAATAGTAAAAAAATTATAATTCATTATGTGGATTTTTATGTTCGTTTATTTTATATCAGCAAAAAAAGGAGGAGGAAATTAAGGGAATTTTATAGGAAAGCAGAAAGAAATGAATGAAAGAAACGTAAAAAAAGTACGGAGCTTTGATTAAGACTAACATAAAAAATTTGAAATAGGAGTGAAAAAGTATGAAAAAAATTTTAAAAAAATAATTACAGCCGGTATCTGTGTTATGATGCTGGTTTCAACTATGGGTATGACTGCCCTTGCTGCCCAAGGAATGCTTACAGTGGGCAAAAATGATAATTACTATACTGTTACATTAATGAATACAAGTGGAAATACAAGATATTGTGTGGTTGCACTTCGTCAATATGATAGGACACCGGCCGATTACATTAAAGTGTCAAGCCGGGAAAGGTCGTTGCCAGATAATAGTTCGATTAAAACCGGCGGAGTGGTTACTAAAAATCATGCATATGGAGTGGGAATAGTATATTATTCTGGAGAACCGGAGTCTGGGGCACAATGGGAGGATAGTATAGTTGTAAAATAATACTTACAAACAACTGATATCTCTTATTACTACATTCTGTTTGTTATATATAGACAATATAGGCGGGGGGGAAAACATGAAATACATTATCATCAACATAAAGAACTTCATTAAAAATGAAACTGCCATTTTCATCCTGGTGATCCTGTGTATTTTAAGCTCTGCCGTCATCGTCAATTTTGCCTTTGGCTTTTATCATCATCTGAAGCAGAAGGAGCGGGATAGTGAGAACGATGATAATGCAATATGCATTGATTTTCATGATGAAAGCAGGACCACAGTTACCAAAGGGAATCTTATGGACCTGTTCATGGGTCTGGATGAGGACATATTGAATAACTGTGTTATCGTCTTTGAAGGCAGATTTCAGGAGGATCAGACAGACGATCCTGTTCTTGATAATTCCATGCTTGTAGTATATATGGAATTTTCAATACAGGATGGCGTCATAACGGCTGCACCGTTAGGCGATATATGGAAAGAGTATGCGTTACTGGATGGGGAGTATTTTACCCCTGAACAGGTGGAAAACGGTGAGCTTGTATGTTTGGCACCGCCGCCTCACAGGGGCGTTGCGAATGAAGGTGCCGAAGAATTTGTAGAGAAATACAGTATGAATCCGGACGGAACCTATACGGTTGGCGGGAAGGACTATACCTGTATCGGACATGTGGAGTTTTATCCGTATATTCCGATCGTACCTGTGACCACAGTGACGGATGACATCTATATTCAAAGAATATTCTTCGATTATGGGGGCAAAAGCATAGTGACACGGAGGGTTTATGAGACGGTCACGGAGGCAGTCAGGGAAAAGTATGGTGCGCTGGCGGAGATACAGCCCATGGAGCTGCAGGAGGTGGACAGCCGGAAATTTTATAAGACCCTGCTGGTGCTGTGCATCCTGCTTGTCGGCATGTCGGGACTGATCCTTTCCATGCTGTACCAGTATGTGCTGCTGCAGAGGAGGAGACAGCTGACCATCTGCCGCATTTGCGGGATGACACGGGGGAAAGCAAAGGCCCTGTATTTTCTGGAGTGTTTCTTCCTGTCCCTGGTCCTTTACCTGCTTGCAGTCCTGTTCTTCCATTTTGTGCTGCTCCCCTATCTGGGCAGGATGTTTGAATATATAGGAGCATCCTATTCCTTATACAGCTATACGCTTCTTGGGGTGCTGTATATGGGGATATCCTCCGTGATCCTGTATGGGATGATCAGCAGACATACAGGCGGAAGGATCGCTGATGAACTGAGGGAGGTGTAGGTCATGTTCTGGTTATTGGGATGGAAAGACCTGAAACGTGTACGGGGTCTGAATATCGTGATCACCATGCTGCTTACAGTGGTGCTGCTGACTGTCATTTCCATTGTATCGGCAGTGCAGGCGAAGTTTAAAAGGTATTCCGAGCTGGCCCGGTATCTGGAGCAGAAGGGAGTATATATTGAATCAGATTACCTGACCTGGGGGACCTTTGAGGACAACAGGCTGCTGCGGGATGAAAATGAGATCAGGGAGCACATGCCGGAGGTAAAGGATGTCCTGTGTGTCGAGAAGCTATGGGAACCTTATGTGGAAGGAAAGGAATTATCCCTTGCCGTGTGGTGTTACAGTGGTTCGGTATTGGATGCATTGCAGCCTGACATGGAAAGCGGAAGATGGTTCGGGAAAGAAGATGCGGACAGTGACATGTTAAAAGCAGTGGTGACCCATAATGACGGGAGCCTGAAGACCGGTGATGTTGTGACGGTCGGGAACGGTATGACAGCCGCCGTGCAGCAGGTGGAGATCATCGGTGTGATCAGGGATCATGAGAGCTTATATTATCCGGATGTGTCGGGAGGGAACTTTTCGGATTACAGGGCCTGTTATTATACCTATGATTATGAGGCGGAGGAGCATCAGGTGCTGATGCTGCTTTCGGACCGACAGATACTGGACGGGGAAAAGGATGGAAGATTCGGAACCCTGAATTACAGGCTGGAGAACCGGGCAGGCTTCCAGAAACAGATGACAGGCGGCACCCTGCTCACCTATGATGAGGACGTGCCGCAGACGGTCATTGACCGGGATGTGGAGCTGTTAAAGCAGGCCTCCATGATAAACAGGGTACATGACCTTTCCAAAATGAATGCGGAAAGCTGGGATTATATCTTAGAGGAGATGCACGATTATCTGCCTGTCCTGATCTGCATCTTTGTGTTTGTGATGATCGCGGCAGTCAGTGCCAATGCGGTCACGGTCAAGAAGCAGCTGAAAAACTATGCGGTCTATTACATATGCGGATTACCGTGGAAGAACTGTGCCCGGATCAGCCTGGCTGTGGCCTGTATCACTTCCGGAACTGCATTTGGAATGGTGGTGTGTTCCATGCTGTTCTTAAAACTGACAGGCTTATTGGCAGATACAGCCCTGACACTCGGACTGTGGGAGCTTACGGCCTGTGCCGTGGTCATAGGATGCTATATCCTTCTTGCATGGTCGATCCCGGTCGGCATTGTAAGGAACACATCAGCGAAGGAGATCATGACAGAAAATCATTAAATGTAAGCCGGAGACAGTCTGTCAGACAGGAATGGATATCCAAAGGAGCAAAGGACAATGGCAATGATAGAAATGAAGGATATTGTAAAGATATATAATAAAGGGGATGCCAACGCATTTGAAGCATTACGCGGGGTTTCCCTGACCATTGAAAGCGGAGAGATGGTTGCAATCGTAGGGAAATCCGGAGCGGGAAAATCGACCCTGCTGCATATCATCGCATGCATTGACAGTTACGATGAGGGTGAATATTATCTGGACCGGGAACTGATCCGGGGCAGGAGCGACAGGGAACTGGCAGAAATCCGGAACGAAAAGCTGGGGCTGGTGATGCAGGATTATGCCCTGGTGGATGATTTTACCGCAATCGAAAATGTGTTGCTGCCGCTTGATTTTGCCAGAAAGAGAGTGAAAGGCAGAAGGAAACAGGCAGAAGAAGCATTGGCGGCCGTCAGTATGGAGGAGTTTCGGGATAAACCGGTAAAGAAGCTGTCCGGCGGACAGAAGCAGAGGGTTGCGATAGCCAGGGCGATCGTCAATCATCCCGGTATGCTCCTTGCAGATGAGCCTACCGGGGCATTGGACAGTGACACATCGGCCGGGATTATGAAGCTGTTAAAGGACCTGAACCGTAAGGGCATGACGATCGTGATCATCACCCATGACATGGAGGTTGCAGATCTGTGCAGCAGGAAGATTGAGATCGGAGATGGAAGGTTGCTCTGAGATAGAACAGCGGAAGCTGTTTCAATATGTAAAAGAGAGACAATATGAAAACGAGAAACAAACGATGATCAAACTGTTTTCAGACATGCTGCTTCTGGCAGCATACCTGTCAGGTTGTGGAAAATACGGTTAAATTTGCAAAAAAGAATGTCTGTGAAGTGACCGAAGAGGAGGCAGCCGGAATGACAGAGGACTTTTTGAAGAAAGCAGGGATTATGGACATCAGTACATCCGCCGTTCGTGTACTGAAATGGTATTATTTCACGGAAAGCACGGGGAAAACGGTTGCAACAGAATACGACGGATATGTCATCAGATTTGACAGGGTCGTAAATGGCACACCGGTATATCAGGACTTTATTGGAGGAGTGGATAATCTGATAGATAAATCTATAGATAATCCAGCGGATAATAAGGTATGTATTGTAATCCTACAAAGACAAGTATGGCATTATAAAAATCTTATTTATTTTTTATTCACTTTGTTCTATAATGGCTTAGCAACTAATGAAGAGAGGGAAAGTTATGGATAAAAAGTTACAAGTCTTTGTTTCATCGACTTATACAGATTTAATTGAAGAACGACAAGCAGCCGTCGAAGCTATTCTTGACGCAGGTCATATACCTGCAGGAATGGAATTATTTAAAGCAGGTAAATCGCAGATGGAGACAATATATAAGTGGATTGATGAATCAGATGTTTATATACTAATACTTGGAGGTCGTTATGGGACTGTCGAAAAAAATCAGGTCAGAGTTATATTCAACTTGAATATGAGTATGCATTGTCTAAAAACATGCCTGTATTTTCCATAGTATTAAGTGAAAGGTTTTTGGAAAAAAAATACAGAGTTCGGGTTTGAGGAATATCTTAGAACAGGATGAGGCAGATAAATTCAAATCATTAAAATCGTTGGTGGAGTCTAAAATTGTATATTATGTGGATGATTGTAAAGATATTAAGTATAAAATTCAGTCAACCTTAAGTGAATTTAATGAAAAGTATAATATGGTAGGATGGGTCAGATCTGATACACAATATACACTGTCGAATATTGTTAATAAGTATATTGATGATCAAATCCTATCTGGTTGTTATGGGCTTGCAGATACCTTAACAACAAAATTAGATAAAATGTTGCATTTCCAAAATGTGATTAAAAAAGTAAGGAGGATTATCAATATTTACTTTTTAGAAGAAAATTTAATAGAAGTTAGAATTTCTGATTTTGAGGAGTATTATCACCATTCAAATAAATATTTGATATTGTTTGATGCAACTAAGCAACAAGCAGAATCGTATGATGTTAATAAGTTAAAACTTAATAATGTAAATTATATATCTCAATATAAAAAGAATTTAGATTATATTGAAGATAATGGATCGTTTGATTATCAAGTTTCTAGTGATGAAATATTATTAGATGAACCGATTAGCAAAATAGAATATAATTGTTCATATACCTCATATGTAGATGATTTTTATATATCTTATAGATTACATAGTCCTTGTTATGAATTTAATGTTACTGTCTCATTAGATAATTCGAATGATAGATATTCTATTTTATGTTCGACATTTTCTTCAACTGAACGTATACAACAAAGCGATTATACAGATTATGAATGGCATACTCGCAATATATGTGATATAAAATTTCCTATATGGTCATTGCCGGGCTCTGGATATACTATTACATTAAAAAGAAAGAAATAGGAATCTAACAGATACTATTTATCATAAGTATAATGCTTAAGCTATGTAATTGATGACGTATAATTAATTTCGCAAATTCAATTTCATAAAAATAGACATGGTCTATGCCGTTTGGCAGAATTAAGTTGCCACACAAAATTTTACTAAAGGAGGCAAAACCCATGTCTGATAACATTATATAACTGAATGAGGATTTAATAAAGCACGACCTAAAAGATCTTGTCCGCAGCAGCGTGGAAGAAACTCTCAACGCCCTGCTTGACAAGGAAGCCGATGAACTGGTCAATGCCCAGAAATACGAACGTTCCAATGACCGACAGGGTTACCGCTCCGGCCATTACAAACGGAACTTACAAACGACTGCCGGTGAGGTGGAATTGAAAGTCCCTAAACTCAAAGGCGTCCCTTTTGAAACTGCCATCATTGAGCGCTACCGCCGCAGGGAATCCTCTGTGGAAGAGACCCTGATTAAATGTACCTTGCAGGCGTTTCCGTCCGTCGTGTTTAGGATATCACAGAAGCCCTGTGGGGTACAAGGGTGTCACCCGGAACAATCAGTAACCTCAACAAAAAGGCATATGAGCATATCGAGACATGGCGTACCCGCCCGCTTACCGGGGAATATCCATATGTCTATGTAGATGGTGTGTATCTCAAGCGCAGCTGGGGCGGTGAGATTCGGAACGTCTCCATCCTTGTGGCGATCGGTGTCAGCAATGACGGCTGCCGTGAGATCATCGGTACTGCCGAAGGCATGAAAGAAGACGGAGAAAGCTGGCGCTCGTTCTTTGTGTGGCTGAAAGAACGGGGCCTTACCGGCACCCGCCTCATCATCGGTGACAAAAACCTCGGGATGCCGGAGACCATACCGGAGGTGTTTCCGGATGCCCGATACCAGCGTTATACGGTCCATTTTTACCGAAACATTTTTTCCGTCACCCCACGGAAGAAGATGAAAGCCGTAGCCATGATGCTGAAAGCAATCCATGCCCAGGAGAGCAAGGAAGCTGCTCGGGAGAAAGCCCGGCAGGTGGCTGAAAAACTGCAGGAGATGAAGCACAGTGCTGCAACAAAGAAACTGCAGGATGGCATAGATGAGACTCTCACCTATATGGATTTTCCCACCCGGCACTGGACAAGGATCCTGACAAACAACACGATCGAACGGCTGAACCGGGAGATCAAGCGCCGGACCAAAGCCATCGGAGCATTCCCGGACGGGCAGAGTGCCCTGATGCTCGTATGTACCAGATTGCGCCATGTAGCCGAGACCCAATGGGGCACAAGACGCTACATGAACATGGACCCCCTGAACCACATGGAAGAGGATTTGCAGTCTGATATTATAGCCGGCTGACTACCGGTAAGCAAACGGTTAGAAATATTTTTTCTCAGGTGTTTGAAAGTATATTATTTCTGATAGTCTTCATATTCATAGTTCTATTCCATATGAACTCTATGTGTGGGAAAGTGGTAGTTTAAATTTATTTTGAATAATAATCAGGGACATAAAGGTATAGGTATTCCTAAACAGGATAACAGGACCTGTTTGGGAATACTTTATGAATGGGTTAAATCAGCATTGACAGGGGAATGAGGAAAGAATAGCAGACGATTTTTATGGATTATTTACAGTTATCAAGTATATATTGAAGACCATTAATGGTATTTTGCAAAAACTGCATTATATTTTACAAAAAATAACATTAGAATTGATAATAAAATTTCTATATATTAATATTTTATTACTGGATTTATTTCATAATTTTCCCAGATGAGAGGTTGTTTGGTTGATTACAATGATATAATTACAATCCTCCCCCAAATGGTGTCTGATTATATAGTATTGGAATCGGAGATATAAGGGGGTCCATATGGGGTCTAAAAGCAAAGCAATGGTTATCTTGCTTGTGGTCATTAATGCAATGGACGGAAGTGTCATAGATCTGGCTGGAACAAAAGAATAGGTTCTTAAGCATTTCTTAAAGATTTCACGCATTGTATTTTAAACAGTTTTCAGGATAGAGTGGAAGTTAGATAGAACATGGAAAAGAGATAGCGACGGAAAGGAACAGGCGGGGTATTATGGTTTTACGGAGGTAGTATATGAAAAAAATAAGAAAGTATAGGGAGAAAACATATAATTAAAAAATGAAAGGAAGGAAAAAGATGATTAAAAAGAGAATACGATATATCATATTTGCAGGGGCATTATCTATTACTTTCTGTGCTTCAGGTTGTGGGAAGAAAGCCGTAGATGATCAAAAGACGGAACATATAACTGAGACTCAGGGAGAAACAACCGTTGATGAGGGAGAGATTGTTGAGATAGATAATCTGGCAGGCAGACTAGAAATTCCTGATTCATGTAATATCAGTATTGATACAGGCACATCAGATTTCGAGAATATTCAGATTATAGATGATAAAATAGATATTCCATATACGAATGACATGTCTGTTGTTTACCTTCAGACAGTAAAAACGGATAATAGCTATAAACAGAAGATTGCAGAGGCAATATTTGATGCCGGACAAGATATTTACTGCTGTGATCAACGCATAAAGGATCAGGTTGAACAGGATCTAGAACTCGCAAAAGAAGAGTATGAAGACAGACTTGCTCAAGGATTAGATGTTTCGGATTCTGAACTTCATATAGAACAGTTAGAAGCTGAATTGTTAAAAGTATCTGAAGAATATCCGTTAGCGGGAGACTATCAAGGAAACTCTTTTTGTGGAGTGATTGATGGAAAAGATTATACACTTAGTTTTTATAATCACTTTGATGGCTCCGACGGCATATCTGCTTATCTCTTTGGTCCATATGGAGATACAGAATATTTATATTTTGAGGGACCGCCTATTGATGAAATGACAGAGACGAATCTTTGTGAGATGACTCCGGATGATGCTTCTGATGCTGCAGAGAAAATAAAGGAACAATGTGGTATAACGGGTATGGAACAGTCTGACATTCTTGCGCTGGAGTGGCGGACGATTGACTACAGTGAAACAGAAAATAACACAGATATAGAATATAATGGATATGTCGTTAAGTATACAAAAGAAATTAATGGCACACAGGTCTATCAGGGAAAACTTGATAATGTTAAAAATCTGGGACTTGATAATGTGGATTTTGATATTCCGACAGAAGATTTTACTGTATATGTGAACGATAACGGTCTGATTCAGGTACACTGGAAAATGATTTTTTCTGAAACGGGTAAGGAAGATCCATCTGTGAAGCTGTTGACATGGGATGAAGTACTCGACGCTTTCAGTTCCCATTTGCCGGAATATTATGCTAAGTATCCAACTGATGATAAGAGTATCGTTTTTAATGATGTACGTCTTACCTATTATCCGGTTACAGATGAGAATGAAGAGAACGGTTATAAATTTATACCTGTATGGGTCTTTGCCGAATGCGAAGATTATTCCGGAACCAAAGACCCGCTGCAATTAATTATTATCAATGCCATGGATGGAAGTATCATTGATCTGCCGGAGCAGGCAGAGAAAATGGGATTTTATAAAGAATAGCGTTTGATATTATTTTATATAAAATATTAGAATTAATATTCTAATACTCTTCAATTTTTATGTACTGTTATATTTCAAAATTATTATTTTAATTATAACAAAGTTGAAATGAGTAAGTTTTGAAAATTTTATTCTAAATTATTCTAAATAATAATACTAGTTGAAAACAGACTGTTAAACGCTGAAACATTGATATTCCGGTAGCCGGAGTTTCCGGATAGCAGGGAGAAAGGGAGGAGATATACATATGAATTATTTTTGTATTAATAAATCGGGAAAGATTTTAGATGTTTATGATAATTATAAAAATGGAAGCGTTATAGGACATATTTATAATCGAGAAGCCTTTGGATGGAATTATAATTGGGGTGGTGATCAATATTACCTAATATAGCATTTTATGGATTTATAAATACTGGATTAGATTATGGTTCAGAATGGGATAACATACCTTTTTACGGAAGCTGGTAATATAGCCAGAAGAAAAGTTTCTCATTTTGTGCTTTTATAGTTGAAGCAGACAAAGCTTCTCATCATCAAAGAACACAGGCAGATTTTAAAAATGTTTTGAAAAATCCGGAACATCTTAGAATTATCCAGGGGGACAATATTAAATTCGTATGCTGTCATGGAGCCGGGAAATGATCCGGATTATGACGCTGTCATAGATTATAACTATGATGGAAGGTAGTAAAATATCAGAATAAAATGCAATGTATCTAACAGGATGAAATGGGGTGAAGTGCAATGCTTGGGAAGTCAGTAAAAATGCAGGTTACATATTTGTTAGGAAAAGGAACGACAATCCTGACCTGGTTTATCATGCTTGGTTTTGTTGCATATAACTACATTGGAAATATACAGGTAAACCATGACATACGATATGTGACCCAGATGTTTGACCCATTTATGACATTAACTTTATCGGACTTTTCAAAAAGCAGTTTCTTTTTGATGACATATTATCCTTTGCTTTTGGTATTGCCGACCTCCTGTGCATATATATCAGACAAAAAATCCAAAGTGGACAAAGGTACAATTACTGTAGAAAAATCTTTAGAAAAGGATATTTACAATGCTGACGGAAGTATTCCGATTAGGATAAACGGACATTACCAAATTGAATGTTTTTTTCAAAATTCTATCCAATATAATGATGAAAGGATGAAGCTGCCAGTCTGTCTTTTTAAGATATTCCGGCAGTCTGACAAAAAGAGAAAATTAGAGTTAATAGCGTGCATATACAGCATAAGAAAAGAAGGATTATAAATATTGGTAATGGCTGCATAATAAAAGATGCATGGTTTCCAATTTTGTGCTATGATACAGGTAATTAAACGAGAACTGGAAAGAAGATAGGGGAGATGCAGTCATGAGTGAATTAAAAAAGAAAATCAATTATACTGTAGTATGTGTAAACGAATTCGCTAATAAGTTTCACATAACCTCAAAGGAAGCATTTATTTATCTGTATGACCATAAAGGGATTGAGTTTATCAAAGAAAATTATGATATTGAGCACACACTCAGCTTAGAGGATGCAGTAGGGGATCTGACTATGGTATGCAGAAATAAAGGAGGTAACTACTGATGCGCTTGTATCACGGTAGCAATACGGATATCAAAGAAATTAACCTTGCCATGTGCCGTCCTTACAAGGATTTCGGACCGGGATTTTATCTGACAGTTATGAAAGAACAGGCAGAGAAGATGGCAAACAGGGTGGCAAGGATTTATGGCGGCTCTCCGGTTCTTAATGTATATGAGATTGATGACGATTTTATACAGATGAAGGATTTGAACATCAAAGATTTTGGAATAGAGACATCTGAGGAATGGGCAAGGTTTGTAAGAAATAATCGCAGTAAGAAATTTACCAATTTTACTAGCCCGGAATGTAACTTCGATCATAAGTACGATATTGTCATAGGTCCGATTGCTGATGATGACATGGCGCTTTTATTCAGACAGTATGAAAATGGCATGATAACTTTTGAGAATATGTTGAGAGGTATAATTTACAAAAAGACAACGAATCAATATTCTTTCCATACACAAAAGGCTATCAGCCTGTTGAGAAAGGCAGGTATTTAATCTATGAGTGTACAACAGCAGATGATTGAATATATGGTGCAGGATCTTGTTGAGATGCTTACGGAAACGCAGGGCATAGAATACGATATTGCAATGCATACGATATACTGCTCACAAGTCTATGAAAAACTTGTCGACATAGAAACCGGATTGTATAGGGAAAGCCCATCCTATGTATTTGGTTTATTACAGGATGAGCTTAATTTTGGACGTATTGTGCAGGCAGAGGTGTAATCTCACATGGTTTGCAATAAAGCGTGGTCTTATTTTTTCAAATTTATTTCATAATATATTCAACGAAACAGTCCTTTGTCATATGATAATATAGAACAATCATTTTGCGAGGATAGATATGGCTACGAAGATTATTCTTGATCCAGGTCATGGAGGTTTTGATAATGGTGCGACATATGAAGGAAGAACTGAAAAAGCGGATAATCTGAATCTTGCGCTTGCAGTCGGAGATTTGTTGTCTGATCTTGGTTATGATGTGGAATATACCAGAACCACGGATGTCTATGATTCTCCGCTCAGGAAAGCACAGATTGGAAATGAAAGCGGAGCAGATTATTTTATCTCCTTTCACAGAAATTCTTCTGCGACACCGAGCCAGTACGGCGGAGTGCAGACTTTGGTATATGACGACAGTGGAGTCAAGGCAGATATGGCGCGTGCAATCAATTCTGCACTGGAGCAGCTTGGATTCAGAAATATTAATGTGGATGAACGACCGGATCTGGCTGTACTGCGAAGGACGAATATGCCGGCATTGCTGATTGAAACCGGATTTATCAATAACGATTATGATAATTATCTGTTTGATTACAACTTTGAGCAGATTGCGGAAGCCATTGCGAATGCAATTGATGAAACCCTGCAAAATGAGGGATAACGATACACAGGTTCAAATGTTCCCAAAAAAAGATTTCCTGTATAAAAGGAATATACAGGAAATCTTTTTTATTTCTTTTTATGTCTGTAGGTACTGAAATCCTCCCGATGCTCTTCCAATATCTCCCGCAATGGACGGGGCATAAACATGGAGAGGAAGAAACGGTATTTTTCTTTTCTTTCCTCCCGCTCCTTGTTCAGGTGATTCCGGAATGCTTCAAATTTGACAACGATATCATATTCTGCAGCAAGCTTCCGAAGCTTGACCATAATGTTAAAGGAGTACACAATGTCGATCAGAAATACGCCGTAAAAGAATCCGATCACAAAGGAAAAGGCAAGGTTTTTTGACAGCCAGTCCAGAGCGTTTAATACATGGGGATGAATAATCAGGTAATAAAATGCACCCAGTATAGCCCAGAAGAAAGAAAATAACGGGCAGATGATCCCTTGGATATTTCCCCAGTGGTCGCTGTAATCCCACAGCTTTACATGCATGCCTTTGATGAAAATTAATCCGGTTATGTATTCGATAACGGTCATTGCAATGGCCATTATAATGAACAGTACCAGTTTTTCTGCTGCGGGATGCTCCTGCAGGCCTTTGATGTCAATCCCTGCCAGCAGGTATAAGACACACAGTCCGGAACCGTATAAGGGCAGATAGGGGCCGACCAGAAATCCGGGATTTGTCCATTTTTTGTCTTTTTTTCCGTAGGGGGTACAGAATCTTCGGAAGAAGAGCTCGATACACCATCCAATCAGGCTTCCAATAAAAAATAAGAATAAAAGTATGAGTGCTTTGTTCATTTTTTTCACCGTCCGTTTGTCTTTTGTTCATTGCTTCATTATTTATATTCATATGTTCAACGACCAATTATAGAACAAAGATATGAAAGAATCAATAGAAAACAAAGGCATCTATACATAAAATAAAAAATTATAAATATGATATAATAACAACTCTTCAGCGGGCTCAGGTGTTTGCATTTCGAAAATGTGAATGTTCTGTGTCTTTTGTGAAAAGATATTGACAGCAAATCCTGTCACGGATAGAGTAAGAAATAGAATGATATGTTGTATTTGATTTTATACAATGATGTACAGAGAAATCAGCAGCTATTGTTAAAAAGTAAATGGAAAATTAACCGGAGATAGTAAGGAGGAGGCTTGGGTATGGAAGAGACAAAGAAAACATCAAAGAAAACAGCAGTCATAATCATTTGCGTTGTGGCAGTCATATTAGCGGTGGTTATAGCAGCGGGTATGATTGTAATCAGAAACAGTCTGATCAGCCGGTCGGATGCAAAAGAGATTGCATTGGCGGATGCCGGATTGCATGAATCAGATGCATCAGCCCTGCGTGCCAGACTTGAATTTGACGATGGACGTTTTGAATATGAAGTAAGCTTCTACAATGATGGTGTGGAATATGATTATCTGATTCAGGCCAGAGACGGAGATATCATTGAACGGGATATAGAAGGAAACGGAAGAACCTTTCAGCCGTCAGGCTCGTCAGGACAGCCGGATTCCTCTGAACCGGTACAGGATAATGCATCCTCTGTGACGGGACCAGATCAGGAAGCAGCCTCGCAGACGATTTCTCTTGACGAAGCAAAGGCAATGGTATTGTCAGATGCGGGTGTCTCTGAAACGAAAGCCGCTTTTACAAAGGAAAAAACGGATTATGATAACGGGATTCAGGTGTATGATATTGAATTTTATACATCTGATGCCGAATATGAATATGAGATCAATGTAAGTGACGGTACCATATATGAAAAAAATGTTGAACCGTTTCCTGTCCGGTCGGATGGTTCTGCCGGTAGCGGAGCCGGTCAGACGGATGATACTTATATAGAAGCCGGCCGCGCAAAGGAGATTGCTCTGGCTGATGCGGGGTTATCAGAAAGTGATGTCCGGTTTGACAGAACGGAATTGGACCGCGATCATGGCCGGGCAGCGTATGAAGTTGAATTCTACTATGACAGAACGGAGTACAGTTATACGATAGATGCGGTTACGGGCGAAATCATAGAATATGATACTGACCGCGGCTAACCGAAAAAAGTTAAAAAAAGATTGACAAATGAATATGCCTATGATACCATATCCCACGATGAACTGCCGAAGACAGCAGGTACCGCAAGGTATAAGGAAGAAAACGCCTGCCGAGGAAAGATATCGTTAACCTGGTTTTAACTATATGCTCCCTGTCTTTGATAGGGAGCTTCTTTTATATGTGCAGTCATTAGTAAAATAAGGAGGCACATTATGGCAAAGGTAGAAATGAAGAAGCCTATAGTAGAAGAGATCAAAGCCAGCCTGGATGGTGCTGCAACTGCTGTTGTAGTTGATTATCGTGGCCTGACAGTTGAGCAGGATACACAGCTTCGTAAGTCATTAAGAGAAGCGGGTGTTATATATAAGGTATATAAGAATACCATGATCAATTTTGCTATAGAAGGAACAGAATTTGAAACAATCAAATCATGCCTGGAAGGTCCTACCGGTCTTGCTGTCTGCAAGACGGATGCTACCGCCGCTGCAAGAGTATTGGCAGAGTTCGCAAAGGATGCTCCGGCACTGGAATTAAAGGGCGGCATTGTAGAAGGCACATTTTATGATGCAGCAGGCATTGGGGCAATTGCAAAGATTCCATCAAGAGAAGTGCTGATTTCCAAATTCCTTGGAAGTATTCAGTCACCGATTGCAAACTTTGCTCGTGTTGTGAAACAGATTGCAGAGCAGAAAGAGGCATAGGGATCATGCATTTGCGTAAAGTCTTTCTATATTAATATAGAAAGCAGAGAACAAGTACAGTATTCAATTTTAAATGGAGGAAATCAAAATGACAGTTCAGGAAATTATTGAAGTAATCAAAGGTTTATCAGTTTTAGAGTTAAATGATTTAGTAAAAGCATGTGAGGAAGAATTCGGCGTATCCGCAGCAGCTGGCGTAGTAGTTGCAGCCGGAGCAGCAAGTGATGCTCCTGCAGCTGAGGAGAAGGATTCCTTCGACGTAGAGCTTACAGAAGTAGGTCCTAACAAGGTTAAGGTTATCAAGGTTGTCAGAGAGTTGACAGGTCTTGGCTTGAAGGAAGCTAAGGATGCCGTTGACGGCGCACCAAAGGTAATCAAAGAGGGAGCTACTAAGGACGAGGCTGAGGATGCTAAGACGAAGTTAGAGGCTGAAGGCGCTAAGGTTACATTAAAGTAATTTACGATTCATACAAATCTTATGGTTTGGCCGGTATGTTCATATATCGGTCAAACCATTTTTTGCCTGTATTGCAATGATATCTTCTATATAAATCATTTTTTCTGATGGTATGTCGAAAAATTGTCATACCTGTCTTATTTCCTTAAAAATGAAAAAACTTCCAGAATATTTCTTGACAATTCCAAAAAGAAATGATAGCATTGTAAAATGTCACTATTATGGGTTGGTTTGCGAAAAAATCAAAAAACAGATAGTGTATGAATAAATTCCAAGGGGTGAATGTGTCAATGGAAAAGAACAGAATTAGTCCTGTCGAATCCGGAAAAGGTGTCAGAATGAGTTATTCCAAGCAGAAGGATGTTCTGGAAATGCCTAATTTCATTGAGGTTCAGAAGAATTCCTATCGATGGTTCTTAACGGAAGGCCTCAAAGAAGCATTTCGGGATATTTCACCGATTTCTGATTATACAGGGCAGCTTAGTCTGGAATTTGTGGATTTCCAGTTATGTGAGGATGATGTGAAATATACGATAGAGGAGTGCAAAGAGCGGGATGCAACATATGCGGCACCGTTGAAAGTAAAGGTAAGACTTAGGTCAAATGACGCCAAGGAAATGCCTGAGCACGAAATCTTTATGGGTGATCTTCCTCTCATGACCGATACAGGTACATTTGTCATCAATGGAGCAGAGCGTGTTATTGTCAGCCAGTTAGTGCGTTCCCCCGGTATTTACTATGAGATTGCACATGACAAAATTGGTAAAACCCTGTATTCCTGTACAGTGATTCCAAATCGTGGTGCATGGTTAGAGTATGAAACAGACTCCAATGATGTTTTTTATGTGCGTGTTGACAGGACAAGAAAGGTTCCTGTTACGGTACTCATTCGTTCTTTGGGTATTGGTACAAATGCGGAGATTTTAGAGTTGTTCGGCGATGAACCGAAGATTCTTGCAAGTATAGAGAAGGACCCATCTGATAATTATCAGGATGGTTTACTTGAGTTATATAAAAAAATCAGACCGGGTGAGCCGCTTGCTGTTGAAAGTGCAGAAAGTCTGATTAACGCTATGTTCTTTGATCCGAGAAGATATGACCTGGCAAAGGTAGGGCGTTATAAGTTCAATAAAAAGCTGGCATTCAGAAACAGAATTGCAGGACAGGTTCTGGCGGAGGATGCGATTGATCCTTCTACCGGCGAGGTAATAGCCGAAGCGGGTACGACTCTGACGAGAGAGCTTGCAAAGGATATTCAGGATGCGGCGATTCCATATGTTCTGATTCAGACAGAGGAACGGAATGTAAAGGTCCTCTCCAATATGGTAGTTGATATGTCCAAATATGTTGGATTTGATCCGGCAGAGGCAGGTATTCATGAGAATGTATACTATCCGGTTTTGGAGCGCCTGCTGACGGAGTATGATAATGAAGAAGAATTGAAGGAAGCTGTGGAAAGAAGTATCAATGAACTCGTACCAAAGCATATAACCAAAGAGGATATTCTTGCTTCTATCAATTATAACATTCACCTTGAGTATTCCATAGGAACAAAGGATGACATTGACCATCTGGGCAACAGACGGATCAGGGCAGTAGGAGAGCTGCTGCAGAATCAGTACAGAATCGGTCTGTCCAGGTTGGAAAGAGTTGTAAGGGAGCGTATGACAACGCAGGATATCGAGACGATCACGCCGCAGTCCCTGATTAATATCAAGCCTGTGACGGCAGCGGTAAAAGAGTTCTTCGGAAGCTCCCAGTTATCCCAGTTTATGGATCAGAACAATCCGCTTTCCGAGCTGACGCATAAGAGAAGATTATCGGCACTTGGACCCGGCGGTCTGTCCAGAGACAGAGCGGGATTTGAGGTCCGGGATGTTCACTATACGCATTACGGAAGAATGTGCCCGATTGAGACCCCTGAAGGTCCGAATATCGGTCTGATCAACTCTCTCGCAACCTATGCGAGAATCAACGAGTATGGTTTTGTGGAAGCACCATACAGAAAGGTAAATAAGGATGATCCTGAAAATCCGGTTGTAACGGATGAAGTTATTTATCTGACAGCAGATGAAGAGGATAACTACAGAGTTGCACAGGCAAATGAAAAGCTGGATGAGGAAGGTCATTTTATCAATAATAATGTTTCCGGACGTTACAGGGAAGATACCACGGAGTTCCCGAAATCAAAGGTAGATCTGATGGATGTATCTCCGAAGATGGTATTTTCTGTGGCAACCTCCATGATCCCGTTCCTGGAGAACGATGATGCAAACCGTGCCCTGATGGGATCTAACATGCAGAGACAGGCTGTTCCGCTTATGATTACGGAATCTGCCGTAGTCGGAACCGGTATGGAGGCAAAGGCCGCCGTGGATTCCGGTGTCTGCGTAATAGCCAAAAGAGACGGCATGGTTGAATACTCTACCAGTAAGGAAATCTGCATTCGGGCAGACGAAGACGGAACAAAGGATATCTATCATATTATTAAATTTGCCAGAAGCAATCAGGGCAACTGTATGAATCAGAGACCGACGGTTTTCAAGGGCGACCATGTAAAAGCCGGAACGGTCATTGCAGATGGTCCGTCCACTGCTGACGGAGAGATTGCGCTTGGTAAGAATCCTCTGATCGGATTTATGACCTGGGAGGGCTACAATTATGAGGATGCCGTATTACTTTCAGAGAGGCTTGTTCAGGATGATGTCTATACTTCTATTCACATTGAAGAATATGAATGTGAGGCAAGAGATACCAAACTGGGACAGGAGGAGATTACCAGAGACCTTGCCGGGTTGTCCAGTGATGCATTAAAGGATCTGGATGAAAACGGTATTATCCGTATCGGAGCAGAGGTTCGTGCCGGAGATATTCTTGTCGGTAAAGTAACGCCGAAGGGCGAGACAGAGCTTACTGCTGAGGAGAGATTGTTAAGGGCGATTTTCGGCGAGAAGGCAAGAGAGGTTCGTGACACATCCTTAAAGGTTCCGCACGGAGCGTTCGGTGTTGTCATGGATACGAAGGTATTTACAAGGGAAAACGGCGACGAGCTTCCGCCGGGCGTCAATAAATCCGTAAGAGTCTATATCGCACAAAAGAGAAAGATTCAGGTAGGAGATAAGATGGCGGGCCGTCATGGTAATAAGGGTGTTATTTCCCGTATTTTACCGGTTGAGGATATGCCGTTTTTGCCAAACGGGCGTCCGCTTGATATCGTATTGAACCCGTTGGGCGTTCCGTCCCGTATGAATATCGGACAGGTGCTTGAGATTCATCTGGGACTGGCGGCACAGGTATTGGGCTTTAAGGTTTCCACTCCTGTATTTGACGGCGCAGACGAGTTCGATATCATGGATACACTGGAGATGGCCAATGACTATGCGAACAGTGAGTGGGAAGATTTCTACGAAAAATATAAAGATGTAACAGTAAAAGAAGTAATGGATTATCTCTATGAAAACAGAGATCATCGTGAAGAGTGGAGAGGGGTTCCGATCAACAGGACCGGTAAGGTTCAGCTCCGTGACGGAAGAACCGGAGAAGAATTTGACAGCCCGGTAACAGTCGGTTACATGCATTACCTGAAACTCCACCATCTGGTTGATGATAAGATTCATGCCCGTTCAACCGGTCCATACTCTCTGGTAACACAGCAGCCGCTGGGTGGTAAAGCCCAGTTCGGCGGACAGCGTTTCGGTGAGATGGAGGTATGGGCGCTGGAGGCCTATGGCGCGTCATACACCTTACAGGAAATTCTGACAGTGAAGTCGGACGACGTAATCGGACGTGTAAAGACCTATGAAGCCATTATCAAGGGTGAAAATATTCCTACGCCGGGTATTCCTGAATCCTTCAAGGTATTGCTGAAGGAATTCCAGTCACTGGGTCTGGATGTCAGGGTCGTTAAGGATGACATGACTGAGGTTGATCTTGGAGAAACCATTGAAACATATGATGAGAGCGTGAAACGGCTGATTGATGCAGAACGGCAGGCAGCGGATAATGCCGAGCTGGAGGATGCCGGATTCAGTGGTACAGATGAGAATGATGAACTGACGTCTTTGTCGGATTACGATGATGATTATGATGACTATAATGATTCAGATGACATGGATGAATATTAAGAAGGGAGATAGAGAAGATGCCAGAATTTAAGTTTAATGTTGCAGAACAAGAGCCGGCTTTGAGCTTTGATGCGATCAGAATCGGTCTTGCATCTCCTGATAAGATCAGAGAATGGTCTCATGGCGAGGTAAAGAAGCCGGAGACGATCAATTACAGAACCTTAAAGCCTGAAAAAGACGGCTTGTTCTGTGAAAGAATCTTTGGACCAAGCAAGGACTGGGAATGTCATTGCGGTAAATATAAAAAGATTCGTTATAAAGGAATTATCTGTGATCGCTGTGGTGTAGAGGTTACAAAATCAAATGTGCGAAGAGAGCGTATGGGCCATATCGAGCTTGCCGCTCCGGTATCTCATATCTGGTACTTCAAGGGTATTCCAAGCCGTATGGGACTGATACTGGATATTTCTCCAAGGGTACTTGAGAAGGTATTATACTTTGCATCCTATATTGTTCTTGATCCGGGTAATACAAACCTGATGTATAAGCAGGTATTGACAGAACAGGAGTACAGAAAGGCAGAGGAAGACTATGGTTATGGTTCTTTCCGCGCCGGCATGGGTGCAGAATCCATCAAGGAATTGCTCCAGAGCATTGATCTGGATAAAGAGGGAGAAGAACTGAAAGAGGAACTCCGCAATTCTAACGGACAGAAACGTGCAAGGATCATCAAGAGACTGGAGGTTGTCGAAGCTTTCCGTAATTCCGAAAACAAACCGGAGTGGATGATCATGGATGTCATTCCTGTCATTCCGCCTGATATCAGGCCTATGGTACAGCTGGACGGCGGAAGATTTGCTACTTCCGATCTGAATGACCTGTATAGAAGAATTATTAACAGAAATAACCGCCTGAAGAGACTGCTGGATCTCGGTGCACCGGATATTATTGTCCGGAATGAGAAGAGAATGCTGCAGGAGGCGGTTGATGCGCTGATCGATAACGGCAGAAGAGGCCGTGCGGTTACTGGGCCGGGCAACAGAGCCCTGAAATCTCTGTCCGATATGTTAAAGGGAAAACAGGGACGTTTCCGCCAGAACCTGCTTGGTAAGCGTGTTGACTATTCCGGACGTTCCGTTATTGTAGTAGGACCGGAGCTGAAGATCTATCAGTGCGGCCTTCCGAAAGAGATGGCAATCGAGCTTTTTAAGCCGTTTGTCATGAAAGAGTTGACCGCAAGCGGTAAGGCAAACAATATCAAGGCGGCAAAGAAGATGGTTGAAAAGCTGGAGCCTGAAGTCTGGGATGTACTGGAGGATGTGATCAAAGAGCATCCGGTTATGCTGAACCGTGCTCCTACCCTGCACAGACTGGGAATTCAGGCATTTGAGCCGATTCTGGTAGAGGGTAAGGCAATTAAGCTTCATCCGCTGGTATGTACCGCATACAATGCCGACTTCGACGGTGACCAGATGGCTGTGCATCTTCCTTTGACAGTAGAGGCACAGGCAGAATGCAGATTCCTGCTTCTGTCTCCGAACAACCTGTTAAAGCCTTCTGACGGTGCCCCTGTTGCGGTTCCTTCACAGGATATGGTTTTGGGTATTTATTATCTGACCATGGAAAAGGAAGGCGCAAAGGGTGAAGGCAAGGCTTTTAAATCCAAGAATGAAGCCCTGCTGGCTTATGAAAATAAAGAAATCACACTGCATTCCAGAATCAAGGTTCGCAGAAGTGCTGTAACTGCCGATGGTGAAACAGTGACCGGAACCATTGAAACAACACTGGGAAGATTGTTATTCAATGAAATCATTCCACAGGATCTCGGCTTTGTGGACCGTGAAGATCCTGCAAACGCCTTAAAGCTTGAGATTGATTTCCATGTTGGCAAGAAGCAGTTAAAGCCGATTCTTGACAAATGCATCAATACCCATGGCGCTACCAGAACTGCCGAGGTGCTGGATGATGTGAAGGCAATCGGTTATAAATATTCAACCAAGGGCGCAATCTCCGTTTCTATTTCTGATATGAAGGTTCCTGATGAAAAGAAACAGATTCTGGCAGATGCGCAGGCAAAGGTAGACGGCATTACCAAGAAATTCAGAAGAGGCCTTTTGACAGATGAGGAAAGATACCTGTCGGTCGTAAAGGTTTGGGAGGAAGCAGATAAGATCCTGACGAAGGCCTTGCTTGACGGACTTGATAAATATAATAATATTTATATGATGGCTGATTCCGGTGCCCGTGGTTCCAACCAGCAGATCAAACAGCTGGCCGGTATGCGTGGCCTGATGGCTGATACAACGGGACGTACAATCGAGCTGCCGATCAAATCCAATTTCCGTGAGGGCCTTGACGTATTGGAATACTTCATTTCCGCACATGGAGCCCGTAAGGGTCTGTCTGATACGGCGCTCCGTACAGCCGATTCCGGTTACCTGACCAGACGTCTGGTTGACGTATCTCAGGAGCTGATCATCAGTGAGCCGGACTGCAGTATTGGTAAGCCGATTCCGGGCATGATCGTGGAAGCGTTCATGGAAGGAAAAGAAGTGATTGAAGACTTTGAAGAAAGAATTACAGGCCGGTACGCTGCTGAGTCTGTATTTGATAAGGACGGCAATATGATTGTGAAGATCAATCATATGATTACACCGAAGAGAGCAGAAAACATTATTAAAAAAGGTGTGGATGCAGACGGTGTTCCGTTCCTGGATCCGGAGACCGGTACAGTCAGACGTCATGCAAGATTGAAAATCAGAACGATTCTGACCTGTAAATCCCATGTGGGTATCTGCGCAAAATGTTATGGCGCAAACATGGCTACGGGACTTCCTGTACAGGTTGGTGAAGCAGCCGGAATTATTGCTGCCCAGTCAATCGGTGAGCCTGGTACACAGCTTACCATGCGTACCTTCCATACGGGCGGTGTTGCCGGTGATGATATCACACAGGGTCTTCCTAGAGTTGAGGAATTGTTTGAAGCAAGGAAACCAAAGGGCCTTGCAATTATCGCTGAGTTTGGCGGTAAGGTTCAGTTAAGAGATAATAAGAAAAAACGGGAAGTTGTGATTACAAATGATGAGACGGCAGAGGCAAAGGCTTATCTGATCCCATACGGTTCCCGTATTAAAGTTATGGATGGGCAGGAGCTTGAGGCCGGTGATGAGCTGACAGAAGGTTCCGTTAATCCGCATGATATCTTAAAGATCAAGGGCGTCCGCGCCGTGCAGGATTATATGCTCCGTGAAGTACAGAGAGTTTACAGACTGCAGGGTGTTGATATCAATGATAAGCATATAGAGATCATTGTCCGTCAGATGTTAAAGAAGATCAGAATCGACGATAACGGCGATTCCAATTATCTGCCTGGAACTCTGGTTGACATTCTTGATTTTGAGGATACAAATGAGAAACTGGTTGCAGAAGGAAAGACACCGGCTACAGGAGATCAGGTAATGCTTGGTATTACCAAGGCTTCTCTTGCGACAGATTCTTTCATGTCGGCCGCATCCTTCCAGGAAACCACGAAGGTGCTGACGGATGCTGCAATTAAGAGTAAGGTCGATCCGCTGATCGGTCTGAAGGAAAATGTTATCATTGGTAAGCTGATTCCTGCCGGTACCGGTATGAAGCGGTATCGTTCGGTGAAGCTGGATACGGAAATGGATGAAATCGACTTCACAGAGGAGGACGATGAAATCAATTTTGACGAGGAGGCTGATCTGTCTTCCGAAGAGCCGGCAGAAAACGGAGAGGAAGATGTAGAAGAAGCAGAAGAAAACGAAGCAGAGGTCAGCGAGGAAATATCCGAGGATGCCCAGCCGGTTGTATAAAAGAATATGTATAATATGAACAGAATCCGGGAGGATTTTTCTCCCGGACTGTTCAAAAAGTAAAAAAATATAATTGTTGTTGGCAGATTTAGGATTCTGTGTTAAAATACTTCTGGTTTGAAACATGTAAGGTGATTCGTTGGATGTTTGATTACCATAATATGCAAAAGAACCTGCCATTGGCAGTTTCTTGTATGTCGGCGTGTGGCTCAGCTTGGTAGAGCGCTTCGTTCGGGACGAAGAGGTCGCAGGTTCAAATCCTGTCACGCCGATTTTTTATGTACAGAATTTGCATTTTCAGGTGAATTTAGGTATAAAAAAGCTTGACACAAGGAATTCATAAATATATAATGTTAGGGCATGCGTGATGAGCGTATGCCTTAATTTATTGTATAATATCGGAGTTTTTCATGGATTCTATATTATGCAATCGCAATTTATTTTACAAACAGGAGGTGAAAACATGCCAACATTTAACCAGTTAGTCAGAAAAGGAAGACAGACGGTCGAGAAGAAGTCAACTGCACCGGCTCTTCAGAGAAGCTTTAACTCATTGAAGAAGAAACCGATTGATTCAAGCTCTCCACAGAAGAGAGGCGTTTGTACAGCAGTTAAGACAGCGACTCCTAAAAAGCCTAACTCAGCTCTGAGAAAGATTGCCAGAGTCCGTTTATCAAACGGGATCGAAGTTACAAGCTATATTCCTGGTGAAGGACATAACCTTCAGGAGCACAGCGTTGTTCTGATCCGTGGTGGAAGAGTAAAGGACCTGCCTGGTACAAGATACCATATCATCAGAGGTACGCTTGATACAGCAGGCGTGGCAAAGAGACGTCAGGCTCGTTCTAAGTATGGTGCAAAGCGTCCAAAAGATGCAAAGAAGTAATCTGCATTAGAACAATTCCAAAGAATAGTGCTGGTTAGGTCATGTTTTTACTATATTTATTATAGAGGAAATGGGAAATAACAGCACGAACACATTGATACAATGTGAGTACCGAAGAATTAATTTTTTATTAAGGAGGGAAGAACCGTGCCACGTAAAGGACATATCGCAAAGAGAGACGTATTAGCGGATCCGATTTACAATAACAAAGTGGTTACCAAGCTGATCAATAACATCATGTTAGACGGTAAGAAGGGTGTAGCCCAGAAGATTGTATACGGCGCATTTGACCATATTGCAAATGAGACCGGCAGGGACGCCATAGAGGTATTCGAGGAGGCTATGAACAATATCATGCCGTTACTCGAGGTTAAGGCAAGACGTATCGGTGGTGCAACCTATCAGGTGCCGATTGACGTAAGACCGGACAGAAGACAGGCTCTCGGACTTCGTTGGTTGACAACTTATTCACGTGCAAGAAGTGAGAAGACCATGGAAGAGAGACTTGCAAAAGAGATTATGGATGCAGCAAATAATACAGGTGCAGCCGTAAAGAGAAAAGAAGATATGCACAAGATGGCAGAGGCAAACAAGGCATTTGCTCATTACAGATTCTAGTCTGTGCCATCATGAATACTGAAAAAGGAGGACAATCCGTTGGCTCAAAGAGAATATCCATTGGAGAGAACAAGAAACATTGGTATTATGGCTCATATTGATGCAGGTAAGACAACTCTGACAGAGAGAATCTTATACTATACCGGTGTTAATTATAAGATTGGTGATACTCACGAAGGAACTGCTACCATGGACTGGATGGATCAGGAGAAGGAAAGAGGTATCACAATTACTTCCGCTGCTACGACCTGCCATTGGACTGTACAGGAAAACTGTCAGAGTAAGCCGGGTGCACTGGAGCATCGTATCAACATCATCGATACTCCGGGTCACGTTGACTTCACGGTAGAGGTTGAGCGTTCCCTTAGAGTTCTCGACGGTGCTGTAGGTGTATTCTGCGCCAAGGGTGGTGTAGAACCTCAGTCCGAGAATGTATGGAGACAGGCGGACACTTATAATGTACCTAGAATGGCATTTATCAACAAGATGGACATTTTAGGAGCAGATTTCTTTAATGCCGTAGACCAGATCAGAACAAGACTTGGAAAGAATGCAATCGTAACGCAGCTTCCAATCGGTAAAGAGGACTGGTTTAAGGGAATTATTGATCTGTTTGAAATGAAAGCATATATCTATAATGACGAAAAGGGTGAGGATATTACAATTACCGATATCCCAGAAGACATGAAGGATGATGCTGAATTATATCATACAGAGCTTGTAGAAAAGATCTGCGAGCTGGATGATGATTTAATGTTAATGTATCTGGAAGGAGAGGAGCCGTCTGTAGATGATTTAAAGAAGGCACTCAGAAAGGGTACATGTGAATGTACTGCTGTACCGGTTTGCTGCGGTTCAGCTTACAGAAATAAAGGCGTGCAGAAGCTGCTTGACTCAATTATCGAGTTCATGCCTGCACCAACAGATATTCCTGATATCAAGGGCGTCGATCTGGACGGAAATGAGACAGTCAGACATTCATCCGATGATGAACCGTTTGCTGCTCTGGCATTCAAGATCATGGCTGATCCGTTTGTAGGTAAGCTGGCGTTCTTCAGAGTTTACTCAGGTAAGCTGAATTCAGGATCGTATGTTTTAAATGCAACGAAAGGCAAGAAGGAAAGAGTAGGCCGTATCCTTCAGATGCATGCAAACAAGAGAGAAGAGCTTTCAGAAGTATTCTCCGGGGACATTGCGGCAGCTGTAGGGTTTAAGCTTACTACAACAGGTGATACGATTTGTGACGAACAGTATCCTGTTATTCTGGAGTCCATGGAATTCCCTGAGCCGGTTATTGAGCTTGCAATCGAGCCAAAAACCAAGGCAGGACAGGGTAAGCTGGGCGAGGCTTTGGCAAAGCTTGCTGAGGAGGACCCTACATTCCGTGCCCACACCGATCAGGAAACAGGCCAGACCATTATCGCCGGTATGGGAGAGCTCCATCTGGAGATCATTGTTGACAGACTGCTTCGTGAGTTTAAGGTAGAAGCGAATGTCGGCGCGCCGCAGGTTGCATATAAGGAGACATTTACGAAGGAAGTTGAAGTTGACAGCAAGTATGCAAAGCAGTCCGGTGGTCGTGGTCAGTACGGTCACTGTAAGGTACGCTTTGCACCTATGGATCCAAACGGTGAAGAAACCTTCAAGTTTGAATCAACTGTTGTCGGCGGTGCAATTCCAAAAGAATATATTCCTGCTGTCGGCGAAGGTATAGAAGAGGCTTCCAAGGCAGGTATCCTTGGCGGATTCCCGGTACTTGGCGTATATGCAAATGTATTTGATGGTTCTTATCACGAAGTCGACTCATCAGAAATGGCATTCCATATCGCAGGCTCCATGGCATTCAAAGAGGCTATGGCAAAAGCCGGTCCTGTACTGCTTGAGCCGATCATGAGAGTGGAAGTCACAATGCCTGAGGAATATATGGGCGATGTTATCGGTGATCTGAATGCCCGTCGCGGACGTATTGAGGGTATGGAAGATATCGGTGGCGGTAAGATGGTTAAAGCATTTGTACCGCTTGCTGAGATGTTCGGTTATTCTACAGACTTACGTTCCAAGACACAGGGACGTGGAAATTACTCCATGTTCTTTGATAAGTACGAGCAGACACCGAAGTCCATTCAGGAGAAAGTCATCTCTGCCAAGAAGGAAGGCTAGTCTGAACAGACGGTGGATAAATGAATTTCCGTTATACCGGAAACAAACAAATAAAATAATAGTTGAAAATATATAATATTTTTAATATAATAATTTTTAGCCAAATATTACCCCGGAAGCGGGTATGAAATTTAAGGAGGATATTAGAAAAATGGCAAAGGAAAAGTTTAATAGAACGAAACCACATTGTAATATTGGTACAATCGGTCACGTTGATCATGGTAAAACAACTTTAACAGCAGCTATTACAAAGGTTCTTTCAGAGAGAGTAGCCGGTAACGCTGCCGTTGATTTCGCTAACATTGATAAGGCTCCGGAAGAGAGAGAAAGAGGTATCACAATTTCTACAGCACACGTTGAGTATGAGACAGAGAAGAGACATTACGCTCACGTTGACTGTCCGGGACATGCTGACTACGTTAAGAACATGATTACCGGTGCAGCTCAGATGGATGGCGCTATCCTGGTTGTAGCTGCTACAGACGGTGTTATGGCTCAGACAAAGGAGCACATCCTTCTGTCACGTCAGGTAGGCGTACCTTATATCGTTGTATTCATGAACAAGTGTGATATGGTTGACGATGAAGAGCTTCTTGAGCTTGTTGAGATGGAGATCACAGAGCAGTTAGAGGAGTATGACTTCACAGATTGTCCGATTATCAAGGGTTCTGCTCTGAAGGCTCTTGAGGAGCCAAACGGCGAGTGGGGCGACAAGATCATGGAACTCATGGATACAGTTGATGAGTATATTCCAGATCCTCAGAGAGATACAGATAAGCCGTTCATCATGCCTGTAGAGGATGTATTTACAATTACAGGACGTGGTACAGTTGCTACCGGTAGAGTAGAGGCTGGTGTAATCCATTTGAATGATGAAGTTGAAATCGTAGGTATTAAGCCTGAGACACAGAAGACAACCGTTACAGGTATTGAGATGTTCAGAAAGCTTCTTGACGAAGGTCAGGCTGGTGATAACATCGGTGCTCTGCTTCGTGGTATTAAGAGAGAGGATATCGTAAGAGGACAGGTTCTTTGTAAGCCGGGTTCCATTACATGTCATACAAAGTTTACAGCTCAGGTTTATGTTCTGACCAAGGATGAGGGTGGCCGTCATACACCATTCTTCAATAACTATCGTCCACAGTTCTACTTCAGAACAACAGACGTTACAGGTGTATGTAACCTTCCTGCCGGTACAGAGATGTGCATGCCTGGTGATAATGTAGAGATGACAATCGAGCTGATTCACCCAATCGCTATGGATCAGGGTCTTACATTCGCTATCCGTGAGGGTGGCAGAACAGTAGGATCAGGTCGTGTGGCTAGCATCATCGAGTAATCAATAGAATTACAGTAAATTCAAGGCTTTCGGAGATTTCTCCGAAAGCCTTTTTACATTGTGAAATAGCTAAAAATTTTCTTGTGGTTCTAATATGGTTCTAAAAATTTGTTCATCAATAAAATATGTCGCAAAGTCCACTAATAATTTTCAACTGGAATGTTAAATGAATTCATTAAACTATCTATCCATATGTTGTACTCGTCACTGTCAATTTTTTCACTTTCCAATTCTTTATTCAATTCGTTCCAACGGGATACAAGAGATGCAATCTGTGGACTTTCTATGTTAATAGATGCCACTAAGCGTCGGGTAGCTGTGTTGACAGAAGTGGAACATTCTACGGGAATACCTGCCCTTATCAATTCCATTATTACCTTTAAAATATCTGAATATGTGTTGATGCTTAATTCTTCGTTGGGCTTAACCGTATAGCCAAAAAATAAATCCTCTTTAATGCCAATAATAGAACAGAATTTTTGTATTACTTCCATAGGCGGTTCGCTATAACCGTTTTCATAATTGGAATAAGTCGGGACGGATAATTCTAATTTAGCAGCCATTTCTTTCTGGGATATATCAGCTCCTATACGAAAAGACTTTAAACGTTTGTCTACATGTAAATAATGCGCTATTCGCATATTCTCACCTCGCATTGTTTTTTTTAATTATTATACCATAATTTCAACAATAATAAATAGAAATATTTAAATTTTAATATTTTTACTTGGCATATCTAAAAACAAATATTATTATAAAAATACAAGAAATTAAATATTTATATTAAAATTTAAATTAAAAGGAGGATTATATGAAATCAAAATACTTAATGGATGCAGAAGATGTGGCTAATGAGTTGGGAATTTCTAAAGGACACGCTTATAAAGTTATTCGTCAGCTTAATGAGGAATTGGAGAAATCCGGCTTTATTATTGTGGCAGGGAAAATTCCCAGAGCATTTTGGGAAAAGAAGTTCTATGGTTATCAAACAGCATAAGGGGGAAGAAAAATGCCAGCATACAAGGATGAAAAGAGAAATACTTGGCTTAGCTTGTTCTACTATGAGGATTGGCAAGGGAACAAAAAGAAAAAACAGAAACGCGGGTTTAAAACAAAGAAAGAAGCATTGGAATGGGAAAATAATTTTAAACTATCTGCCAATGCCAATATGGATATGACATTGGGAGCATTTGTTGAAATTTATTTTCGTGATAAGGAAGGTGAGTTAAAAGAGCGTTCAATCAAGAATAAAAGGTATATGATAGAAGCTCATATTCTTCCATATTTTGAAAATAAGAAAATGAACGAAATCACTCCGTCAGATATTATCCAATGGCAGAACGCAATGAGGGAAAAAGGGTATGCGCAAACTTATCTTCGTATGGTACAAAATCAAATTACTGCATTATTCACTCATGCAAGCAGTATTTACAATTTGTCAAATAATCCCTGTAAGAGAGTGAAAAAGATGGGAAAGCCAGATGCAGATAAACTGGATTTTTGGACAAAAGAGGAATACGACAAATTTATTGACACTATTGAAGTTGGGAGCCGTTATTATGTGATTTTTGAAATCCTATTTTGGACAGGAATTAGGGAAGGAGAACTACTTGCCTTAACGAAATCGGATGTAGATTTTCAGAATAACCGTATGAGTATCACAAAGACTTATTATCGGACTGAAAGGCGAGATGTGATTACCGCTCCTAAAACGGAGCAATCTGTGCGAGTAATTGAACTGCCGGAGTTTCTGACGCAGGAAATAAAAGAATATGTAGATAAGTTATATGAATTGCCGGATGATGAACGCATCTTCCCTATTGTTGCTGAAGCATTGCAGCACAAATTGAAGCGGCAAGCGGAAAAAGCAGGAGTGAAAAAGATACGAGTCCATGATATTCGTCATAGCAGCGTAGCGTATCTTATCAATCAAGGCGTACAACCGTTGATTATCAAGGAAAGATTAGGGCATAAGGACATAAAAATCACATTGAACACTTATGGACATTTATATCCTAACCAGCAAAGGCAGGTAGCGGATATGCTGAATCAGCAAAAAATAAGTCCTAACAGCGGCAACTGTCAGGACTTATGATAACTGGAGAACCTCTGTTATCAGTAATCACAATATAAGTATACCAGAGGTTTCTTGCAACGACAATAATTTTTTAGCAATGGAGGGTATGATGGAAGAAACAAAAATTGGGTTACAAATGATAAAAATGTCGGAAATACAGTCGCAGGAAGTTTCTTGGTTGTGGTATCCGTTTATCCCTTATGGGAAATTAACAATCATTCAAGGCGATCCGGGCGATGGAAAGACAACGCTTGTGCTGAATATAGCGGCGAAACTGTCAAGAGGAGAGGGATTAGACAGTGAGATGAGATTGCCTGAACCAATGAATGTAATTTACCAGAGTGCAGAGGACGGTTTGGCAGATACGGTAAAACCGAGATTAGAATTGGCAGGAGCAGACTGCGAGAGGATATTGGTTATTGATGAAAAAGAAAAATCTTTGTCTATGGTTGATGAACGATTGGAAAAAGTGATTATGCAGACGAAAGCAAGAATGTTGATTTTGGATCCGATACAGGCATACCTCGGCGGCGGTATGGATATGAACAGAGCAAACGAAGTAAGGGATATGACGAAGAGGTTAGGAGCATTGGCAGAGAAATATCAGTGTGCAATCGTTCTTATCGGTCATATGAACAAAGCGACGGGAAATAAGGCTGCGTATCGGGGCATGGGATCGATAGATTTCTTTGCAGTTGCAAGGAGTGTATTGTTGGTTGGGAGGGTGGAAGGTGAACCGAATATCAGGGCGGTTATCCAGATTAAGAACAATTTGGCGGCATTTGGACATCCGAAAGCATTTCAGTTATCAGAGGACGGTTTTTCTTGGATTGGAGATTATGAGATTACTGTTGACGAAGTATTGGGTGGTATTGCGCCAAAAGCAAATAAAATGGAACAAGCGAAGCGATTGCTTAGGGAACTGGCTTTGACTTCTGGTGCAGTTCAGAGTAATGAGATACTTGATATGGCTGACGAGCAGGGAATTTCGAAGAGGACGCTGGAAAATGCTAAAAAGGAGCTTGGTATTCGGGCGAAGAAGATAAACAATTCTTGGTATTGGGAATTGGATAAGGTCAAGCCAGAATAGAAGGAAGAGCGCAACAATGCAGACTATAAAGATTTTGCGGAGATGAATATTGCAAGGTTGCAAAATACATAAACTTTGCATTGTTGCGGACTTGATTGAGATGTGCTTTCGCATAGATGAAATGAGTAGATGAGCAGGCGAAGCTATTTGCCAGCGTAAGCGTGGCAATGCCCCCGGCAGGGTGCAAAGGCACTTTTGATAGAGCGCAGCCTGTCAAAAGTGCCTTTGCGTTACTTTCGCAGAAAGTAACAAAGGCTGTGCCTATCGGCACAAAATATAACAGATAAAAATAAAGAAGATAGGAAGGTGTGACATTATTGGAGAGAACAATTAGTGGTATGATGGGAAAAGGTTCTGTCAGACATAATACGAGAATTTTTACTGCAAAGAATGTGGATAAGGAACGAAGTCAATATAATGTGGAGTTTTGCCATTTGGATATTAAAAAGGTATATCACGAATTATTTGATGAAGCGTTGGAGCGTTACAATGCAAAGCAGAAACGGTGTGATCGAAAAATTGACAATTATTATGAGAAGATAAGGCAGAGCAAGCAGGAGAAGTTATTTCACGAGGCTATTTTTCAGATTGGCAATAGGGATGATACTAATGCGAAAAGCGAAGAAGGGCGGCTTGCCAAGGAAATATTGGTAGAGTTCATGGAAGATTTTCAGAAAAGAAATCCTAATTTATATGTGTTTTCGGCACATCTGCATATGGACGAGGAAACACCACACGTTCACATTGATTTTGTCCCTTTTATCCGTAACAGCAAGAGGGGGCTTGATACGAGAGTTTCGCTGAAAGGCGCACTGGCAGAGCAGGGATTTAAAGGCGGTACAAGAAGCGCAACAGAGTGGAATCAATGGATAGAATCAGAAAAGCAAGAACTTTCAAAAGTTGCAGAAAGATATGGGGTACGGTGGAGACAGTTGGGAACGCACAATAAGCATTTGTCTGTGTTGGATTTTGAGAAACAGGAGAGGGCAAAAGAAGTTGCAAAATTGGAAAAGGAGGTATCCAGTAATAAAGATGAATTATCCCACATTGTTTATCAACAAGTTTTGGCTGAAAATGAAATGGAGAAGATAAAGCAGGAAAATGAAGCCGTTCGGCAGGAAACAACGGAGCTTTCCGCATCCAATGATTTATTAAGGGAGCAGGCAGATAGATTGATGGAAAACAGAGAAAAGCTGATGTCTGATAATAAAGCATTAGAACAGCAGCAGAAGAAGTTGCAGCAGGATATTGAGAAAATGGCTGATTCTAAAGTAGTGATGGAACGTAACATACATGCCTATGATGAAGATGAAAAATGGCAGTTGCCGGAGCCAAGTACGTTAATGAGTGCAAAGACTTATCGGGATAAATACGCAACACCGCTTGTGGCGAAGTTGAAAGATATTATAAAAAGCCTGACGATAAAATGTGTCAATCTTATGGATCAGATTAAGCAGTTGAAAGCAAAAGTCACAAAGCAGGCAGAGGACATTGATTTCTATAAAAGCAAGATACGTCAACAGTATTCAAAATTAGAACAGTTGCAGGAAACAGCGGATGATTTTGAACGTGTGAAACGGTATGTGGTCTTATGTCAAGATTTAGTACAAAATAAAATGAGAGGTTTTGCCAGCTAGGCTGCCGGCAGATTCTCAACCTTC
>CANRQE010000006.1 GCA_947632705.1 uncultured Coprococcus sp. | reverse complement strand
TCCTATGTGCCTGTGGAGAAAAACGGCCTGTATCTGTTGTTGTGGAGAATGACACTTCGCAGACAGATGGCGAAAGTTTGAAAAGTAAGATGGAGGTGCCGGTAAAGATTATAATTCAAGGTTATTTTATATATACTTCACAATTAATGCAGTTGATGGAAACATCCTGCCAAGGATTGCTGAAGGAGATTTAGATGCTGCTGCATGGAGAAGGGAGTAATCAGTATGAAAAAAAATATGAAAAAAGGAAGCAGTTTGTTAACATTTACATTGACAGTCTTATTGACAGCAACGCTGTGTGCCTGCGGTAAAAAGGAACCGGCGTCTATTAAAGAGGAAGACCGGGAAATGTTGCAGGAGCCGGATGCGGAAAGTCTGCGGGAAAAGATGGAGGTTCCGGAGAAGGTGGATGATAGTCTGCTCCTGCCGGATGGCTCGGAGATACCTTTTACAGCGGAGATATCTGTACCGGATGCATCCTATGCGGGGATGTATCAGCTGGAGGCTGTGGAGCTTACCTCCGATTATATGGAGGATGTCTGCCGAAGCTTCTTTGATCAGGGAGAATATGAGATTGTTTGGCCGAGCTATATCAATTCCAGAGAGGAATTGGAAGAGAAATATAACGCAGCAGATGAAATAATCAAGACAGGTGATGATGGCGGTCTGTTATATCATGACTGGCTGGATTATGGCAACAGACTGGAGCAGTATACGGATGAATGGGAACCGTATCAGGTTTCAGATCCGGGAAACAGGCTTGTCATATATCCGGGGCCGCCTAAAACAGAATCGGGATACAAATATGCTTCCATAGATAATGCCTATGTCCGTGCAGACGGAATGATCGGCGGAAAAAAAACAAGGATTACGTTTATGGAGGATCAGGAAAACGGAACCTGCCATATTTCTCTGGAGACCGATCAGAGTATAGATACTTATTGCCAAGAGTATACGGAATCCATGATTGGCCCGCTTCCGACTGCCTTTGTGCAGACGGAGGAGGAAGCGGCTCAGATGGCAAAAGAATATATGGAGCTGCTGGGCCTTTCAGATATGGAATTGATCGATACGATCTATCTGATGGTCTATGATGATGATTACAGCGGCGAGTTCGGAGAGGTGGGGGATATTTCTACCTACAGATTTACATTTGGATTATGCAAAAATGATGTATCTATGGTATATGATAAAAGTGGCAGGGGAACTGTAACAATTGATATCGGTCCGGAAGGACTCGAAAAGCTGTATGCCATTTCGCCATACAGAGTTGTTTCAAGTCTGACGGAGGAAACGGAGCTTTTGACATTTGCACAGGCGAATGAAGCGGCAAAGGCGTATATGGAGAAGAATTCAATTTACTATTCGACCTATGAGGATACCATCGAATTCGGTTATGAAGTGGTAAAATACGAGGATGGAGACATATTGCTGCCGGTGTGGGTATATCTGACAGGCAGTGAAACATACAGGGTTGCATATTGCATGATCAATGCCGTGGACGGAACGGTAATTAAGCCTGTAATAGAGACGCAAATGGAGAGCATCTTTTATCAGTAGGGCCGGTAAATGTTAAGAGAAAGAGTAAAAAATCTTAAAGATAGTTTAAAATATGTGGCAGAGCTTGCTATTTAATATAAAAAGGACTAAAATGAATCTGGTTGATACAAGATATTGAAGGTGAAGGAGGAGATGTATAAGATGAGACGGAGAAAGGGCGTCTGTTTCCTGCTGTGCGCAGGACTGATGGTTTCTTTTTTGGGAGGCTGCGGAGCCGGAGGAAAAAGAAATGAAAAGCCGCCTGTGAATATAGAGCCATATGAACCAATGACATATGAAACTGTGACGGTACAGTCGGGAGATATCAATCCGATCCTGGAGCTTGAGCTGAAGCCGGATAATTTTGAAAGAAAAAATTATAGTGTAGAGCGTGATGACTATGTACTGGAAAGTATCAATGTCTCAAAAGGGGACAAGGTCAAGGCCGGAGATATCATGGTTTCCTTTGAGGCGGATGAAATTCAGGAAACCATAGATTCCTATACTGAGCAGAAGGCGGAGAGCGAGCTTTTGATCGAGCATTATCAGAAGCTGATGGAGATTGATCCAAGTGTGGACTATTCTGCTGATATTGCCAGCCTGCGGGATGATATAGAAATTGCAGATCTGTATATTGAAGAACAAAATGAAAAAAAGAAAGAGTATTGTCTGATTGCGGAGAGAGACGGAACGGTGACATTTGTGAGTGAATGGATGCAATATGGTTCTGTATCTGCTTCCGAGACGTTGGTAACCGTCGTATCCGGATCCTCCAATTATACTGCAACTACGGATGATAATTATGAGTTTCAGATTGGAGAGATTTATCAGGCGGATTTTGAAATGGTTTCCTTTGACATGAAGCTGATTGATATAGAGCAGTATGAGGAGGATGCAACGGGTAAACATATGCAGAAACTGTTGTTTGAACCGACCACCGATATGACGGGTATTACGGAGACCGATACTCTGGTCATGACCATACACAAGCCGACAATCAAAAATGTGGTTTATGTAGAAGAGGATGCAATTATAACATCCACATCCGGAGATACGTATGTCTATCGGGTAGGAGAGGAAGGATACCGGACAGCCGTGTTTGTGAAAACCGGAGAGACAATTGACGGATATACGATCATTGAGAACGGATTATCCGCAGGAGAGCAGGTGACACTGGGATGAGAAGCAGACAAAGAAAACCAAAAAGAACATATGGAGTCCGTATGATGGCTCTGCTTGCGGCAGCTATGCTGTGTCTGTCTGCCTGTGGAAGGAAGCCGGAACCGGCACCGGAGCTTTTGGAACCGATCAGTACCAATCAGGCTTACCGGCCGGTGGTATATGGAGATATCGGTAATAAGGTTATCAAGACGGGGACCATTGTGCCGACGGATTACTGCCATTTTTTCCAGTCTTCGGGAAACGTCAAAGAAATTTATGTCAATATAGGGGAATATGTAACGGCAGGTACCGTGCTTGCTGAAATCGATACAGGCGAGCTGGGGGAATCCATTGACAGCATGAAGGCAGATCTGGAAAACCGGAAGGCGGCGCAGGAGATCAATCAGAAGATTTTTGATGAGACCCAGAAAAAATATGATTACAGGATTCGTGCATGTGAGGAATTCGGGGATGCAGAAGGCGCAGAGGCTTTGAGGCTGGAAAAGGCGACAAATGCGGAAAATAACAGATATGATACCATGCTTTTTAATCATCAGATCAGTAAAACGGAGGAGGAGCTTGCCGAAAAGGAGGCACTGCAGTCCGATACAACCCTGGTTGCCAGACATTCCGGATATGTCACATATGTCAAAGATATCACATATGAGACCAGTATGTCAGCCAATGAGAATATCGTGATTATATCCGATTATGAACAGCCTTATATCGAAATTACAGGCGAACAGGTGGGAAAAAGGGATGCTTATAGCATTTTCAAGGTTATGTATACGGTCATAGAAGGGGAACGGTATGAGATTGAGACTTATAATTATTCCAATGAGGAGCTTGCGGCGGCCTTAAGTGCCTCCGCGCTTCCTTATGTCAGATTCCGCCTGAAGGATGGCGATAAGAGCCTGCTTACCGTTGGAAACAAGCTTCCTCTTTACTTTACCACTTCCGATATCACAAATACTCTGATTATAGGAGAAGATTCTCTGTATACGGAAGGGGACGAGACCTTCGTATATGTGAAAACAGAAAATAATGATATGGAGAAAAGGGAAATTGTTATCGGAGAAAGAGATAATAATTATATTCAGGTATTAGAGGGTCTGTCGGAAGGGGAACTGGTTTCCTATTTTTCGGATTCTCTTGTGCCAAGCAGCTATACGGAATATACGGCATCGTTAGGGGATTTTGAGCAGCTTATCAGCTCGGATGATACCAAAAATACGATGGAAGATACGCATATGGTCAGCTATTATGCACCGTGTGACGGATATTTTAAGGAATTTTTAATCAGTAAGGATCAATGGGTGAACAAAGGAGATCTGCTGTATGTGATTGACAGTGGGGGAGGCAGCGCCGAGTTAAAGCAGCTGGACATTGATATCGCAAATGCAAAGGAAAGCTATAACAGCAGTATTGCAGATCTTGACGACCAGATGAAGGAGTTAGACAGTCAGATTGAAGGCTATAAGACAGGACGGCTGCCGGAGAAAGCTCCTGAACCGGATCCGGATATTGCCTCAGGCGGAGATGCAGACACAGATCGGGAGCCGGAGGAGAATACACTGTATATGGCGGAACAGTTAACCTGTGATAAACAGATCCTGGTTTATAATAAAGAGCTGACAACCCTGAATTATAACAGCCAGATGAGCAGTATGAACGCCAGAAGGGAAGAGCTGAGCAAGAATAACGACGGTTATGGCAATATCAGTGTTTATGCGGAAAATGACGGATATGTAAAAAATGTGGATGCATATAGCGGCTATAAGGCAACAATCGGAGACAGGGTGGCAACTGTCGGTGCAGAAGAGAGCATGATACTGGCAGTCACCGTCAAGGAGAATAAGGAAAAGATTGCAATTAACCAGAGTGTGGTTTTAACGAATAATGCGGATGCCAGCATTAAGCTGTCGGGTAAATGTATCGGACAGTCGGGCGATTCATCGAAAAGCTATATCACAACACTGGAAGACGGTGAGATCTACGTTACAAGAACCGGAGCGTCAGACGGACTGATTAAATATTATGTTGAAGTGGACGATAAGAGCTTTTATGACGATCCGAAGGGATATAGCGCAAGATTTGCTCCGAGCTCCCTGAAACAGGTAGTGATGATACCGCCTAATATGGTTTATCACGAAAAGCGAATGGAGGATGGAAAGGAGTTTGATTATGTCTGGAAGATAACAGATGGAGAACTTGTCAAGCAATATGTGACTCTGGGACCGAATTATGACCGTTCGGTATGTATTTTGTCGGGATTGTCACAGGGGGATATTCTTGCAAGGGAAGATGCTGAATAGAAAGGAGAGGGCAGATGTTTAAGTTTTTGGGACATAAATTATTAAATAAAAAATGGCTGAATGCATGCCTTCTTCTTGGCATTATATTATTGGTGGCGGTAGCATCCTGTACGCCTATGTTCAAAAACGGAGCGCTTGATATGATGCTTTCCGCAAAATTTGACAGATCGATAGAAGAAAATCATGCATATTCCAGTGTCGTGGGAAGAGTCGGCTCCTGTGCAACGGATTCCTATCCGGATCTGGAATCTGTGAAAGGCAGAATCGAGGAGTATGAGAAACGATGGGATGTCTATATGGATATTCCGGTCCTTGATACCCAGCGCTGGTATTCCGTTGAGGGAGCTTATACGAACAGTAATCTGCGTTCCAGAAAATATTTTGATATTGCAAATATGCAGGATATTGAGGATCATGTAAATATTACCTTTGGAGGCGGTCTGGACGCGGGAACGGAAGAGGAAGGAACGTATCCTTGTATTGTTCCGCAGCAGTATATGGACGATCAGGACCTGGTAGTGGGTGAAGTCCTCTCTTTTGAAAAGCTTGTAGACGCATCCGGAAATCCGGTGCGCTGTACGATTGTAGGCGCCTTTCAGGAAAAGGACTATAATGATATATTCTGGTATAAGAATACGGCATCGCTGGAAAAACTGCTTTTTGTCAGCGAAGAAGATTTTAATGAGATTGTAAACAAATATGGCGCGCTGACAATTTATTACAGTGATTATGTCCTGCTGGATTATGCGAAAATTGACCATACGAACGCATCAGATTTACAATATTATCTGGGAGAATTCCAGACGGCAGATTCTCATTTCGTACAGAATTTTTCCCAGATATTATCAGAATATGAAGAGGATGCAAAAACAGTCAGGATTATGATCTGGGTGCTGGAGCTGCCGATTATTGTATTGCTGCTGGCATTCATCTATATGGTTTCCGGCCAGATTCTGGAAATGGAGGATGGAGAGATTGCCATGTTAAAAAGCCGTGGTACCAGCACGAGACAGGTACTTGGTATTTATCTTGGACAATCCTCGATATTGTCAGCGATTGCCATTGTTGCGGGAATTCCTCTGGGATATATATTATGTAAACTTGCAGCAAGCGCAACGTCATTTTTGAAATTCGGACTCGGCGACACATATTTTTATACGCTGGATATAGAAATGCTTTATTACAGTATTGCGGCCGGGGTTGTTGCGGTTTTATTTGTTACTCTGCCGGTTTTAAAATATGCGAAAATATCCATTGTTGAGCAGAAAGGCAAGAACGGTAAGATAAACACGAAACCATTGTGGGAGAAGGCGTTTTTAGATGTGATTCTGGTAGTGGTTTCTATTTATCTGCTTTATAATTATAATAAGCAGAAGGGTGATATAGCATTAAATATCCTGGAGGGACACAGACCGGATCCTTTGATTTTCCTGAATACGTCCCTGTTTATCTTTGCAGTGGGACTGCTGACCCTGCGTCTGATCAAATATCTGATCCGGCTGATCTATTTTATCGGGAGAAAAAAATGGTCGCCGGCGGTATATGCGTCTTTCCTTCAGATTATGAGAACTGTAAAGAAGCAGGGCTTTATATCGGTTTTCCTTGTCATGACGATTGCCATGGGTATGTTTAATTCCAATATGGCAAGAACCATAAATGAAAATAATAAAGAAAGAATGGAATATAATATCGGTACGACTATGCGGACACAGGAATACTGGCCGATGGGAATTGTCCGCAGGAACAATATTCCAAACTGGTATTACACGGAACCTGATTTCGGAAGGTATACCAGGATGGAAGGCGAGCTGTGTGAAAAAACAACACGGGTAATCTTTGATGACACAGCCTCAGTCAAGATTAACGGGGAATCACTGTCAGCTGTTTTGATGGGAATTCATACCAGGGAATTTGGAGAAACGGCGATGCTGAAGGATGGTCTGACGGATGAACACTGGTTTTATTCCCTGAATGCATTGGCGGAAGTGTCAAATGGCATTATCATATCCTCAAATCTGGCTAAGGCATACGATCTGGAGGTAGGTGACAGTGTTACATACACCAGATATAATCCGATTAAGGGACTGGCAACAGAAGAAATAGCGGCTCCAAGCGGAACCGTTTGTGCGATTGTGGATGCCTGGCCGGGATTTGAGCAGTATGCATATGTCAGGAACGAAGCGGGAGAAACCATTGAGCAGGAGCGGTATCTTGTGGTTGCCAATTACGCAAATCTGGTAAGTACCTTCGGACAGACGCCATATGAGGTATGGTACCGGTGTCAGCCAAAACAGGATTTCCAAAAGATTTTGGACCGTCTGGAAGAAGAGGGCATCCGTATTACGGAATACAGCAGCATAGATGAAAATTTGGAAGAAATGCAGAGAGAACCTATGGTTCTGATTACAAACGGATTGTTTTCCTTATCCTTTATCATTGCCATTATATTATGTACAATCGGTTTCCTGATTTACTGGATTACCTCAATCAAACAGAGAGAACTGCTCTTCGGAATCTACAGGGCGATGGGTATGAGTATGAAGGAGATCAATAAGATGCTGGTAAATGAGCAGATTTTCAGTTCCGTGCTGGCCAGCCTGTCCGGATACGGCGTGGGAGTGCTGACTACGATGTTGTTTGTAAAGCTGGTTTCCGTTGTATATCTGCCGGAAGCACATAACATACCGATTGCAATTGTGGTAGATATATTTGATGTCGTCAAGCTGACGATTGCGGTAGTATTGATGTTTATTGTCTGCTTCATTGTAATCAGAACGATTCTGAAGAGAATGAACATCACACAGGCTTTGAAGCTTGGGGAGGACTAAGATATGGATATGTTAAAGGTACGAGGTGTAAAAAGGTGCTTTACGGTCGGTAACGGCGAGCTCTTCTATGCATTAAAGGGAATCAATATGGATGTTCCGGAAGGAAAGCTGACGATCCTGAAAGGACGTTCCGGTTCAGGTAAAACCACACTGTTAAATATCCTGAGCGCACTGGATGATGCATCCGAGGGTTCCGTATTCATACAGGAGCGTGAATTGGGTACTATGTCGGAGACAGAGAAAGAGCAGCTGCGCCGATATGATATCGGCTTTGTCTTTCAGTCCATTGCATTGATTCCGATTATGAATGCATATGAAAATGTGGATTTTGGCCTGCGTCTGGCAAATTATGAGGGAAATCGGGATGAACGGATCAAAGAGGTGCTTCGGATGGTTGGACTTGCAGACAGAATGTATCATCTTCCAAATCAGATGTCCGGCGGTGAGCAGCAAAGGGTTGCGATTGCGAGAGCTGTGGCACATAAGCCGAAGGTGTTGTTTGCAGATGAGCCGACAGGCGCTCTGGATACCGCATCCGGTCTTACCGTAATGAAGCTGTTTAAAGATCTGGTAAGCAAAGAAGGTATTACGATTATTATGACAACACACGATCCGAATCTGATGGAATTGGGTGATATAGTTTTTGAGATGGAGGATGGGGAACTTGTTGAAGCGTAAGAAAAAAATGGCGGAAAATGTATTGGAAAACGAAGAGATGTCCGTACAGACAATGACAGAGCCGTCTGCAGATCCGGCATCCTCCGGCGCGGAAGAGCCTGCTGCGCTTTTATCCTCCCATATGGAGGAAGCTGCAGCGGCGGATGCGGAGATGGAGGAAAAAAGCGTATTATCCGCGGAGCCGTCTCAGGAGGAAGCTGTTTCGGAACAGACAGCAGAAGATGATACGATCATTGAATGTGACGGACTGGTAAAAATTTATAAAACAGATGAGGTAGAGGTCATGGCGTTGCAGGGCCTGGAGCTGACGATTAAACGTGGGGAACTGATGGCTGTAATCGGTAAATCCGGCAGCGGAAAATCCACCCTGTTAAATATGATCGGCGGTCTGGAACGTCCTACTGCAGGAAAACTGTATGCCGACGGAAAAGACCTGTTTGCGATGAGTGACAAGGAACTGGTAGAGTACAGGAAGAAAACGGTAGGCTTTGTGTGGCAGAAAAGCTCCAGAAACCTGCTTCCGTATATGACAGCTCTGGAAAATGTGCAGGTTCCTATGTTTTTTGATAAAGAAAACAAGGAGGATAAGGCAAAAAGAGCATATGATCTGTTATGTATGGTTGGATTGGAAGAAAAGGTGAATTCCTACCCGGGACAGCTGTCCGGTGGTGAGCAGCAGAGGGTTGCCATTGCGATTGCGCTTGCAAACAATCCTAAAATCCTGCTGGCCGACGAGCCTACCGGCGCCGTGGATTCCAAGACATCCAATATGATTCAGGATTTGTTCCGAAAACTGAATCAGGAACTGAATCTTACCATTATCATTGTGACCCATGATATCAGTCTGGCGAATAAAGTAGGACGTGTGGTCATGATTGCAGACGGAAAGATCAGTACAGAAAAGATTATGAAGGAAGCATATCGTAAGAGGATCAACGATCTGGAAAGTGACAGCTTCATGGCGGATGATTCGCATGAGGAGTATTCTGTTTTGGATAAAGCACACCGTGTTCAGATCAGTGAAGATATGTTAGAGGCTGCAGGGATTGATACCAATAAGGTTAAGATTCAGGTGGTTGATAATAAGGTGATTATTTCAAAAGAATAATGGTTACGGGATCTGTCGGTCTGTGATACCGGTATCACGAAAAAAATCTGCCTTGGGCAGATTTTTTTCATGCGGGCAGTTTTTTTCCGTTGTGCTGGTATTTTACGGCAGAATGGTATAAAATATGTCTTATAATAAAAAACGTCGTACGGACGGTACAGTCTAACATCAGGGATTTGGGAGTCAGGTATGAAAAAACAAAGAAGAGCGATGGCAGTATTCCTGCTTATTTTTACGCTTTCTGCGTCTATGGCATTGTCAGGATGCGGAAAAAAAACGGTAGATTATGAATTTGGGGAAAGCGATGAATCAGGTGGAAATACCGAGGGGGATCTTTCGGCAAGACTTGGGATTCCGAAATCTTATGAGGGAGAGATCCCTGTAGGAGAATCCGGCCTGAGTAAGATTACGATCCAGGATGAAGATATACAGGTTCCGTCTACGGACGGGATGAGTATTGTGCATGCAAAAAAGAATCTGATGGATGCCGGATACAGACAGACAGTAGCAGAAACGATATTTGACCGTTCCGGCGGAATCTACAGATATGACTGGGATGTCAGCTATAAGCAGGATGTGGAAGTACAAATGCAGATTTACCAGATGCTTCTGGATAATGCAAATGACATCGGGGATACGGCAAACGCATCCTGGTATGAGCAGTACCTGGAAGAGCTTCAGACACAGTATGATGATGCGGTAGAAGAGCGGGAAGGACCGGGAGACTGGTCTGCCCTGGATTATGTTGGCAAGATCGGAAGCACACAGTTCAGACTGAGCTTTTCACCGAGTGAGAACGGATTGTCCAGTTATTTTTCTTTTTCCATACATCCGTATGAAAGTCAGATTCTGTACCGCCCTTATGCAGGTGCGACCCAGGCGTTTTACTATACCAGCCTCAACGAGGACGGGCAGGAGAACCGGTGCAGCTGGTCTGCAGAAGAAGCAGCTGAGATTGCCGAAGATTTTTTGAATGACTGTGGTATTCAGGATGTGGTTCTGGATTCGGTCACGGATTTATTATGGGATTATACGGATGCCTCGTTAAATACAATTGCCAGTGAACTGGATGGTTATCTGGTTACCTTTACCCGTGCTGTCAACGGATGTGCACCATATCAGGCGTACTTTTTCATGGTGGACAATCTGCAGTCCGGAGACACCTTCTTTGTCGGAGGCCCTTCCTATGAAACCTATTCCGTATATCTGGATGATAACGGAATCTTTGCCGCTGATTGTTTTGATCTTCTGCTGCCTCCGGAGGAAACGGAAAACAACGTGGATTTACTAAGCTGGGATGAGATTCTGGAGATTGCCGATACTGCCATTCCGAATTATTATATAAAATATCCGACTTCTTTTAACGCTTTGAGTTTCAACGATATCAGATTGACCTATTATCTGGTGAAGGATGAAGAAGAGGATACCTATCAGTATATACCTGTATGGGTATTTGCACAGATTGAAGAATATGAAGGGGAATATAATGATGACAGTCCGACCCAGGTCGTTATGATCAATGCAGTTACCGGTGATGTGATCGATCTGCCGGAGATGATGAATCAGAACGGAACCGGAGCAGGAGACAATTTTTATGATGAAGGACTGGATGATGATATGTTTGTTGAGTAGAAAGCATCTGTAACGGCTTTGTTAAGAAATATTAAGAAAAAATATGCACTTTAGATGCCGGGATATGCTATGATATTACCGAAATGGCAGACTGTCATAAGACGATGATATCAGAGAAAGACAATGATGAAGAGGTAAATGTGATGCAGATAGATAAAAGATCAGCTGCCTTGATGCTGACAGGAGCTATGCTGTTGGGCACCTTTGTTTCCGGCTGTGGGAAGAAAGAGATAGATTATAATCTGAATGACAATCAGGGAGACAAACAAGGCAGTACGGAAGGCGGTCTTGCAGGAAGACTTGGGATACCGGAATCCTGTGATGTCAGCTTTGATACCGGATCGTCAGGGCTTCAGAGTATTACTGCAGCAGATGATGCGATTGAGATCCCGAATACCGACGGGATGTCCGTATGTTATTATGAGCAGCTTCAGATTGATAACGCCTATAAGCAGCAGCTGGTGGAAACCTTTTTAGATAAGGAGCAGGGAATATACGAACGGGATGCTGAGCATCGTATCAAAAGCGAAATTGAGGCAGAAATAGAAAGTGTCAAACAGAATCAGGCCAACATGGCAGAACAGGGGTATACAGATTCGTGGTATGATGAATATATTGCTGAACTCGAAACAGAATTACAGACCGCTCCGGATGAATATCCGGCTGCAGGAGACTATTCGGGAAGCAGCTTTATCGGTATGATGGATGGACGGGAATACGAGTTTGAGATAGACGAAGGAGAGGCAGGCTTTGGTATTTCTGCCGCCTTGAGACTGGAGGATGTATCCGGATACAGGCCATATGAAGGTGCGGATCACGTTGTTTTTGTGAACGGGCCGTCTGCAGAGGATTTTACGGAAAATAATCTTTGTCAGATTACGCAGGAAGAGGCCTGTGATGTAGCGGGAGATTTTTTGAACCGGTTTGGCATTACGGATATGGTTCTGTCAGCAGTCAGCGTTGTAGAATGGGAGTATTTTAATCAGGATTACAGTGAAATGCTGGCAACGGAATACGACGGCTATTTTATAGAATTCAGCAGAGCAGTAAATAACACACCGGTATATCAGGCCGAAATCTACGATTTGGATTTTCTTATCATGGAGGATGCATGGATTAATATGCCGTTAGAAACGTTTTCCATATATGTAAATGACAACGGTGTATTTTTGGCATATTGGACAGCTTTGTTTGAAGCCGCCGGAGAAGAGGAAACGAATGCAGAACTCATGTCCTGGGATGAGATGATTGAGGCTGTAAATGCAAACATAGCGGCGTATTATGAAAAGTATCCGTCGAATTTCAAAAAGATTAAATTTAATGATGTGCGCCTGAGTTATTATCCGGTTGTCGATGAGGACAAAGGGCACTCCTATAAATTTATACCGGTGTGGGTGTTTTCAGAATATGTGGAGCTGATCGATTCAGATGAGTCAAAATGTCCGTCACAGCTTTTGATTGTCAATGCAATGGACGGAACCATTATAGATTTGATTGATGAAGCAAAGAAAATGGGATTGTATGAAGAATATGATGATAGTGATGTTTATTTTGAATCAACAGTTTCCGGTTGATTTTATGGCTCAAACGCCTGTGAAATAACATAATGTGAAAAAGTAAAATGAAAGGGAGAGAAAAATGATATCAAGAAAAAAAATAACGGCATGGATGCTTGCAGGAACAATGTCAGTTCTGATGCTGACCTCGGGCTGTGGAAAAAAAGAAGTGGATTACAATATGGGAGACAACCCATCTGGAAACGGCAGCAGTACGGAGGGCGGTCTTGCAGGAAGACTTGGAATACCGGAATCCTGTGATGTCAGTATCAATACCGGATCGTCGGGACTGCAGAGTATTAATCTGACAGACGATGAGGTAGGGATTCCGAGTTCTGACGGTATGTCTGTCGGATATTATGAGCAGATTCAGATTGATAATGCATATAAGCAGCAGCTGGTGGAATCCTTCTTAGATAAAGGACAGGGGATTTACGAGCGGGATTATGAGCATCGTATTAAAAGTGAAATTGAAGCAGAAATAGAAAGCATCAAACAGGATCAGGCCAACATGGCAGAACAGGGTTATACAGATCCGTGGTATGATTCCTATATTGCACAGTTAGAGGAAGAACTGCAGGATGCTCCGGATGAATATCCGGCAGCCGGAGACTATTCCGGCAGCGATTTTATCGGTATGATGGATGGCCGGGAATACAGTGTAAGCATATATGTGAATGAGGAAATAGATGCTCCGGGAATGACGGCAAATCTGATGCCGATGGATGAATTTCAGTACAGGCCATATGAAGGTGCAACCAACGGATACTGTTATGATGGACCTCTCACAAAAGATTTTACTGAAAATAATTATTGTCAGATGACGGAGGAGGAAGCCTGCGGCGTGGCAGATGAGTTCCTGAGCAGGTGCGGAGTGACCGATATGGTGCAGGCAGAGACTCATGTTCTGGAGTGGGATTATTATGATGGTAATTCAGGAGAGGACATTGCGACGGAATATGACGGTTATGTGATACATTATAACAGAGGCATCAATGGTACGCCCGCATATCAGGGACAGGTTTACAATGTCGATAATCTTAATATGGATGATGCATGGATTAACATGCCTTCTGAAACCTTTTCCGTATATGTGGATGATAATGGAGTGTTGGAAGCCTATTGGACAATCCTGTATACTGCTACGGGAGAGGAAGAAACAAATGTGGATCTGATGACCTGGGATGAGATGCTTGAGGCCGCCAATGAAAATATACCGGCATATTATGAAAAATATCCGACGAACTATAAAAAGATTGATTTTAATGATGTGCGTCTGAGTTATTATCCGGTAGTTGATGAAGGAAAAGAAAATTCCTATAAATATATACCGGTATGGGTATTCTCCCAGTATGAAGAATATGTTGATTCGGATGAATCTGCTTATCCAAGACAGCTGGTTATCCTCAATGCAATGGATGGAACAGTGATAGACCTGCTGGAACAGGCAAAGAGCATGGGTGGTTATCAGGAATATGAGTATGGAACAGTCGGTTAAGGCTGTCAGAGAAAAAAGGAAAAAATTGGCAGAAAATTGCCAATAAAAAAACCTTGAAAATTCCGATGCAGTTCCGTTATAGTAAGAATGTAAGAATACAGCATCAAAACCGGAAAATGAGGAAAGAGATTCATGAAAAAAAATGAGCATATGATTGACAGCACCTCTGTTTTTCATCAGACCGTTCTTCAGATATCGGAGAATGCAAAGGTAAAACAGATGAAAAAGCTCAGCCATCATAAGGTAACGACTACCTATACCCATTGTCTGAATGTTGCAGAATGCAGTTATTTTCTGGCAAGGAGACTGCATATCAGAATTGATGAGAAAAGTCTTGCAATGGGCGCTTTACTGCACGATTTTTATCTGTATAACTATCGGGAACAGGATGCAATCGGAGGATATGAACATTTGACCCATCATCCGGCCAGTGCGTTGGAAAACGCAAAAACCTGTTTTGAGATTACGGATAAGGTTGGAAATATTATAGCAAGCCATATGTGGCCGCTTACAATTACCAAATTGCCGAAATCGAGAGAGGCCGTGTTGGTATGCTTTGCGGATAAAGTTTGTGCATTTAAAGAGCTGGCACTACATCGGGAGCGGAAAGCGCCGGGATATGCGGCACGGATATCGTCGAAGATGCAATCGGTATCATAGTTGGAACCAGACAAAAACCTGTTTTGCTTTTTTAAGCGGGACAGGTTTTTTTATGCCTTGACATATACCCCGGTGGGGTATACAATGTAAACGCATACGAAGGATATTTCGTATGATGGGTTAAAACAGGAAGAGAGGGTTAAAATATGGATGAATTAACATGTGGCTGCAGGAAGAAAAAACGGGCAGAAACCGAATATAAGAAGCTGATGCATCGTCTGAACCGGATTGAGGGTCAGATCCGGGGTATAAAAGGAATGCTCGAAAAGAATGCTTATTGTACGGATATTCTGATTCAGGTTTCTGCAATTCATGCTGCATTGAACAGCTTTAACAGGGAGTTGTTAGCCGAGCATATCAGAACCTGTGTTGTGGATGATATCCGTGCGGGAAAGGACGAAACCATAGAGGATCTGGTACAGACAATGCAGAAGCTGATGAAATAGAGTTTATGGCAGTCAGGTAAGAAATGGAAGGAGATGGTTCTATGGATCAATATACAGTCACAGGTATGTCCTGCAGCGCCTGCAGTAGTCGTATAGAAAAGGCTGTCAGTCAGGTAGTGGGCGTAAGCAGCTGTTCCGTCAGTCTGCTGACGAACACGATGATGGTGGAGGGATCTGCATCACCGGAAGCTGTGATTGCCGCAGTGGAGGAGGCCGGGTACGGTGCTGAAAAAGCAGGGGCACATACAGCGGCCGGAGCTGCTTCCGTGCAGAATGTTGTTCGGACGGAGGGAGAAGGTACGGATGTGGAAAAACGGGAGCTTCGCAGCATGAAACGTAGACTGACGGTTTCGTTAATACTGCTGCTTCCCCTGATGTATCTGTCCATGGGTCATATGATGTGGAACTGGCCTGTGCCGCAGAAACTGGCGGATAATCCTGTTGCCCTGGGCTTGGCGGAACTTTTGTTTACGGTAATGATCATGGTCGTGAATCAAAAATTTTTCATAAGCGGTGCAAAAGGAATGCTGCACCGGGCACCCAATATGGATACCTTGGTGGCGTTAGGTTCCGGGGCGTCTTTTATTTACAGCGTATATGTTTTGTTCGTTATGACGGATGCAGTCGTACGCCATAACGATGAAATGGCTATGCATTGTCTGCATGATTTATATTTTGAATCTGCTGCCATGATCTTAACGCTTATCACAGTCGGAAAGACACTGGAGACATATTCGAAGGGAAAAACGACAGATGCTTTAAAGGGACTGATGAAGCTGGCTCCGAAGACGGCGGTTGTAATCAGAGACGGGAAGGAGGAAACGGTTGCCGCCGCGGACGTCATAGTCGGAGATATCTTTGTTGTGCGTCCCGGCGAGAGTATTCCGGTAGATGGAATTGTCATAGACGGAAACAGTGCCGTGAACGAATCGGCTTTGTCCGGCGAGAGTATTCCGGTAGATAAGGAACCGGGACATAGCGTGTCTGCTGCAACCATCAATCTGTCCGGCTATATGAAGTGTGAGGCGACACATGTAGGGGAAGATACGACTCTGGCACAGATTATCCATATGGTCAGTGATGCTGCGGCAACAAAAGCGCCGATTGCAAAAATTGCAGATCAGGTATCGGGAATCTTTGTGCCTGTAGTCATTCTGCTTGCCCTGCTTACGATTCTGGTATGGATTGCTGTAGGAGAGAGCGCAGGGTTCGTTTTGGCAAGAGGCATATCCGTTCTGGTCATCAGCTGCCCCTGTGCATTGGGGCTTGCCACACCTGTCGCCATTATGGTAGGAAACGGAGTCGGTGCAAAACAGGGGATTCTGTTTAAAACGGCAGCCGCATTGGAGCAGACCGGCAAGGCGGATATGGTGGTGCTTGACAAGACAGGAACCATTACGCATGGGAAACCGCAGGTAACAGACGTAATCTGCGGACCGGAATTTACAGAGGAGGAGGCAGTCAGACTGATCTGCTCTCTGGAACAATACAGTGAGCATCCGTTAGCAAAAGCGGTTATGCAAAAGGGTGCGGAGATTGGGATTGTCCCATATGGAGTGGAAGACTTTCAGATCTATCCGGGAAACGGTTTGCAGGGCGTTGTGAACGGCAGAAAAATGATTGGCGGAAACTATAATTATGTAAACCAATATATAGATATTACAAGCGGGCAAAAGGAGATGGCGGATCAATTTTCCGAGGAAGGAAAAACACCTTTGTATTTCGTTTGCCTGAATGAAAAGGAGATAAAGAAACCGGAAGCTGCAGCAAACGTCAAAACAGGGACGCTGGTCGGAATCTTTGCGGTTGCAGACGTGATCAAAGAGGACAGCGCAGAAGCCGTCCGGGAAATGAAGGATATGGGAATATCAGTAGTTATGTTAACCGGAGACAATCAGAAGACTGCGGAGGCAATCGGCAGACAGGCGGGAGTTGACCGGGTCATTGCAGGAGTTTTACCGGACGGAAAGGAGGCTGTGATCAAAGAACTAAAGAAGAACCATAAGGTTATTATGGTAGGAGACGGAATCAATGATGCGCCTGCATTAACAAGAGCAGATATCGGTATTGCAATCGGAACCGGGACGGACATTGCTGTCGATGCCGCGGATGTGGTTCTGATGAAGGCGGGACTGCGTAATGTACCTGCTGCTCTGCGGTTAAGTATGGCGACCACCAGAAACATCAAAGAAAATCTGTTTTGGGCATTTATCTATAATGTGATCGGAATTCCTCTGGCGGCAGGCGTGTGGTATCCTGTTTTCGGATGGACATTGAATCCGATGTTTGGTGCATTTGCAATGAGTATGTCCAGTTTTTGTGTAGTAAGTAACGCATTAAGGTTGAATCTTGTGAATATTTATGATAAAACAAAGAAATACAGGGTAACAATCAAACAGACTTCCCGTCAGAAACAATCAGGTAAAATGCTTGGAGTCAATAAAGAGAAAGCAGAGATTAATATCAGTCAAAATGAAACCGGTATTGAAACCGGAAAGGAGAAGAAAATGGAAAAAGTAATGCATATTCAGGGAATGATGTGTGAACATTGTGAGGCAAGAGTAAAGAAGAGTCTGGAAAAGCTGCCCCAGGTAACAGAGGCTGTCGTCAGTCATGAAAAGGGTACGGCAATCGTAACCTTAGATGCAGACGTTGCGGACGCAGTATTGAAGCAGGCTGTGGAGGAGCAGGATTACGAAGTAGTATCCATTGAGTAGCCGGTTGTGGCAGCACGGACAAAAGGGAGGCAGGAAGTATCATGAAAAAGATTCTAAATAAAGTATTCAGCCGGATGGTCATTACCTGCCTTCTTGTTGCGTTACAGCTCTTTGTTTTATTTGCAGGTATCTGGCAGCTGCATTCTTATTATATTTATATTTCGGGAGGCTTGGCGATATTGAGCTTTCTGGTGGTTGCGTATCTGATCACCAAGGATACAAATCCTGCAATCAAGCTGGCGTGGATCGTGCCGATTCTGATGTTTCCGGTTTTGGGCGGATTGATGTATATCTTTTACGGGCATGTTTTTGTACCGGTAAAACTGCGTAAGAATATTCTTCGCGTGAAGGAGCAGGAGGTTTACGAGGATGTATACGGAAACCGTATTTGTTCCACGGAGCAATTACAGGATATTCCATCACCGGGATTGGCCTACTATGTTGAAAAAAGCGGGGAAGCGCCTGTCTACGGGAATACTGCCGTGAAATATTATGCCATGGGGGAAGAGGTGCTTCCTGATCTGTTAGAGGATTTAAAACAGGCAAAGCATTATATCTTCATGGAATATTTTATTATCAATCAGGGAAAAATGTGGGATTCCATATTGGAGATTCTGAAGGAAAAGGCAGCACAGGGAATTGATGTCCGGGTTATGTATGACGATATCGGTTCTGTATTTTATGTAAAAAAATACTATTGGAAGGAACTCGAAAGCTGCGGAATCAAATGTATTGCATTTAATCAGGTCGTACCGTTTTTTGCTACGATATTTAATAACCGGGATCATAGGAAAATTACAGTTGTAGACGGCTGCATTGCATATACGGGCGGATTCAACCTTGCGGATGAATACATCAATCAGGTTCAGTTATACGGGACCTGGAAGGATAGCGGCGTCCGGTTTGAAGGGGATGCTGCATGGGGCTTTACCGTTATGTTTTTACAGATGTGGAATTCCTCGAGATTTACGGAAGCGAGCTATCAGAAATATGCGGTCAAAGAACAGTTTCAGGAGCTTCAGGACGGTTATATCCAGCCTTATCGGACCAGTCCGCTTTCCAAGGAGGTACTGGGCGAGAATATTTATCTGCAGATGATTTTCGGTGCGAAAAAATATATATACATTTTTACGCCGTATCTGATCATAAATAATGAACTGATGACGGCAATGAAGCTGGCGGCCAAACGCGGGGTGGATATCAGGCTTGTGACGCCGGGAATACCTGATAAAAAGATGATCTTTCGAATGACGCAGTCTTCCTATAAAGAGCTTTTAAAAAGCGGCGTACGGATATATCAGTATACACCGGGATTTATCCATTCCAAATGTGTGCTGACAGATGATTGTCTGGCTTCAGTCGGGTCGGTCAATATGGATAACAGGAGCTTTTACCATCATTTTGAATGTGGTGCCCTGATCTATGATTCCAAGGCTGTCATGGATATAAAGAGAGATATGCTGAATACATTTGAGGTGTCGGAGGAAATCACCCTGCAGTGGTGCGGGGAACATCTTGCCCGGCTGAATCTGATTGATGCGGTATTAAGACTGTTGTCACCTTTGTTATGAGGATACAAAAAAGAAAGCGGTCACAGGATATAAGATGGCGAAAACAAAAGCAGTAAAAAGAAAAACAAGACAATATAACCGGAAGGCTGAGACAGGGCTTCCGGAAGGACAGACACTGACAGGAATGGTAACATCCCTGTTTTTGTGTTATATGTTTGTGGTGTATCCGTTATATATGCATAATAAGTATTTTGATATAACGATTACAAAATACAGACTGTTTATGTTCGGCGTGCTCTGCTTTGCATGTCTGATGGTGCCGGCCGTTTGTTTCCAGCTGTCAGATGTGGGATATAAGAAAAAAAAGACCGGAAGATCTGAAAAAAAGTTTTGTCTGGGAAAGGAAAACCTGCGCAAATGGCTGATGCCGGCGGATGTGTTTATGTGCCTGTTTTTAGCCGCCGGATTTTTTGCGTGGCTGATGGCGGATCACAAACGCGAGGCTTTTACGGGAGAGATGGGAAGAAGATGCGGACTCCAGTTTATTCTTCTGGTGTTTCTTCTGTATCTTTGCCTGTCGTACGGCTGCCGGCTGCATTCCTATTTGTTTCCTGTGTTTTCAGCCGTTTCTGTCCTAACCTACATACTTGGTATTTTGCAGCATATGAAACTGGATGTATTCCGGTTATTAGAGGACGTTGCGGTAAGGCAGAAAAACAGTTTTATATCAACCTTTGGGAATATCAATACATTTGCAAGCTTTATCTGCATTACGCTGGCTTTGTTTTGCGGATGCTATTTATTGGAGCAGGTTCTCTGGAAGAAAATACTTTATGGATGCAGTATTTTTTTGGGATTTGCTGCGGTGATAGCTGCCAACAGCGATATTGCATATGCAGGCTGTGGGGCGGCAGTCCTTGGACTTTTGTTTATAGCGCTCTATCAGGACAGGCTGACCGCTTTCTTTCAGATTGCAGTCCTTGGAAGCGCAGGTTATACGGCTATGGCGTGTCTGAACCGGTACAGCCACATAGAGACCAGAAAGCTGACAGGGTTTAACAGACTTGCCCTGCATACAGAGATTTTGCTGCCTTTGGTGGGAGTGTTTCTGATTTGTTTCGTAGCATGGAACCTTATTTCCAAGAAAGAAAAACAGAAAAAAACAGACGTCAGAAAGAAAATCGTTTTTACGGCATGTGCTGTTTTTGTAGTTATGTTAACTGTATTTGTCTATGGAGTGAGAAATCATTGGGACATTTTTACGTTTAATGACCAATGGGGCACCTATCGGGGATATATCTGGAAGCGGTTAGGAGAACTGTATATGAATTTTCCGCTTGCAAAAAAGATATTCGGCAATGGAAATGAATCTGTCCGGGCCCTGATGTATGCCGGTTACTATGATGAAATGCTGCAGATAACCGGCACCGTATATGACAATGCGCATAATGAGTATTTACAATATCTTGTGACCATGGGACTCTTTGGTTTGTTTTCTTATCTTGGGCTGATGGCGTCTGTCTTAGCAGCCTGTGTCCGGTATAGCAGAAAAAAACCGGAGCTGTCCGCACTGGGCCTGGCTTTATGTTCCTATCTGATTCAGGCTTTTTTCAACCTGAATCAGTCCATTACGACACCGTATGTGTTTTTACTGGCAGCTCTCATCATAGGGATGTGCAGATATGAGAAAAGACAGGAGATGCAGTCATAGGCAGGCGTAAAATCTTAGGGTTGTCAAACCGGCTGGGAAGGTTGTATAATGAATGCATTCATGCTGTTACAGACATGGAAGCTTCATGGGTTCTGACGCATAGAAAGTTTACATAAATAAGTTTACATAATTTTGGAGGAAAGATAAAAATGGAAATTTATGAGGAGCTGGTAGCAAGAGGTCTGATTGCCCAGACGACAGACGAGAAAGAAATCAGAGAATTGGTCAATAACGGGAAAGCCACGTTTTATATTGGTTTTGATCCGACGGCGGACAGCCTGCATGTAGGGCATTTTATGGCGCTGTGTCTGATGAAGCGTCTGCAGATGGCAGGAAATAAGCCGATCGCATTATTAGGCGGCGGTACCGGTATGATCGGAGACCCGTCCGGGCGTACCGATATGCGGCAGATGATGACAAAGGAGACCATCCAGCATAATATCGAATGCTTTAAAAAGCAGATGAGCAGATTTATAGATTTTTCTGACGGAAAAGCCCTGATGGTCAATAATGCTGACTGGCTGATGGATCTGAATTATATTGATCTGCTAAGGGAAGTGGGACCGCATTTTTCTGTGAATAATATGCTGCGTGCGGAATGCTATAAGCAGAGGATGGAGAAGGGCTTAAGCTTTTTGGAATTTAACTATATGATTATGCAGAGCTATGACTTTTATGAGCTCTATCAGAAATATGGATGTAATATGCAGTTTGGCGGGGATGACCAGTGGAGCAATATGCTTGGCGGTACAGAATTGATCCGCAGAAAGCTCGGAAAGGATGCTTATGCCATGACAATTACCCTCCTTTTGAATTCCGAGGGAAAGAAGATGGGAAAGACCCAGAAGGGAGCTGTATGGCTGGACCCTGAGAAGACATCTCCGTTTGAGTTCTATCAGTACTGGAGGAATGTTGCGGATGCGGATGTTTTAAAATGTATCCGTATGCTGACCTTCCTGCCGCTTGAGGAGATTGACCGCATGGATACCTGGGAGGGCAGCCAGCTGAATCAGGCCAAGGAAATTCTGGCATATGAGCTTACGAAGCTGGTACATGGCGAGGAGGAAGCCGTAAAAGCACAGGAGAGTGCCAGAGCCTTGTTTTCTAAGGGAGTGGCAGCGGATATGCCTTCTGTCGTCCTGACAGATTCGGATTTTAAGGATGGCGGGATCGATATCGTGTCCGTCCTTGTGAAATCAGGACTTGTGGCGTCCAGAAATGAAGGGCGCAGAGCGGTAGAGCAGGGCGGCGTTGCCGTAGACGGAGCAAAGATTGCTGATATTGCTGCCGTGATTCCGGAAGCATCCTTTGAAGGGGAAGGAATTGTTGTCAGAAGAGGAAAGAAAAATTTCAGAAAAGTAAGTAAATAACCGGTTTTTTATGGTTTCTGAAAAGGGAATAAAAAATATTTTTCGATTTTTTTCAAATTAGGGCTTGATTTTTTTGCACAGCTAGAGTATTTTATTCATATCAAATAAATATGGCGAAACGAACAAAGGTGTTCTCATTTTGAGGACACCTTTTTTGTTTTATCATGTAGGAAATTATACAGGAAAGGAAGTATATTATTATGATGAACAAAATTTCAGCCGTGTTTGGCTCCCATGTATTTTCCGATCAGGTTATGAGACAGCGCCTTCCGAAAGCAGTTTACAAATCCCTGCGCGCAACCATCGATAAGGGTGAACCGCTCGATACATCCATTGCTGATTCCGTCGCTGCCGCTATGAAGGAGTGGGCGATGGAATTAGGCGCTACACACTATACGCATTGGTTCCAGCCGCTTACCGAAACTACAGCAGAAAAACATGATTCTTTTATCAGTACAGTCGGAGACGGAGGCGTGATTCTTCAGTTTACAGGCAAGGAACTGATCAAGGCTGAACCGGATGCATCCTCGTTTCCGTCAGGCGGTTTGCGTGAAACCTGCTCTGCAAGAGGTTATACAGCATGGGATTGTACATCACCTGCATTTGTGAAGACGACAACAGAAGGAACCTGTATTCTTTGCATCCCGGCAGCATTTACCTCCTATATGGGTGAGTCCTTGGATTATAAGACCCCGCTGCTTCGCTCCATGGATGCAGTCAATCATCAGGCACTTCGTGCACTCCGGATGTTTGGTAATACAACGGCAATTAAGGTTACCGCTTCAGTTGGACCGGAGCAGGAGTATTTCCTGATTGATAAAGATAAGTTTGATAAGAGAACGGACCTGAAGCTGACCGGCCGTACTTTATTCGGCGCCATGCCGCCAAAGGGACAGGAACTGGATGACCAGTATTTCGGTGCAATCAAGGATAAGATAGCAGAATATATGACGGAGCTGAATGAGGAATTGTGGAAATTCGGTATTCTCGCAAAAACTCAGCATAACGAGGTTGCACCGGCACAGCATGAGCTGGCACCGATTTTTTCAACCACCAATATTGCAACGGATCAGAACCATCTGGTCATGGCTACCATGAAGAAGGTTGCCGCTAAGCATAATCTTGCGTGTGTGCTGTATGAGAAGCCTTTTGCAGGCGTAAACGGCTCCGGAAAACATAATAACTGGTCTCTGACGACCGATGAGGGCGAAAATCTAATTGATCCGGGAAAAGAGCCGGAGAAGAATCTGCAGTTCCAGTTCTTCCTTGCCGCTATTCTGGCAGCCGTTCATAACAATGCGGAGCTGCTCCGTCTGTCCGCATCCTCACCGGGAAATGACCACAGACTTGGTGCAAACGAAGCGCCGCCGGCAATCATTTCCGCATATCTTGGAGAACAGCTGGAGGATATTGTCAATCAGATCATTGAAAAAGGCGAGGCAACCTCTTCGTTAAAGGGTAAGAAATATGTGTCAGGTACAAGTACACTGCCAAGCTTTACTATGGATGCAACAGACCGGAACAGGACGTCTCCGTTCGCCTTTACCGGCAATAAATTTGAATTCAGAATGGTTGGTTCGACTCAGAGTATTGCGTTTCCTATGATGGTATTGAATACAATAGTTGCTGACCAGCTGGGCAAAATGGTAGATGAGCTGGAAAAAGCGGAGGATTTTGAAGCAGCCGTAAAGAAAATGGTGCGTGAGCTTCTGACAGAGCATCGGGACATTATCTTCAATGGGAACGGTTATTCAGAGGAATGGGTAAAAGAGGCAGAAAGGCGCGGTCTGCCGAATATCAGATGTATGGTGGATGCGGTGCCGTATCTTGCATCTGAAAAGAATGTGGAGATTTTTGAAAGACAGGGCGTTTTGAACAGAGCGGAACTTCAGGCCAGAGCAGATGTCATGCTTGAAAATTATGCAAAGAAGATTCATATCGAAGCTCTGACGATGATCGAAATGTCAAATGAGGAAATCATTCCTGCGGTTATGTCATATCAGGCAGAGCTTGCGAAAGGTGCGGCGGAGATCAAAGCGCTGGGCATTGAGCCGACCGTACAGATTTCCCTTCTTGAGATCATATCCAATAAGATTCAGGAGTTAAAGAAGGCGACAGAGAAATTGGAGGAGCTTACAGCAAAAGCGGATACTCTGACAGACGATGTGCAGGCATGGGCAAAATATTACCATGATGTTGTATTTGCAGCTTTCGATGACGTCAGAAAGCCAGCAGACGAGCTGGAGAAAGAGCTTCCAAAGGATGTTTGGCCATTCCCGACTTATGAGCAGCTGTTGTTTGAACAGTAAGCCGGAGCCGGTTATCGTATTTCTCCTATGACAGACTGGATAGAACTTACATAAGAAACAAAAAGGGGCATGTCACACAAAAGTGAGGCATGCCCTGATTTTATTCAGTTTCCGTATTGATAGGAACCTTCATTTGTTCCTTCTTTTTCTTTTTTTCCATATATAATTTGCGGTCTGCAATTTCCAGAACACTGTTGATTTTCAGAGAGGGATCACAGATGACCTCACAGATACCGCAGCTCATATCGATCCGGTAGGGCTTCTTTGCCATTTGGTTATGCCGTTCCGTGATTTCTGCAATGCGCCGTTTCATGATATTTTCAAAATCGGGAATACCAAACAAAGCAAGCGCAACGAATTCATCCCCTCCGAATCTGGCAATAATGTCAGTACTCCGGAAGGCTTCTTTTAAAATTGCAGCAATTTCTGTCAGGGCAAAATCACCGTCGTCGTGTCCGTAATTATCATTGATCATCTTCAGATTATCCATGTCCGCATAAAGTACCAGAAGCTCTTTTCCGCTGTTCCTTGGATTGGAAAGAACCGAGTGGACATTTTCCATAAATCCCCATCGGTTATATAATCCCGTAAGCTGATCTGTCTTGGAAATCTCGGATAAAACGACGTTATTTTCTGACATCTGAGCCAGATTCTTCTGCAGCTGCTTATGAATTTTATTTTGTTCTTCCAAAAGCAGGAGAGAGCGCAGCGCAATGGAAATCTGTACCGTGACAGGTTCCAGATTGCGGAAATGGGTATAATGCATCTCGCTGACCAGGACGCCATACAGTTCCTCACAGGAAAATAACGGAGACATCACCATGGTTTTACGGCGGTTTTGCGGCATCAGGGGATGGTTCAGTATTGCACCGGAAGAAATCATCTGCTGTTCGTCCGGTACTCCAAATGCTCTGTTTTCGTTCAAATATGCCCGAAGCAGCATATGATCAGGACGTTTAAAGGATAAATTTTTCGGATGATAGATTGGCTTTTCATAGGTAAACAGCCATGCGCTTTTCATCCCGATTGCTGAAAGATCGTCTAAGGCCCGTTCATAGGGAATCTGTCCCCGGCCATTCGGCCGGAACATATCAACCGTCATATTGTTGATCAGTCTGGTCATCTGTTCCATGCCTTCTTGTTGTCCTTGAATAACCTGCCAGTTAATGATGGCCAGTTCCCTGTAAAAGCCGGAGAAGAGTTCCATCAGCTTCAGTTGTCTGCCGGCATCCGGCAGTGATTCCCGGAGGTCGTATTGCAGAGCCATCAGCACGTCAAAAAACAGCTCCGCCGTTGTATATCGGAAGATCGGTCTGGAAATAATCTGGGAAAAGATAATATTAATATCCTTTTCGTATGCCTCCTGCTGATTTTCTGTAATCATATCGCAAAGTATTTTCATAAATACGGCAAGATCATCTTTAATCTGGCGGAGTGTGTCCCCTTCTGCATATTCACCAAACAGATAATCCTGAATCCGTTTCAGTAACGCTGTATGACTGCCCTCCTTTAGCATCTGTCTGATTCCGAGACGTTCGGATACGGTCTGATAACTGAAGTTTGGACAGCCGCAGGAGGACCGTTTGATGAAGTGCGTGTCAACTCTGATATCATCCAGCCGCTTATGTTTGATCACATATTCTGCATTTGCGATTGCTTTATAGGAAAGTTCGGCGGCATTTGCTTCTACGGTGGTCAGCGGAGGAGTCAGGTTCGGGGCAAAGGAGGAATTGTCAAAGCTGACGACCAGAATATCCTGACCGACCTTCAGGTTCATCTTTTCAAAGGCGTGATAGCCGCCAAGCGCCATTCTGTCGTTTGCAAAGGCCAAGGCTCTGATTTCCGGATGAGCGGCAACAAACGTACCGATTATTTCTTCGCTGCTTTCTTCAAAGTTTCCATAGATCACATAGTCCTCATTGTAAGGAATGCCGGTTTCTGCCAGAACCTTTTTATAGGCTTCCAAACGTTCCATGGCGTCAATATTTGTTTTTGGACCGCTGACGTAGCCGACCTTAGTCACATGATGATCTGTAATCAGATGGCGGATCGCCTGCATAAAAGCAGTCTGGTTGTCAAAGATAATAGAGGGATACTCCTCCATCTGTGTATAGAGATTAACGATCGGTATGTTCAGATATTGTTTCAGGAAAGCAACCCGTTCTTCCTGACTGATCCGGGCTCCGATCATTCCCATCATGACATAAAGAATATCCAGATGATTTTCGTCGGCAAACTGAAACAGAGTATTATATTGATATTCATAGCGCATATGGTCATCTGAAATATCTGAAACACTGTCTAAGTACATACCGGGAAATATGTACAGGTTGGCATTGATTGCAATGGCACCCAGCTCCGCACCCTTGACTGCTTCACTTGTAAACACGGCATCAATGTCATCAATAAAAAGACCGATATTTAACCGCTGTTCCACTTTTAGTCCAAACCTCCTTTTTGTAAGGTATAAGTATATACATTTTATAATAAAAAAATTCCTTTTTCAATTCGAACAACCATATATTTTATGTCTAAAAAGAAAATTTTTTATAAATTTTCTGCTTTTCTTTTATTTTTTTGGGGGAAATATAAAAGGAATAAAAAATGAGAGGCTTGTTACTTTATTTTATTTTTTTTTTATGGTATGATATGGAAAGATTATTTTAAATTGGAGGATACCATGGGAAAAAGAGAAGATATTCATAAGGTTTTAATTATCGGTTCAGGACCTATCATTATCGGACAGGCATGTGAATTCGACTATTCAGGTACACAGGCATGTAAGGCGCTTCGCAAGCTGGGATATGAGATCGTGCTGGTGAATTCCAATCCGGCAACCATTATGACAGATCCCGGAATTGCAGATGTCACTTATATTGAGCCGTTGAATGTAGATAGACTTGAGGAGATTATCAAAAAGGAAAGACCGGATGCCATCCTGCCGAATCTGGGCGGACAGTCCGGCCTGAACCTATGTTCCGAGCTTTCAACAAAGGGCGTACTCGATAAATACGGGGTTAAAGTCATTGGTGTCCAGATTGATGCCATTGAAAGAGGCGAGGACAGAATTGAGTTTAAGAATACGATGACAAAGCTTGGCATAGAAATGGCAAGATCAGAGGTTGCTTATTCCGTAGAGGAAGCACTTGCCATTGCAGACCGTCTGGGATATCCGGTAGTGCTTCGTCCGGCCTATACAATGGGCGGTGCAGGCGGCGGTCTGGTATATAACGTGGAGGAATTGAAGACCGTGTGTGCCAGAGGCCTGCAGGCCAGTCTGGTTGGACAGGTTCTGGTAGAGGAATCCATTATCGGTTGGGAAGAGCTGGAGCTGGAAGTAGTCAGGGATGCAAAAAACAACATGATTACTGTATGCTTCATTGAAAATATTGACCCGATGGGCGTTCATACGGGGGATTCCTTCTGTTCGGCTCCGATGCTTACGATCAGTAAAGAGGTACAGAACAGATTGCAGGAACAGGCGTATAAGATTGTAAGCGAGGTGCAGGTAATCGGCGGTACCAATGTACAGTTTGCGCATGATCCGGTAACAGACAGAATAGTGGTAATAGAGATCAATCCGAGAACCTCCCGTTCTTCGGCGCTTGCTTCCAAAGCAACCGGTTTTCCGATTGCTCTTGTTTCGGCCATGCTGGCTTCCGGCCTGACTCTGGATGAGATTCCATGCGGAAAATACGGAACGTTGGATCGATATGTTCCGGACGGAGATTATGTGGTTATCAAATTTGCACGCTGGGCGTTTGAAAAGTTTAAAGGGGTAGAAGATAAGCTTGGCACACAGATGAGAGCCGTAGGCGAAGTCATGAGCATCGGAAAGACTTATAAGGAAGCCTTTCAGAAGGCAATCCGAAGTCTGGAAATCGGAAGGTACGGTTTAGGATTTGCAAAGGATTTCAACAATAAGAGTAAAGAGGAACTGCTTGGAATGCTTCATGTTCCGAACAGTGAACGGCAGTTCATTATGTATGAGGCACTGCGCAAGGGCGCAACTGTAGAGGAACTGTATGCTCTCACCAAAATTAAGACTTATTTTATAGAACAGATGAAGGAGCTTGTTGAAGAGGAAGAGGCGCTTCTGGCACATAAGGGCAGCGTTCCTTCCGCAGAGGTTCTGACACAGGCCAAGAAGGATGGATTTTCCGACAGATATCTGGCACAGCTCCTGGAGGTGTCAGAACAGGAGATCCGTGAAGCAAGAATTGCCATTGGGGTGGAAGAAGCCTGGGAAGGCGTCCATGTGAGCGGTACCAAAGACAGCGCCTATTATTATTCAACCTATAATGCAGAAGATAAATCCGTGGTAAAGGAAGACCGTCAGAAGATTATGATCTTAGGCGGCGGACCTAACAGAATCGGACAGGGTATTGAGTTTGATTATTGCAGCGTGCATGCAGCACTTGCGCTTAAGAAGTTAGGATTTGAGACAATCATTGTAAACTGTAATCCGGAGACGGTATCTACAGATTACGATACCTCAGATAAATTGTATTTTGAGCCTCTGACTCTCGAGGATGTACTGAGTATTTATAAGAAAGAGAAGCCTGTGGGTATCATTGCACAGTTTGGCGGGCAGACCCCATTGAACCTTGCTGCTGAGCTTGAGAAAAACGGAGTGAAGATTCTCGGAACCTCTCCTGCTGTGATTGATATGGCAGAGGACAGAGATCTGTTCAGGGCCATGATGGACAAGCTCGGTATTCCGATGCCGGAGGCAGGCATGGCAGTGAATGTGGCAGAGGCAAAAGAGGTTGCTGCTAAAATCGGTTATCCGGTTATGGTTCGTCCTTCTTATGTTCTCGGCGGACGCGGAATGGAGGTCGTATATGATGAAGAGTCCATGGAATCCTATATGGCGGCGGCAGTCGGCGTTACGCCTGACAGACCGATCCTGATCGACCGTTTCTTACGGCATGCAATGGAATGTGAAGCAGATGCCATCAGTGACGGAACCCATGCATTTGTACCTGCGGTTATGGAGCATATTGAGCTTGCAGGCATTCATTCCGGTGATTCGGCGTGTATCATTCCGTCTCTGCATATTTCGGAGGAAAATCTGGAGACGATTAAGGAATATACCAGAAAGATTGCGGAAGAGATGCATGTATGCGGACTGATGAATATGCAGTATGCAATTGAAAACGGAAAGGTTTATGTGATTGAAGCCAATCCGAGGGCTTCCAGAACCGTACCGCTGGTATCCAAGGTCTGCAACATTTCCATGGTACCGATCGCAACGGATATTATCACATCCGAGCTGACCGGAAGACCGTCACCGGTGCCGGAATTAAAGGAGAAGCATATACCGCATTATGGCGTAAAGGAAGCGGTATTTCCGTTTAATATGTTCCCGGAGGTTGATCCGCTGCTGGGGCCTGAGATGCGTTCTACAGGTGAGGTATTGGGACTGGCCGATACGTTTGGCGAGGCGTTCTATAAAGCGCAGGAAGCAACCCAGACGGTTCTGCCGTTAGAAGGAACGGCTCTGATCAGTGTTAATAATGCAGATAAGCCTGAAGTGATGGAGGTTGTCAAGGATTTGACAGACGCCGGGTTCAAGCTGGTTGCAACCGGCCATACCTATGAGGCAATCAGGAAGAACGGTTTTGAGGCGGAGCTGGTAAATAAGATGCATGAAGGCAGACCGAATATCTACGATAAGATTACCAATAAGGAAATTCAGCTGGTAATCAATACGCCGGTCGGCAAGCAGAGTGTTTATGATGACAGCTATGTCAGAAAGGCAGCTATTAAAGCAAAGGTACCGTATGTGACGACAATAGCCGCGGCCAAAGCGGCGGCAAAGGGAATTCTGGAGGTGAAGAAGTCTTCCGGACTGAAGGTGACTTCTTTACAGGAATTACATGGCAGGATACAGTAATCCGGTTTGACACAGACATATACGGATGCAGGATATGATTGAGATAGGGAATCTGTTTTTACAGACAGATTCTCTATTTTTCTTTTGTTATATGTCAGTCGGAATATGCTTAAAAAGTTATGTAAACTCAAATAAGAACTAAAGGTTGAAGATTTTTTATTTTGGTATTATAGTTGAATAGTAAACGAGAGACCGCCGGGATTTATGGACTTCCATGCGTGACGAATAAAGTGAGGGAATGATTTGAAAAATTTATACATAGCAGAAAAACCAAGCGTTGCAAGACAGTTTGCAGATGTTTTAGGTATAACGGGAAATGCGGGAAACGGATATCTGGAATCGGAAGATTCTGTTGTAACGTGGTGTGTCGGACATCTGGTCACCATGAGCTATCCGGATGCCTATGATGAAAAAATGAAAAAATGGGATCTGGCAACCATTCCTTTTATTCCGTCAGAATATAAATATGAGGTCATTCCGGGCGTAAAAAAACAGTTTGAAATTGTAGAAAAGCTGTTGAAACGAAAAGATGTGGGCTGCATCTATGTCTGTACGGATTCCGGAAGAGAAGGGGAATATATTTACAGGCTGGTGGATGCGATGGTAAAGGTGCCGGATAAGGAAAAACGCCGGGTTTGGATTGATTCCCAGACGGAAGAGGAAATTCTTCGCGGAATCAGGGAAGCAAAACCATTATCAGAGTATGATTCATTAAGTGACGCCGCTTATCTCCGGGCAAAGGAGGATTATCTGATGGGAATCAATTTTTCCCGTGCGTTATCCTTGAAATACAGTCCGGTTATCCGTAATTATCTGAAGCTGGATAAATGTGTGATTGCGGTCGGGCGGGTCATGACCTGTGTTTTAGGAATCATTGTAAAGCGGGAGCGGGAGATCCGGGCATTTGTGAAGACTCCGTTTTACCGTGTGGTTGCAAGGGCCGGACAGGGAACGGAAAGCTTTGAAGCGGAATGGAAGGCTGTAAAAACAAGCAGATATTTTGAATCTCCGTTTCTTTATAAGGAAAACGGATTCATAAAAAAATCCTATGCCGATACTCTGATTGAAGAGATAAAGGCAGATCCCAGACCTGCAGTTATCTCCTCCATTGAAAAAAAGAAAGAAAAAAAATCGGCGCCCATGCTGTACAATCTGGCGGAGCTCCAGAATGAGTGCTCTGCCCTGTTTAAGATCAGTCCGTCAGACACATTAAAGCTGGTGCAGGAATTGTATGAAAAGAAGCTTGTGACCTATCCGAGAACCGATGCCAGGGTTTTGTCAAGTGCCGTTGCAAAAGAGATTTATAAAAATATTGCGGGATTGAAAAAATATCAGAATCTGGCAGAATATGCAGAAGAAGTATTGTCAATGGGAAGCTATAAGGGAATCGCAAAGAGCAGATATGTCGATGATAAACAGATTACGGATCATTATGCGATCATTCCGACCGGACAGGGATTTGGCGCTTTAGGCAGTCTGTCTGAGCTCGGAAAGAAGGTTTATGAAATTATCTGCCGCCGCTTTCTGAGTATTTTCTATCCGCCGGCAGAATATCAGAAATTTTCCGTTTCGATCGCAAAGGGCGAAGAACAGTTTTTTGCAAATTTTAAAGTTCTGCTTTCCGGGGGATATTTAAAAGCAGCGGACCATGGGTTTGGAAAGAAAAAGGAAGAAGAAAAATACAGTCCGGAGCTGATTGGCCACCTGGCAGAGATGAAAAAGGGAACACAGATTTCTCTGGACCGGTATGAGGTCAAAGAAGGAGAGACCACTCCGCCGAAACGGTATAATTCGGGTTCACTGATTCTTACCATGGAAAATGCGGGTCAGTTTATCGAGGATGAGGAGCTGCGCGCCCAGATTAAGGGCGCCGGGATCGGTACCAGCGCAACCAGAGACGGTATTATTACAAAGCTTGTGAATAACCGGTATATCGCCCTGAATAAAAAGACCCAGATTGTAACGCCAACCTTTTTAGGAGAACTGATATATGATGTTGTTTTTTATTCGGTACAGGGACTGCTGCGGGCAGATCTGACTGCAAGCTGGGAAAAGGGACTGGCAGGAGTTGCAGACGGCAGTATTACAAAAGAAGAATATACACAAAAGATGGAGAGCTTTGTGATAAAATATACGAATATGGTCAAAAATATACAGAATCAGAATCATATGGTATCTGTATTCGATCAGACGAAGGTGTACTATAAAAAGGACATGAAGTAAAGTATTATACATGAAACAGATAGGGCACAGCAAAAAACAGAATATGTGAAATGAAACAATCAAGGAGGCAGGTATATGAATCAGAAAGAAAGCGGAACGGAATATGTGGATGCAGTTACGGCGGTAAACAGGTTATATAATCTTGAGGAAACGGCTGCAAAGCCTTTGCTTGAGAAGGTTACCTATCCGTGGGAGGTACTGCCGCATATTAAGGATTTTATAGCAGAACTCGGAAAATCTTTGGATGAAGAGGAATATATCAGACAGGGCGAGGATGTCTGGATTCATAAGACTGCGGTAATTGCTCCGTCTGCGCATATCAGCGGACCCTGTATTATAGGTAAGGATACGGAGGTCAGGCAGTGTGCCTTTATCAGAGGCAGTGCGCTGGTTGGAGAGAACTGTGTGATCGGAAATTCCACAGAACTGAAAAATGTGATTATCTTTAATCATGTACAGGTGCCGCATTATAATTATGTGGGAGATTCTATTTTAGGATACAGGTCTCATATGGGTGCAGGGAGCATTACTTCGAATGTCAAATCTGACAAAACGCCGGTTCATGTGAAAGGAAATGGGTTTGATATTCCGACCGGCCTGAAGAAATTCGGAGCCATGCTGGGAGATTTTGTAGAAATCGGATGCAACAGCGTGTTAAATCCGGGAACGGTCATCGGTTCCGGAACCAGTGTATACCCGTTATCCAGTGTCAGGGGATATGTACCGGGCGGAAGTATCTATAAAGACCGGGAACATATAGTCAAAAGGGATTAGAAGCCGTTAACAGGCAGAGGGTTTGTTAAGACAGGAATCAGAAAACGAATCTGCCGGCAGCAGATTCGTTTTCATAACAGCTATTTTACCTCAGCGTCAGCCAGAGCATTTTTTATCGCATTGCAGATGACTGTCGTTGTATATTGTGTATCGTTTGAGTATGTAATATCATCGATGGAGGACACATACTGCAGCTGTGTATTGATATCTTCCATCGAAGTTTCCAGCAGGGGATACATAGTCGTAACACTTTCATTCAGATTCTCAAAGGATACGTCTGTGATAGATTCTTCGTCCACGGTTACCATGACGGAAATTGTGGATTCGCCAAGTGAGATTGTAGAATTATATGTACCGGGGATATAGGAAACCTCTGTGGCTTCAGTGGTTGGTTCGGCAGTTTCACCGGGCTTGCCATTTTCTGCTTTTGGTTTAAACATAATTGTAAGAATTACGATCAATATGATGATCAGAGCAAGAAAGATGGCGGTATAAATAATTTCTTTAGATTTCAGTACGATGAGCTTTGTGGATGCCATTTTAAAAATTCCCCTTAAGTATTATTAGTATAATGTATGCATAAACCGGTAGTGTTATGATATCAATTTTAAGGAGGCATATATGTCTGTACAGTTTGTACTGGGACCTTCCGGGTCCGGAAAATCAACCATGATTCTGCAAAATATCATAAGGGAATCCGTCAGCCATCCGGACAGTATGTTTTTTTTGATTGTACCTGAGCAGTACACCATGGAGGCACAGAGAGAGCTTGTGACTATGCATCCCAAGGGCGGCACAATGAATATTGACGCCATCGGATTCAACAGGCTTGCATACCGTATCTTTGATGAACTTGGGATATCCACAGGACAGGTTCTGTTTGATTTCGGGAAAAGCATGCTGATCAAGAAAATTCTGTGGGATAACAGAAAGCGCCTTCAGGTATATCAGGGATGTATAGACAAGATGGGCTTTGTGGATGAGATGAAGTCCATGATGTCAGAGCTGTTTCAATATGGCATCCATAAAACGGATATCATATCCGTTATGGAAGAACTGGATAAGGACAGCACCACATACCGGAAGCTTTCCGATCTGCAGCTGATCTTTGAAGAATTTGAAACCTTTATGGGGAAATCCTATGTGGTTGCGGAACAGCTGACAGAGCTGTTGACAGATTGTGCGGCAAAATCGGCTGTTTTAAAAAACAGTTACCTGTATCTGGATGGATTTACCGGTTTTACCCCGGTACAGATGAAGCTGCTTGGAGAATTGATGAAGTATACGAAGGGAATGACCTTTGCATTTACGCTTGGAGCAAAGGAGCGGTCTTTTCAGAATATCAGAGAACATGAGCTTTTTTATCTGACCAAAACGACTGTAAAAGCACTGGCAGAGATGGCGGCAGAAGAACATACGGAGTTAGAGGAACCGGTTTTTCTGGATGGCGGGATACCATATCGCTTTCAAAAGAACCCTGAGCTTGCGTGGCTGGAACGGAATCTGTTCCGGTATCCGTACAAAAGCTATCATAAAAGTTTACATAATATTAAAATAACGGCAGCAGATAACAGACGGGAAGAGCTTTTCCATGTGGCAGAGCAGATACGGATGCTTGTGAGGAAGAAGGGATACAGATACAGGGAGATTGCGATTATAGCAGGGGATCTGGAAGAATCCTCCCATGATTTTAAAAGGATTATGGAAGAGTTTCATATTCCTGTTTTTATAGATGCAAATACAATGCTGAAAGGGAATCCGTGTTCAGAGACCCTGAGAAGTCTGGTTGCGATGTTCAGTGATGATTTTTCCTATGACAGTGTTTTCCGGTTCCTGAAGGCAGGAATGACGGATATTGACCTGACTCAGATAGAATATCTGGAAAATTATGTTTTGAAAAAAAATCTGCGTGGTTATCGGGCCTGGAACAGAGAAATTGCGGAGATATATGATGACTGTCCGGCACACTCCATAGAGGCTGCAAGAAAAAGCTTTATGCAGCTGATAGTTGACATAAGTAATGTGTTCCGGGACCGGACTTCTACAGTCCGGGATTATGTGACGGCACTCTATCAATTTATGCTGGACATACAGATGTATGAGAAACTGAAACAAAAACAGCAGGCGCTTTACGACAGTCAGCTTTTTGATGAGGGACATGCATATGGGCAGATTTATTCCGGAATCGTCTCGCTGTTTGATAAGATCATAGAACTGCTTGGGAACGAACATATGGATGCCAAAGAGTTCTATGAAGTCATGGATACAGGACTGGCCGATCTTGAAATCGGAACGGTTCCGCCGACCATAGACAGGGTTCTGATCGGGGATATTACCAGATCCAGATTAAATCATATCAAAGTTTTGTTTTTAACCGGCGTCAATGATGGGATTATCCCGAAACGGGTAAAAAAAGGAAAAATATTTTCTGATTATGACAGGGAAGCGCTTGCGGAAGCAGGGATGGAGCTGGCTCCGTCCGATAAACGCAACGCCTATATTGAACAGTTTTATCTGTATTCCAATATAACGAAGCCTTCCGATCTTTTGTTTTTATCCTACAGAAGGGCAAATGGTGATCAGGAAAACAGCCGTCCATCTTATCTGTTAAACCGGATTCAGAACATTTTTCCCGCGCTTACCGTGCAGGAATATATATCAGGACAGCAGTTTGAAACGGCACAGGGAATCTTGCGGTATCTTGCGCGAAACCATGCGCAGGAGAAGGAACGGGAATGTTGGAATACATTGGCAGTCTTATTAAGGGAACAGGGATATGACAGGGAGATCTGTGCTCTGACAAAGGGCTTAGGATATACAAACCAGGTCCGGCCGTTAGATCAGAGGATGGTCCGGCTGTTATACGGGAAGGAACTGATACAGTCTGTTTCCCGTCTTGAAACCTTTGCAAAATGCAGATATGCCTATTTCCTCCGATATGGTCTGGGCCTTCTGGAGCGGGAGATGTATCATGTCGATGTGAGAGATATCGGAACGATCCTGCATCAGGTTATGGAGGATGTGTTCATAAGAGTCCGGGATACCCGTCATAATGACTGGAAGGAACTGCCTGAAAATGACAGAGATGATATGGTGGCTGAGGCGGTCAGACGGGCGGCCGGTGACAATACAGGAACTTTTTTTGAAGATTTTGCACGGAACCGGTATATGTATCAGATGGTCGAACGGATGGCGAAACGTTCTGTAAAAACACTGCACCGGCATTTAAAGCTTGGAACGATGCAGCCGGGATTGATAGAGAAGAATTTTGATACCAGGCTGGATTCGGTGGAAAGATATCAATTTGAACTGGATACAGGCATGAAGATGTATCTGCGTGGCAAGATAGACCGGGTGGATGTGGAGGAAGAAGACGGTATCGTCTATATAAAGGTTCTTGATTATAAATCCTCCTCCAAAGATCTGAAGGCAAATCAGATTCTGTCCGGACTGCAATTACAGCTTCTGACCTATTCCGCAGTTGCCTATGAACTGGAAAAGCAGATGTATCCGGATAAGGAAATACGGATGGCAGGATTGTTCTATTATGGATTTGATGATCCGATCATTGAAGTGCCGGATATCCTGTTTACGGATAAAACAGATGGAGCAGATAATGCGTATGTCGAAGAAATTGAGGAAAAAAGGCTGGAACATCTGAAAATGAAAGGCTTTGTCCATCAGGACACGGAGATAATGAGAAAAATAGATAAAACCATGATGACTGCGCTGCCGGTAAAGCTGGATAAAACGGGGAATCCAAAGCCATCGGATCATATTTTATCGGATGAGGATTTTAGGGAACTGATGGAGATAACGGAGGAAAATATCAGGGAGCTTGGCAATCAGATTGCAAACGGCAGGATTGATATCTGGCCGGTACGGGATGGAAAAAATATGGCGTGTGAATATTGTGGATTCCATGCTGTCTGCAGATTTGACACACAGTATGGGGACAACAGTTTCCGGCAAATGAAAAAACGGATGGAGAAGGGAGAGTAAGGATCTATGAACTGGACAAAACAACAGCAGCAGGTCATTGATACGCGGGAAGGCAATCTCCTTGTTTCTGCAGCGGCAGGCTCCGGAAAAACGGCGGTACTGGTGGAACGTATCATAGAAATGATCCTGGGAGAAAACTCTGAAGGGGAAACGATTGCGGAAGGCGTCGATCTGGATGAATTACTGGTGGTAACCTTTACAAGAGCCGCTGCTTCCCAGATGCAGGAAAAGATAGCGCGTGTGCTTGAAAAAAAAGCGGAGGAGCAGATCTATGATGAGCATATTGCAAAACAGCTTGCGCTGCTTCCCCGAGCTGAAATTACAACGATTGACAGCTTCTGCCTTCAGATTGTAAAGGAACACTTTCATCTTCTGGGGTTAGACGCATCCTTTGATATTGCAGACCGAACAGAGATGGAGCTGATGAAAAGCGATGTGATGGATGCTTTATTGGAAGCGTGTTATCAGGAGGAGGATGCCGAGTTCTTTACTCTCATCGACAGCTTTGCAAGGAAGGAATCGGATGCAGCCGTTATGGATCTTGTAAACCGCATTTATAAAGTAGCTGTCAGCTTTCCAAGACCGTACCAATGGCTGCAGGAAGCGGAGGAGGCCATGCAGATTGCAACCAAGGAGCAATTGATGGCTGCGCCCTGGTATCAGGCTTATCAGGAATCCGTCAGACGGATATTGAAATCGGCAAAGGAGATGGCAGAAGCCTGTATCAGAATTTGTAATCAGCCGGGAGGACCAAAGGGATATCAAAGGGCGCTGGAAGCTGATCTGGAGCAGTTGGATTCCTGCCTCCTTATGGATAATTGGGATGAACTGTGTCGTCAGAAGATGACCTTTGAAACTCTGGGAAGGAACCGGGCAGATCAGACGGATGCCGATCTGCAAAAAACAGTCAAAAACATCAGAGATCAGTATAAAAAAGGAATTCAGGGGATTTTGAAGGACCTGAAGCCGTCAGATGAAATCCTGCGTGAGATCAGGATGACAGCGGTTCAGATAACGGCATTGCTTCATCTGACCAATCGCTATATGCGGCAGCTGGCGGAAGTGAAGCGGGAAAAAAATGTTTACGAGTTTCATGATATTGAAGCATTTGCCCTGCAGATTGTATGCGCCGGGTATGATGAGAATGGACGGGCCATACCGTCTGAAGCAGGGCGTACTATCAGCAGGCGGTATCGTGAAATCCTGATTGATGAATATCAGGACAGCAATTTTTTACAGGAAGATATCCTGCAATGTGTGTCGGGACACGGACAGGACATCTGTAATATGTTTATGGTAGGAGATATCAAGCAAAGTATTTACCGTTTCCGTATGGCGAGACCGGATCTGTTTCTGAATAAATACCTCACCTATTCAGAGGAGTCGTCGGATCACAGGCGGATTGTGCTTTCCTGTAATTTCAGGAGTACGGATGCCGTGCTTACAGTTGTAAACGCAGTCTTTTCTTCCCTGATGGGAGCTGAGCTTGGCGGTATTGCATATGATGAGGATGCAGCCCTCAGATCGCCGCGGCAGATGGCTTTGGAAGGTACCGGTCACAAAGCAGAGCCAGCAAAACAAGAAAGGCCCGACCCGGAGAACGAGTTGATTCTGGTTGATAATCACGCTGAAACACCTGAGGAGAAGCAGGATGCTGCTGAGGCTGAAGCAATGGCGATTGCAAACCGGATTCATCAGCTTGTAGACGGTGATGATCCGTATTATGTAGAAGAGAAGAGAGATGCGGAGGGACATCCGGTATACCGGAGAGCCGCCTATGGGGACATCGTAATCCTGACAAGGGGTGTCAAACCAATAGTATCCGCCTTTGATACAGTTTTTCAAAAAGCAGGGATCCCGCTCTGGATCGAAAGTGAAAACGGGTACTTTGATGCCGTTGAAATACAGACTGTTCTGAGCTTTCTTGCAATTACAGACAATGCATATCTCGACTATGATCTTGCAGCAGTCCTTCGGTCTCCGATTGCAGAGCTGAATGAAAACGAACTGGCCTATGTTGTGGGCAGCTACAATATGAAATTTCGGGAGACAGAACAGGACAGAAAGCTGAGCCGGATATACCTATATGAAAAGATATTATATTATGTAAACCACAAACAGGAGCTTGAGGAAGGAATCACAGTATCCATAGCTGATAAGCTGGAGCGGTTTCTAAAACGGTTGTCATACTTAAAAGAAAATAAATCATATATGACGATCAGCGAAATGATTCACTATATTCTGGATGAGACGGGATATTACTGGTATGTTGGCGCCATGCAGATGGGAAAAAGGAGACAGGCGAATCTGGATATGCTGATCGATCAGGCGGAGCATTATGAGAAAAGCAGTTTTCGGGGACTGTTTCATTTTTTACGGTATATAGAACAGCTGAAGATTCATGAGCTTGATTTTGCGGAGGCCGATATATCGGAAGGACAGGAGAATGCCGTCAGAATTATGACCATTCATAAGAGCAAGGGTCTGGAATTTCCGATTGTTTTTGTCAGCATGCTCGGAAAAGCTTTTTCCAATATAGATGCAAAAGAACCGGTAGTCATACATTCCGATTATTATCTGGCGTCTCAGGTGATTGACCCTGTTTTAAGAATACGGGCAAATACCTGTATGAGAAGGATCTTTCTTCAATTAGCCAAACAGGAAGCCTATGCGGAGGAAATGCGGATTTTGTATGTTGCCATGACCCGTGCAAAGGAAAAGCTGATTATGACGGCCTGTACAGACAGTCCGGAAACTCTGTTGAATCAATGCGGATATCCCAGGGTAAAAGCTCACAGGCTGTCCTATATCGATAAGATGTCGGCGTCTTCTTATATAGAATGGATTTTGTCAGCCCTGTCAGCTTCCGGTCAGGCGGATGAAATTCTGCATTTTGTACATACCGATACAGCGGCGGAATCTGAAATTTTTTCCGATTGGAGCCGGAAGCGTGAAAATAATATGCCGGATGTGGAAAATACGGCGGTCAGACAGGAAATCTATGACCGGATCAAAGCAAATCTGGAATGGGTATATCCGTATGAGAAAAAAGGACAGATAAAAAGCAAGATGTCTGTTACAGAAATCAAAAGACTGCAGCAAAAAGGAGAAGAAAATCCCGGAGAAGCGTTGTTTGAGCAAGCCGGAACACAGGAAAAGGATGATATTCCGACACTGGCCATTCTGCAGAAAGAGCGGCGTATTATGGGAAATGAAATAGGAACCGTTATGCATAAGATTATGGAACTGATCGATTTCCATCTTGCTTCGGAGCGGGAGGTTCAAAGACAAGTTGACATCATGTTTGAAAGCGGACGGATTGATGAGATGTTCAGACCGTATATTCATTATAGGAAAATTTATCATATGCTGAACAGTTCCCTCGGAAGGCGTATGGCAGAGGCAGATGCGAATGGTCTGCTCTACAGGGAACAGCAATTCTATATTGCCATGGAGCCCGGTTCGGTACTCCCGGATTATGAAGGAACATCCGATGAACCCGTTGTGGTACAGGGGATTATAGACGCCTATTTTATAGAAGCAGGGAAAGCCTATCTGCTGGATTATAAAACAGACAGAACAGACAGTCTGGAAGCGCTTGTGGAAAAATATCATGTACAGCTTGAAAAATACGCAGAAACGATTGAACGGATTACCGGATATGCGGTTGGCGGAAAGTGTATCTACTCCTTTCACAAGGACGATTTTATCTGGCTTTAGGCCCAAAATCGGCAAAATAATAGTATTATATAGTTTCATTCATGACGTTTTTATGGTAAAGTATTAACAGAATATGCAGATTATGACTAAAAAACCGGAGGTGAACAGGATGATAAAGGCAGAAGGATTAAAAAAAATATATGGCGGAAGCTTTGTATCCGTAGATGATTTGAGCTTCCACATAAAAAAAGGTGAAATCGTCGGATTCGTAGGACAAAACGGCGCAGGGAAGACGACAACGATCAAGATGCTGACAGGAATCCTGAAGCCGACGAAAGGAAAGATAGAAATAAACGGTTACGATATTGAGAGCAATCCTCTGGCAGCAAAACAGTCCATTGGGTATATTGCAGACAATCCGGATATTTTTCTGCATCTGACAGGTATGGAATATGTCAATTTTATTGCGGATATCTATGGCGTTCCGGAGAATGACAGAAAGACCAGAATTGAAGAAATGGCAGCAAGATTCGGAATGGAAGACAGTCTGGACCAGAAGATGGTCAGTTATTCCCATGGTATGCGTCAGAAGATGATGGTAATTGCGGCATTGGTGCATAATCCTCCTGTCTGGATTCTGGATGAGCCGATGACCGGGCTGGATCCGAATGCTGCATATGAATTGAAAAAGATGATGCGGGAGCATGCTGAAGCCGGAAATTGTGTATTTTTTTCTACGCATGTTCTGGAGGTGGCAGAGCGGCTCTGCGACAGTATTATAATTATAAAAAAGGGGAAAGATATCTATCAGGGAACACTGGAGGAACTGGTTGAGACGCATAAAAGTAAATCTCTGGAAGAAATCTTTATTGAAATGACGCATACAAATTCCTGAGGTGGTAATGGAAATGAAGAATTTTTTGCTTTTAACAAAGGTTATCATGAGAAACAGTGAGATGGATATGCCGGATAAGGGAAAGAAAGGAAAGGCCTATAAGACCATGGGTACCATTGCACTTTCCTGCATCATGATCCCATGCTGTTTTATCGTAGGATATATTGTTTATATTATGACACAGGCATTGCTGGAAGCAAATGGGAATACCGAAGGACTGGAACTGATCGTTCAGCTGATGTCCATATTCGGAGTTGTGTTTTCCCTGATGGTTATTTTTAATGTTCTTTATTTTTCCTCGGATTTGGAGCACCTGCTTCCGCTTCCAATCAAGCCATCTGCGCTTGTAGCCGCCAAATTTACCCATGCATATTTTGCTGAAAGCGTCATGGAGTTCATGATATTATTCTGTGCGTTTATCGGATATTTTATTGCGGCAGGGGTTCATCCGGTATCTCTGCTTGCGGCAGCAGCAGGAGTCTTTCTGCTTCCGGTGCTTCCGCTTGTTTATTGCGGTATTTTCTGTTTGGTCGTCATGGCTTTTTTCAGTAAAGTCAAACTGCTGAAAAATGTGGACTTTATGGTGGGGCTGGTGTCGGTTCTGCTGATCGGTCTGTTTGCATTGTCTTTTACCCAGCTGGACAGTCTGAGTATTGATGATTATATTCAGGGAATTATGTCCGGAGATAACATTTTTTTAAATATTATGGGAAAAATATTTTTTACGGTTCCGATTTTCCTGAAGGCACTGACTGAAAACAGCATTTTATGGTTTTTGTTATTTATCGGGATTCATATCATCTGTATTGCCGTTATGCTTTTGCTTGGAAATCTGCTGTATATGCGGGGCGTATTTATGGTATCCGCATCTTCAAAGACAGGAAAAAAAGTGAAAAAGGATACTGCGGAGGTGTATCGGGTAAAGAATCCTTCAGCATCCTATTTTGCGAAGGAGTGTAAGGTTTTATGCAGAACGCCTGCATACAGGAAATACTGTGTGGTTGTAAATATCATATGGCCGATTCTGGTAGCTGCCATGTTCTTCATGCCGGCGACAAAGAATTTTATGGACAGCTTTGCAAAGGTGTTTCACCGGGGCTATGTGATGTCAGATATCATTGTTTTATTATTTGTGATTGTATTATCCTTTTTTGCAACGGCCATGAACAGTATTGCATCGACGTCCTTTACCAGGGAAGGCGCGCATTTTTCCTTTATCAAGCATGTGCCGATACCATATAAGACGCAGATTTTTCTGAAGGCATTAGTCAGCATTATCTTCAGCGGAATTACAGTGGAGGTTTCTGTTTTCATCCTGTGCATTCACATGAAATGTTCGGTTCCCAGTACTATATATTTCATGGTAATTGCCCTGTTATCTGTTATTATGTGTACATACATCGGCATTATGCTGGATGCGACCCATCCGAAGCTGGACTGGGAGGATGAATATGGGGCTTTAAGAGGAAACCTGAACGCTTTTTTTAATATGGCACTGGCAATTGTCATTGCGATGGTTTTTTGTCTGATCGGCTATCTGTTGTATGACTTTACAACATTCAGAACGGCAGTCATCTTTGCTGTTTTTATGGCAATCCTTATAGCTGCGGATATCAGGGTCATACAGGTTTCAGTCAGACATTCGGTCAATTGTATCAAAAATGATTTTTAAAGGAGACGGCATGGAAACAAAAAACGCATGGGAAAAATATTCAAAAGAGGAATTAAAAACACTGGACGAGCTATGTAAGGATTACCGTTCTTTTCTGGATGCCGGAAAAACGGAGCGGGAATGTGTGAAGGAAATTGTCAGACGGGCAGAAAAGCAGGGTTATGTAAACCTATGTAAGATTGTGGAAAAAGGCGAAAAGATAAAAGCCGGGGCAAAAATATATGCCGTCTGGATGAATAAAACGGTTGCTTTGTTCCGGATTGGGAAAAAAGACCTGGAGACAGGCATCAATATTCTGGGAGCCCATATTGATTCTCCGAGAATGGACGTCAAACAGAATCCGTTATATGAAAGGGACGGCTTTGCCTATCTGGATACCCATTATTATGGTGGCATTAAAAAGTATCAATGGGTAGCCCTTCCGCTGGCCATTCATGGCGTTGTAGTGAAGACGAACGGCGAAGTGGTTGACATAACTATAGGAGAGGATAAAAACGATCCGGTATTTTGTGTGACGGATCTTCTGATTCATCTGGCACAGGAGCAGATGGAAAAAAAGGCAAATAAAGTGATCGAAGGTGAAAATCTGGATATTTTATTTGCAAGCCGCCCTGTGAAGGGAGAGGAAAAGGATGCGGTTAAGAAGCAGGCGCTTGCACTGCTGAAGAAAAAATACGGCATCAGTGAAGAAGATTTTATTTCCGCAGAGCTTGAGATTGTTCCTGCCGGACATGCCAGAGAATGTGGTCTGGATAAGAGCATGATCATGGCCTATGGGCAGGATGACAGGGTGTGTGCATATACATCCATGATTGCTCTGTTTGAAGCAGACCAGGCGGAGAGAACCACCTGCTGCCTGCTGACGGATAAAGAAGAGATCGGAAGCGTCGGAGCGACCGGTATGCAGTCACATTTCTTTGAGAATACGGTTGCAGAGCTGATGCATGCCATGGGAGGATACAGTGAATTAAAGCTTAGAAGATGCCTTGCTTCTTCCAGGATGCTTTCTTCCGATGTGTCTGCCGGATATGATCCGTTGTTTGCAAGTGCATTTGATAAAAGAAATGCCGCGATTTTCGGAGAAGGCATGGTATTTAATAAATTTACCGGTTCCAGAGGAAAGTCCGGGTCGAATGATGCAAATGCCGAATATCTCGGCGCTATCCGGAAGCTGCTTGATGAGGCGGAGGTTTCTTATCAGACGGCTGAGCTTGGAAAGGTGGATATCGGCGGCGGCGGAACCATAGCCTATATTTTGTCTCTGTATGGGATGGAGGTTGTGGATTGCGGAGTTGCAGTATTAAATATGCATGCCCCGTGGGAGATAACCTCAAAAGCCGATATCTATGAAACAAAGAAAGGATACCTTGCCTTTTTAACAGGTGCATAATGATGAAAAAACAAACGATGACCTTAAAAATATATATGATGCTGTTAGCCTTGGCAGTCGTATTTCTGTCAGGGCTTCCTGTCCGTGCAGAGGAGGATTTTACCTCAGAATATACGCAGAAAGATTTTTCTGAAGAGGACGGATTTGCAAGCAGACAGGCAAATTGCATCTGCCAGTCCACCAGCGGCTATATCTGGGTCGGAACGGACAGCGGCTTATACCGCTATGACGGAAGTACATTCCGGTTGTTTTCGATGGATCAGGAAACGGATGGAAGCATTTACAGCATTAACTGTATATTGTTAAGCAGTACCGGAAATTTATATGTCGGAACGGAAAACTATGGTTTGTTTATGTACGATACGGGAGGCTTTACCCGTGTGTCCTCAACCTATAATGAAGGAATCGCAACGATCAATGATATCTATGAGGATAAAACCGGAACCATCTGGCTTGCGACAAACAGCGGAATCTATGAATTAAACGGAGAAAATCTCCGTTCGATTGATTATAGTGTTCTGACCGGTTCTGATATTATTGCCATTGACGGTTATCAGGATGAGATCTATGCGATTGCCAATAATGATACGTTGGTAAAACTGAAAAACGGGGTGCTTCAGGAATTCAAGAACAGGATAGATTACAGGATTGATGAGGTAAACTGTCTGTATGTTGATGAAGAAGGCATCAGATATTATGGGACTGCAGGCAGAAATCTGTTAAAGATCAATCCTGATGATACCTTCGAAGTCATGTCAACAGGGTCTCTTCGGGGTATCAATAAAGTTATGAAGCACGCCGGGGCTATCTGGATTCTGGCAGATAACGGCGTGGCATATTTTAGGATAGACAATGAACTGGTCTATATATCTGCCCTGGAATTCAATGATTCCATGAGTGATATGCTTTTTGATTATGAAGGAAACTGCTGGTTTACATCCTATCGAAAAGGGCTGCTGTTTCTGGAAAAAAGCAGATTTAAAAATCTTTCCGTCACATATGGAATGAATGAGTCCATTGTAAACTGCGTTATTATGCGGAACGGAGAATTATATATCGGTACGGATGAGGGCCTTACGATTGTGGGAAGAGACGGTGAGGTGATCACTGACAACGAAATTGTGAATCTGTTATCCGGAATCAGTATCAGAGATTTTATGGTAGATTCTCATGGAAGACTTTGGATTGGTACATACAATATTTATGGTGTGGTTGAAGTATCCAATGCAGGTAACTATCAGTATTATAACAGAGGAGATACAGGCCTTGTCAGTAATGCGGTAAATTGTATCTGCGAGCTGCAGGACGGGAGTGTGGCAGTCGGGACCGAAAACGGAATCTCCTGCCTGAAAGATGGTGCGGTCATAAAGAATTATACCAGAGCGGACGGCCTTGGCAATACGGATATCATTTCTCTGTATCAGGATAAGAACGGTATTTTATATGCCGGTTCTAACGGCGGCGGTATGTATAGTATTGATCTGGAATCCAATGTAAAAAGGGTTGCGGTGGAGGAAGGACTGACCTTAAATGTGATATCTGCAATTACAGGCGGGGCAAACGGTCTGTGGATCGGAACGGATAACGGATTATATTATCAGGAGGGCGTCATCCGCCAGATCAGTACGGTGGATTCTTCGAACAGTATCTATGATATTCATATTGACAAAGACGGATATTTGTGGCTCTTTGGCTCCAGAGGCGTATTCCGGTATTATGAGAATGATCTGCTATCCAGTGCGCAGCCGGCCTCACTCAGCTTAACAAAAAACGAAGGCATCATATCGGATATTACAGAATTGTCCTCAAACTATATTGCCAGAAACGGCACAGTCTATGTCTGCTGTGATGAAGGATTGTGCAGCGTGAATCCGGATACCATGTATGTCAATACCATTCCTCCTCAGGTAAGAATCTCATCGGTTTCCGTAGATGGAACGGAATATTCATTTTCAGAATTGAACGGGAAGATTAAAGTACCGGGGAATACAAGCAGGATTACCATCAAATTTTCTGTACTGAGTTATGTTAACCGTTCAAAGGTACAGATTCAGTATTATCTGGACGGCTTTGAGGATGAATACAGGGTTCTTTCCGGAAATGATTTATTGGAGGCAGAGTATACCAATATTGAAGGCGGAACCTATCAGTTTGTTCTTACCGCACAGAATGCCGACGGTGTTCCGAGCGAGCGGACGGTTGCATTTGAGATCCAAAAGGAATTGAAATTCTGGGAAACCGATTTTTCGAGGATGATGATTGCACTTGGTATTATTGTTCTTTTGCTGCTGGTTATTTTTGTCTTCCGAGTGGTAGACCGGATTCTCAAAAGAAAAAATCAGCAGGTAGAAGAGTTGAGTAAAAAGAGCGAGGAAGCGCTGAAGTCCAATCAGGCTAAAAATGATTATGTAAACTACTTAAGCCATGAAATCCGCGCACCGCTCAATTCGATTCTTGCAATCAGTGAAATGATGCTCCGGAATAAAGAGGATCAGGACGCAGAACAGGCAGAGCAGCTTTCCATGATGTATGAGTCCAGCTATGAAATCCTTGGAATTGTAGACGGAATCGTGCGTTTGTCGAATCTGAGAGACGGCAGCATAGAGATGGTTCCGAAGGAATATGCGGTTTCTGATGTAATTGCAGAGTTATCTGAAAAATTTAAAACAATGGTCAATCGGGAATTGATAGAGTTAAAGGTCAGTATTGAGGATGACCTGCCGAATGGCCTGATCGGGGATATTGCAAAATTAAAGGAGATTGTTACAAATATCTATTCCAGAGCCGTCAGTACCACCAAAGAGGGATATATCAGTATAGAGATGGACTGGAGAAAATGTAAGCCGGGTCCGGACGCGGAGGATACAAAACCGGAGCAGCATGATGGCATTTATCTGGATTTTGTAATTTCAGATTCCGGAATCGGCGTAAAGGAAGAGCGGATTGACAGTTTCTTTGAAATAGATGATACCTATGACAGGGATGATATCGGAAAATTCGATATCAGTGTGGGCCTTGCAATTGCGAGACAGCTGATTGATATGATGGAAGGAGATGCGGAGGTAACCAGTATCTACGGTGCCGGAACAACTGTAAAATTTTCTGTAAAGCAGGAGGTATTTGACTATAGTTATGTAAACTATAATGCAAACAGAAAAAAGGAACTTGCAAGAAGAGATTCCAACTCCAGAATCTGGCTTCCGGATGTCCGCGTGCTGTTAGTCGATGATTCCGAGGTCGGGCTGCAGGTCGCAAAAGCTTTGTTTGATACGTATGAACTGGTCTGTGATACGGCTACATCCGGTTTTGATGCGCTTGATAAGATCATGATCAATCAGTACGATCTTGTTTTTATTGATACGGTCATGCCTGTCATGGACGGAAAAGATACAGTGCGTGAAATCCGTAATCTGGATGGAGATGAATACAGTCAGATTCCGGCCATTGCCATGTCGGAAAATAATGTGGATGCATCAAGGGAGGATATTTTATCTGCAGGCTTTGATGAGATTCTTGTAAAACCGCTTGAGATGGATGAGATTGAAGAAATCTTCAGAAGATTTATCCCGCAGGATAAAATTATGGAGAAAATCCGTGATATCAAGCTTTATATTACAGAATCAGAATTTAAGGATGATATTCAGATCCTGAGTAATTACATTTCCGTAGAAAATGCATTGAAGATGATGGGCGGGAATTTCGATACCTTTAACCGGCTGATTAAGGCCTATAAAGAGGATTATGAGGAGCAGATCCTTTCTCTTTCAGATTATCTGGATTCGGATGTCAGGAGATACAAGCATATTATTCATGATATTAAGAGTAACAGCAGTAATATCAGCGCAAACCGGGTTGAGCGGAAAGCGGCAAATCTGGAAGCTTCCATCAATATAGGAAATATGCAGTATGCAAGGGAAAATACAAAAGAATTTGTATCTCTGATGAAAGAAATGTTCCAGGCAATTGACCGGTATCTGGGACAGATTGCCCATCAGGAAAAGCCGCAGAAGAAGGAATACCGGGATTCCATAAACCGGGCCAAGATGAAGGAAATGCGGGCGTATCTGAAAGAAGGTCAGGCAAAGCCTGTGAAACAGCTGATGGAGGAAATAGACAGATATTCCTATAGTGATATCGATACGGAATTCTTAGATGCCCTGAAAATGACAATTGACGATATGGATTACCAGGGAGCAAGTGAGATTATCGATCAATATCTGAACAGCGTATAACACAGGTTTTATGGTTTTCGGTGAAAAAAAGCTTGCATTTGTCCGGATATCATATAAAATGATGCTAGGAATAAAAACTTACAAATACAGGAAAAGAGGATAGTACATGAGAGCAGCAATTATTATGGGTTCTGTCAGTGATCTGGAAAAAGTGGAACCGGCAGTCAGAATTTTAAAGGAATATGGTGTGCAGACAGATGTCAGATGTCTTTCGGCGCATAGAGCCCATGCAGGACTTTCTGAATTTGTGAAGGAAACGAATGAAAATGGGACGGAGGTCATTATTGCGGCAGCCGGTATGGCTGCAGCCCTTCCGGGAGTGGTAGCTTCCCAGACAGTACTTCCGGTCATCGGAGTGCCGCTTTGCGGTGCAGCTCTGGACGGCATGGACGCCTTGCTTTCGATTGTCCAGATGCCTTCCGGTATCCCTGTTGCGACGGTTGCAATCAACGGAAGCAAGAATGCCGCATACCTGGCACTTCAGATTATGGCTGTCAAGCACGGTGAGATCCGGGAACGGTTACTGAAGGAACGGCAGGATATGGAAGCTGCCGCCATGAAAGCAAATGCAGAAGTAATAGAAAAATTTCAATAAAAGGGGTATAAGAATATGGCAAAATTATTGTACGAAGGAAAAGCAAAGCAGGTATATGAGACAGAGAATCCGGATGAATACATCATTCATTATAAGGATGATGCAACGGCAGGCAACGGTGTAAAACATGACCAGTTTGAAGGAAAAGGTGTGTTAAACAATACGATTTCATGCATTATTTTTGACATGTTAGAGGAAGCCGGAATCCGGACCCATATGATTGAGAAGCTGAATGAAAGAGATATCAGGGTCAGGAAGGTTGAAATTTTCCCGTTAGAAGTTATTATCAGAAATATAACAACAGGCTCCTTCTGTAAGAGACTTGGCGCACCGGAAGGGATTGTTTTGGAAGAACCGATCTTTGAAATGAGCTATAAAAATGATGAGTACGGAGATCCGCTGATTAATGATGACCATGCTGTTGCATTAAAGCTTGCGACCAGACAGGAGCTTGCATACATAAAGAAGACAACTCTGAAGATTAATGAGCTGTTAAAGGAATTCTTTCTGCAGTTTAATCTGAAACTGGTTGATTTTAAGATTGAATTCGGTAAGACAAAGGATGGAGAAATTCTGCTTGCAGATGAGATTTCACCGGATTCCTGCCGGCTTTGGGATGTAGATACCAACCAGAAATACGATAAGGATGTATTCAGACAGGATATCGGAGATCTGATAGAAACCTATAAGGAAGTTCTGGCGCGTATGCAGGGCAAATAGTGCCTTCAAACGTAAAATTTATGGAATAAACAAAGAAGCTCTTTGAAAAAATAAGTTCAGAGCTTCTTTTTCTTTACTTTTTTTCCGTCAAATGGTATTGTAGGGGTGGATGGTATTCGAAAGAAACTATACCTGATAATGCACCACAAAAACTGGACTTGATGGCAGGTGATAATATGAGGATTGGATGGATAGGTGCCGGAAAGGTTGGTTTTACGCTTGGAAAATATCTGCTTCTCCGATTGGAGGAACAAAAAAAAGCGCAGCATACGGAATTTGCGGACATGAGTGTCAGCGGTTATTTCAGTATGCATGAAACCAGTGCCCGCCATGCGGCAGAATTTACCGATACCAGATATTACAGCCGGATAGAAGATTTATTAAGTGCCAGTGATATAGTTCTGCTCACTGTACCGGATGCGGCTATTGAAAGAGTATGGGAGCAGATACGGTTATTCCCGATTCAGGGGAAGCTCATTTGTCATTGCAGTGGTGCCATGACATCTCAGATTTTTTCAGGTGTAACAGAGGCGGGAGCCTTTGGTTATTCGATTCATCCTATGTATGCAATCAGTTCAAAAACGGAATCCTACAAAGAAATGCAGCAGGCCTTCTTTACGGTAGAGGGACATCCCCAATGGGCAGAGGCAATACGGAATTTTATAGTGTCCCTGGGGAATCCCTGTGTTGTTATTTCCGCTGAAAACAAAGTCCGTTATCATTGTTCAGCAGTTTTTGCAAGCAATCTTGTAACAGGCCTGTTCGCCTGTGCCGAAGAGCTTCTGTCGGACTGCGGATTTGATAAGAATCAGACAAGAACGGCTTTGGCACCGCTTTTTCTCGGAAACGCAGACAAAGTAGCGTCTGATGGTCCGGAGGACAGTCTGACGGGACCGGTGGAAAGAAATGATGTTGCAACCGTAAAAAAACATCTGCACATTCTGGCAGACAATGAGCGGAGTCTCTATCAGGCAGCTTCCCTTGAGATACTTAGAGTTGCCCGCTGTAAGCATCCAAATAGAGATTACAGTGAAATGGAACGCCTGCTTCATACCGGTTTTGGACAGACATCCGAATAAGACAGCCGGGAAACCGGTTCCGTCATTAGCAATCGGAAATTATACGAAAATAGGAGAATTAGAGTTATGAAAAACACAACATCAACCATTTTACAGGCAAAAGAAAACGGAAATAAGATTGCCATGCTGACAGCCTATGACTACAGTACGGCTAAGCTTTTGGATGAAGCGGGCGTGCATATGATCCTGGTGGGAGATTCCCTGGGAAATGTGATTCTTGGATATGAAGATACCATATCCGTTACGATGGAGGATATGATCCATCACTGTGCCGCCGTAGCAAGGGGAGCCGGGCAGGCTATGGTGGTCTGCGATATGCCGTTTATGTCTTATCAGACCGGCGTATATGATGCGGTTGTCAATGCCGGGAGATTGATGAAGGAAGGCCGTGCACAGGCAGTGAAGCTGGAAGGCGGTAAAGAGGTTTGTCCGCAGATTCAGGCAATTGTTTCGGCAAGTATCCCGGTCGTTGCACATCTGGGGCTGACGCCGCAGTCAATCAATGCTTTTGGAGGATATAAGGTACAGGGAAAGACGGAGGCAGCGGCAAGAAAGCTGATTGAAGATGCAAAAGCGGTAGAGGCGGCAGGCGCTTTTGCCGTCGTGCTTGAATGTGTGCCGGCAAAGCTTGCAAAGCTTGTGACTGAAAGTGTCCATATTCCGACAATCGGGATCGGTGCGGGACCGGATTGTGACGGGCAGGTGCTGGTATATCAGGATATGCTGGGAATGTTTACGGATTATAAGCCAAAATTTGTAAAGCAATATGCAAATGTCGGAGCCATCATCAAGGATGCAGTCAGGACATATATGAACGAAATTCAGGAGGGAAGCTTTCCGGCAGAGGAGCATTCCTATAAAATAGATGATGAAGTCATTGGAAAATTGTACTAAAACACAAGGAGAAAAAAAGATGAAAATTTTAAAAACGATAGAAGAGGTACGCGCGCAGGTAAAAGCATGGAGAAAAGAAAATCTGACAGTTGGGCTTGTACCGACTATGGGGTATCTGCATGAGGGACATCAAAGCCTGATTTTAAAATCCGTAGAGCAAAATGACAGAACGGTTGTCAGTATCTTTGTAAATCCCATGCAGTTTGGCCCTGCAGAGGATCTGGAGAGCTATCCGCGGGATTTGCAGGCGGATGCAGAATTATGTGAAAAAGCCGGCGCAGACGTCATCTTTCATCCGGAGCCGGAGGAGATGTATCGTCCGGGATTCTGTTCTTATGTAAACATGACAGGTTTGCCGGATGCCTTATGTGGGCTGACAAGACCGGTGCATTTTAAGGGAGTTTGTACCGTTGTCAATAAATTATTTCATATTGTCACGCCTGACCGTGCTTATTTCGGTGAAAAGGATGCCCAGCAGCTTGCCATTATCCGCAGGATGGTTATGGATTTGAATATGGATATTGAAATTGTCGGCTGTCCAATCGTCAGAGAGGCAGACGGACTTGCAAAAAGCTCCAGAAATATTTATCTGACGAAGGAAGAAAGGCAGGCAGCAGTTGTACTGAGCCGGGCAGTTACTTTCGGAAAGCATAAGATAGAAGAGGGCTGCAGGGATGCAAAGGAGATCGTGGAGGCTATGAAGGCCCTGATTGCTGCAGAGCCTCTTGCGGATATTGAGTATGTGGAAATGGTAAATATGGATACCATGCAGCCAATCGATAAGGTTCAGGGCACGGTACTGTGTGCCATGGCTGTCAGATTCGGAAAAGCAAGACTGATTGACAATTTTATCTGCCAATTGTAAAATAGTGCAGTCTGGAAGAGAATAGATACAGGGGAGAAACAGAGTTATGTTAACTGGAAAAACGGTGGTATTAGGAATAACAGGCAGTATTGCGGCATATAAAATGGCAAATGTGGCAAGTATGCTTGTAAAGCTACATGCAGATGTGCATGTCATCATGACGGAACATGCAACCAATTTCATACATCCGATTACCTTTGAGACGCTGACGGGAAATAAGTGTCTTGTAGATACCTTTGACAGAAATTTTGAATTTCATGTGGAGCATGTGTCTCTGGCAAAAAAGGCTGATCTGTTCCTGGTTGCACCTGCAACCGCAAATGTAATAGGAAAGATTGCAAATGGAATTGCTGACGACATGCTGACAACCACAATAATGGCGGCAGTTTGTCCGAAGCTGATCGCTCCGGCCATGAATACCAGAATGTTGGAAAATCCGATCGTGCAGGATAATCTGAAAAAGCTTTCTTCTTTCGGATATGCGTTGATTGATTCTGCATGTGGTTATCTTGCCTGCGGAGATACGGGAAACGGAAAACTCCCGAAGGAAGAGTTTCTGGTAGAACATATATTGAAGCATATTGCAAAAGAAAAGGATATGGAAGGCATCCGGATACTGATAACTGCCGGACCTACCAGAGAAAGTATAGATCCTGTCCGGTTTATAACCAATCATTCCACCGGTAAAATGGGATACGCAATTGCCAGACAGGCCATGCTTCGCGGAGCGGATGTAACTCTTATAACCGGACCTGTTGCTGAAATGCCTCCTGAATTTGTCCATGTAGTTAACATAACATCTGCCAAAGAAATGTATGATGCCGTTACATCAGTCAGCGGGAAACAGGATATGATTGTGATGGCAGCGGCGGTCGCAGACTATCAGCCTGCGGAGTGTTCCGGAGAAAAGGTAAAGAAATCCGACTCTGATATGACAATCAGCCTGAAACGGACGGAGGACATTCTGGCATATCTCGGAAGTCACAGGCCGGAATCTGAAGTGCCGCAGATTGTTTGTGGTTTTTCCATGGAGACGCAGAACATGCTCGAAAATTCCAGAAAGAAGCTTGAAACAAAGCATGTGGATCTGATTGCTGCGAATAATCTGAAGACAGAGGGTGCCGGTTTTGGCGTGGATACCAATGTGCTGACCCTGATCAGTAAAGAACAGACCATAGAGCTGCCTCTGATGAGTAAGGACGATTGTGCAGATGTACTGTTATCTGAGCTGATGAAATTGAGAAAAGTCTGATTATACATCCGGGGAATGCATAATTATGTGAAATGAATATGAAATATGGGGTGTAAATATTTTGAACCCAAACAGTAAAGATAAGCTGAGAAAACTCTGTTCCATGCTTTTTATCATATACATAATCGTATTAATCTACTTTTTGCTCTTCAGTGACGGATTTGGACGCGGACAGGCGTATGAAGAGATGCGTTACAATCTGGAGCCCTTTTTTGAGATTAGGCGGTTTATAAAATATAGAAAGTTGTTACCGACAGAAAGTGTCGTGTTGAATCTGGTTGGAAATGTTGCTGCATTTATGCCGTTTGGCATGCTGCTTCGTTTTGTAAGAAGGCAAAAGACCAATGCTTTTGCTGCATTTTTTTATTCCTTTGCTTTTACATTTGGCATTGAATGCGTGCAGCTGATAACCAGACTTGGTGTATTTGATGTCGATGACATTATCATGAATACGTTTGGCGGCATTTTAGGTTATATGATTTACCGGATTTTGGCCTGTATAGACAGAAGGAGAAGGAAACATGTTTCGAAATAGGCGGTTTCAGGTAGCACCGAAGGGAAGTGCTTCCGATACGGTAATTGCATATTGTCTTGGAATCTTAAGCGGTGTGTTTATTCTGTTGTCTGTAGTGAAATCCATAGTTTCCAAGGGCAATGTGGAAAGGATTTACGGCGTGCTTATGATGAGTGCGCTTGTGATGTCTTTTACAGGCGTTTTATTTGCAATTTTGGGCTACAATGATGATGAAGGCAGTGTGACAGGCAAGAAGCTGTCTATTATTCTCAATGCAGTTACCCTGATTGTATCAGTGATATTTTTATTCAAAGGACTGTGAGGCAGAGAGTCTGCAAATATTTGCAGGAGGTCAGAATTGATATATGGATGAAAGACTGAAAAAACAGATGGAGTTTCTTCTGGAGATTGATAAAAGCAAGCAGATTGGCAGACAGACCTATCTGGCAGATGCGTCCCGAAAAGAGAATGATGCAGAGCATGCATGGCATCTGGGGATGATGGCAATACTACTATCAGAATATGCAAATGAAAACATCAATCTGCTGAAGGTGATCAGTATGGTATTGGTTCATGATCTGGTGGAAATTGATGCAGGAGATACATATGCCTATGACGATCAAGGGCAGAAAACAAAATATGAACGGGAGCATACTGCGGCTGACAGAATCTTTGGAATTCTGCCTCAGGATCAGGAATTAAAGCTCAGACAGCTTTGGGAAGAATTTGAGGAATGGAAGACTCCGGAAGCAAAATTTGCGCATACGCTGGACAATTTTCAGCCTGTGTTATTAAATGATGCAGCCGATGGAAAAGCCTGGAGGGAGCATGCAGTCAGAAGCAGTCAGGTTTATGAAAGAAACCGCAGGACCGGAGAAGGTTCAGAAAAGCTTTATGCGTATCTGGATACGATGATTCAAAAAAATATAGAAGCAGGAAATATAAGGAGCGACCATGAATTATTATAAAGACAATCTTGAGGAATATACGGATATAAAAGAGCGCTATGAGCTGATGACAGAACGGATTTCCATGATTCCCGAGGAACATGCTGTCCCTGACGTTTATCAGGGATATTTTTCTTTTGTTGCGCAGTTTATCATGCTGCTTGACAAGGTATTGAAGCTGACTGCTGATGGTCAGATTGAGAAGCTTTCAGAAGAAGAACTGGAAGCTCTGAATGAAGAACTGTATGTAGACATAACTCATGAAAATTATGTAAACTCATATTGCAATCCTGATTATGCGGTTGAAAAGCTTGCAGGAGAAAATCCGTCAGAGCAGGGGATTGCGCAGATTTTATCCTTCTTATATTATGAAATCCGTGGCCTGATTGCCTGTGCCTTTGAAGGACGGATTGTGGATATCACGTTGTTTGCCGAACTGTTTATGGAGATATATTCCATGTTTACATTTGGAGTCAGTGAAATAGAATTACGAAACATCATCTATTCGTTTGAGCATGACTATGCAGAATATTTTATGACCTGTCGGATCAGGGAGCAGTTAGATCCGGTATTATCTTTTGCGACAGATATTATCATGAACAGTGATCTGCAGGATCTGTCCTATCTTTATCGATACGGAGAATATATCGGTAAAAATGAAAAAGAAACAGCAGCTTTTCTAAATACGATGACGGAAGCAGAGATAGAGAATATGGCGTCTACTTATACCGAGGGATTCCGGCTGGGCTTTGCTGCGGCAGGAATTGATCTTTCCAAAAAGAAAACGGTCAATATCAGGTATGTGATCGGACAGGAACGTATGGTCAGGGCGGCAATCAGACAGTTTCAAAGAATGGGACTGGAGCCGGTTTGTCATCGGTATGCCGGAAACAGGATCAACCGCCGGCTGATGCAGAAAACAGGATATCAGGCAACAGCATTGAATCAACAGATGGAATACGATCACAGAATGGATGAGGCGTTGTTTTTTGATAAAAAGCTGATGGAACGTAAGCTTGAGATCTTAGAACAGGCGTATAAGGCGTATGCGTATGAGGCGTCCGTGTATGCAGGCCCTGCATGTATAGAGATTTTCGGGGAGAAGCCCTTTGATCCGGTAAATAAGAAATACAGTCCGGTGTTAAGTAAGAAACAGCAGGAGCTTGCCGTAGCATATGCTGCGGAAAGTGCAAAGATTGTAAACAAATATATTCGCAAGGATCAGTACAGTTTTACGATCATTGCCTATCCGGTACCGGAAATCGGAGAAAACTATCAGGAGATATTCAGGGAGATTGTTAAGATCAATACACTGGATAATGACCTGTACAGACGCATCCAGCAGAGCCTGATCGATGAACTGGATCAGGCGGAGAGCATCCATGTGCTTGGAAAAGGAAGCAACCAGACAGATATCCTTGTCAATATGCATGTGCTGGCGCATCCTGAAAAGGAAACGAATTTTGAGAACTGTGTTGCAGATGTGAATATTCCGGTGGGAGAAGTCTTTACTTCCCCGAAGCTGACAGGAACAGAAGGCGTTTTAAACGTCAGTGAGGTATATCTTCATGATTTGAAATATATCAATTTAAAGCTGACTTTTCATGATGGTATGATCACGGACTATAGCTGTGATAATTTTACGGAGGCAGAAGCAGGCAGGAATTATATCAGGGAAAATCTGCTGATGGGAAGGGAGACGCTTCCAATTGGCGAGTTTGCCATTGGAACGAACACGACTGCCTATGTAATGGCAAATCGGTATGATATTGTGTATCAGCTGCCGATTCTGATTGTTGAAAAAATGGGACCGCATTTTGCCGTGGGGGATACCTGCTATAGCTGGAGTGAAGATACAATTCTGCATAATCCGGATGGAAAAGAAATTGTGGCAAAGGACAATGAATGTTCCCTGCTCAGGGATACGGATCCTTCAAAAGCCTATTTTAACTGCCATACGGATATCACCATTCCTTATGATGAAATAGGTGGAATCTATTCCGTTCATCCGGACGGCATGCGTATACCGATCATTGAAAACGGACGGTTTGTACTGCCGGGCACGGAAAAACTGAATGAACCGTTTGCGGAATCATAGAAGGATATAGGATAAGCGTTTATTTGATTACGGATAAACGCTTATATCTTTTATTGGAATAGAGTGCATTGTCTGCACGGGACAGCAAATCTTCAATCTTCATTTCCATATTGCACGTAAACTCTGAAATACCCACACTCATTTCTATAAAGTATGGCTTGCCGCAGCTTGCGTTTAATTCATCCGACAGCTGATGGATCCGGTTCTGGACTTCTTTTACAAAATCAGGCTCGTCCACAAATGCAAAGCATACAAATTCGTCTCCGCCGATTCTTCCGATAATATCTGTTGGCCGGAAGCTTGCAGAGAGGATATTTGCAATGTTTTTTAATGCAAAATCTCCGTCCTTGTGTCCGAATTTGTCATTTACGACCTTTAAAGAATCCATATCTGCAAACAACATCATAGCCTTCCGGTTCATGTTTGCAGGAATGTGGATCTGATAGTCTGCCTTTTCCATAAATCCACGGCGGTTATTTACGCCCGTCAGTTCGTCAGAGGTGGACAGATGATTCAGAAGTTCATTTTTTTCATGAATCTCATTTAACGACATCATGAGCTGCTCCTGTGTGGTAAGCTGTTCATTCAGAAGAGACATATACTTCAGGGAAGCTCCAAGCTGGAGACTGGTGGAATATATATTTTTAAAGTTTGTGACATCCGTATTACAGATGAACAGTCCATGGTGCTCCTCATTTGTAAAGATCGGGACAATGACGGCAGTAAACCGTTCTTCATAACAGGTATATTCATTGTCAAATATTTCTGACGCCGGCGTCCGTCTGGATTCGCCAAATAACACACCGGTATGGCTCGTATTATAATATGCCTGCAGGAACAGAGATTTTGGAACAATCCACTGACCGTCGTCATGAATTTTGATCTCATCATCATAGACATAAATGTATGAGGCGGAGAACCCGAGATCCTTCAGCTTGGAAATGATCAGGGAATAGGTTTTTTCCGTGTCCTCACCATAGGTCAGAGTATCTCTCGTAATATAAATGGAAGACCACGCACTCATTTTATTATCCCGCATTTCATTATAAAGCTTTGTAGACAGGAACAAAGATATGGTGCTGGTAATCCGTGCATTCAGACGATTATATTGCGCCCGTTTGTCTGTATTTGTCATATTACCTGTAAACAATGCGGCAAATTTCCGGAATACATAGGCGATTTTTGCGACGGAAAAGAACTCAATCATCGGAGAATGCAGCATAATATTTAATTTGTCGATAATCTTTTCTTTTGGATAAGGAAGCACTTCCGGTGCGAGTACCGTCTCCAGGATATCCCGGAAGATGTCATTAAACTTGTCATAAACCATTGGGGCATAGAACGAGTTGCGTATATTATTCAGGAGCAGCAGGTCTAACAGCTCAATCATTTCATCCATATTGTGGGCATGGGAAAACTCCGACTGTACAGATTCGCTGCCGGCAGGGGTAAACAGGTCACAGTTACAGGAAAGACGCCTGATAAAGCGTGAATCTAAAACCGAAGTCGTGATCGTACCTGTTTTATAGAGCTGTACGGCTTCATGCACGGCACGATATCCCAGATCAGATGAGTTCACATTGACGGTGGTTAACGGAGGATCCATCGTGACCGCAACCGGTGAATCGTCAAATCCGATCACACTGACGTCAGCACCGATACGGATACCGCGGCTTTTTAATTCTGCATACCCGCCGATTGCCATCTGATCGTTTGCAAATACGATGGCGTCCACCTCAGGATTCTGATCCAGAAGGGTGCTTACGATTGGACGGCAGTATTCGGAAAAGTCTCCATATACGATCATATCCTCCGTGACTTCCATATTGTGTTCTTTCAGAACCTGTTTATAGATATTCAGACGCTGTACGGCGTTTGCATTATTCATACGTCCGCTGACAAAGCAGATATGCTTTCTGTTATGCACATGGATCAGGTGCTCAATGGCGTCCTTTAATCCGATGGTGCTGTCTGTCTGAAGATAAGGATATCCCGGAACCTCAATTTCCAAGGTCAGTATCGGAATTCCTTCAAAATGGGATAAAAATTTATGAATATCCCGCTCTGACAGAAACGGGGCAATCGAACCGACAGAAACAATCAGGGCATCCAGATTGTCAGAATTGGCATAATAATAAATGGAGTTATACTGATAATCGTACAATTCATTTTCCGGATCGTTAAAGGACGCATTTAAAAACATACCGGGAAAGACAATCAGGTTCACATCTAATTCTCTTGCGGCATATTCTGCGCCTTTGCATATCTCCAAAGCATAATCATTGTCCAGATGGCATGTAAACAGCCCTATATTTAATCGATTGTTGGTCATATGAAACTCCTCTGTATCATTTTCGATACTACGGTATATAAAAAGTCTGCCGGTATCAGCTCTTTTGTATCTGCTTGCACTGATAAAAAATAAAAATATTTGGTATATTGTACCATAAACAGTAAGGATTATCAAATTATAATTACGAAGAAAAAAGAAAATTCAGGCAGGCGGAAATCTCCTTTACAAAGTCTCGTTCATCACTTATAATTTATGTCAGCCAGGGAGAGACTTTCCCAATGAAACGATACAGGATTATGCAGATGACAGGAGGATATGTTGAAATGGATTACAAGAATGCCGGCGTGGATATTGAAGCAGGTTATCAGTCCGTAGAGCTGATGAAGGAGCATATAAAGAAAACAATGAGACCGGAGGTACTGACAGGTATCGGAGGTTTTTCGGGAGCATTTTCCATGGATACGGTTAAAAACATGGAGCATCCCACACTGCTTTCCGGTACGGATGGAGTAGGTACGAAAATCAAGCTTGCGTTTTTGATGGACAGGCATGATACAATAGGTATTGACTGTGTTGCGATGTGCGTGAACGATGTAGCATGTGCAGGCGGCGAACCACTGTTTTTCCTGGATTATATTGCATGTGGAAAGAATTATCCTGAAAAGATTGCGACGATCGTCAGCGGTGTGGCAGAGGGATGCGCACAGGCGGGAGCGGCGCTGATCGGTGGGGAGACGGCGGAGCATCCGGGTCTGATGCCTGAAGATGAATATGACCTTGCCGGCTTTGCTGTAGGAATTGTAGATGAAAAAAATCTGATCACGGGCAGAAATATCAAACCGGGGGATTCCTTGATCGGCATTGCCTCAAGCGGTCTGCACAGCAACGGATTTTCGTTGGTCAGAAAAGTATTCGAGATGACAAAACAGTCGCTGGATACATATTATGAAGTGCTTGGTACAACTTTAGGGGAGGCGCTCCTTACACCTACCAAGATATATGTGAAGGCTTTAAAGGCCATTCAGAATGCTGGCGTTACAGTTAAGGGCTGCAGTCATATTACCGGGGGCGGTTTCTATGAGAATATTCCAAGAATGCTGCCGGATGGAGTCTGTGCGGTTATAGACAGGAATTCCTATGAGGTTCCGGCTATATTCCGACTGCTTCAGGAGACCGGTGATATAGAAGAAAGAATGATGTATAATACCTATAATATGGGAATCGGCATGTGTATTGCCATAGACCCGTCGGATGTGGAACAGACAATCCGTGCCATTGAAGCTGCAGGGGAGACTGCCTATGTAATAGGCACTGTCCGGACAGGAGAAAAAGGAGTAGAAATATGCTAAGGATCGCTGTACTTGTATCCGGAGGGGGTACGAATCTTCAGGCAATCATAGATGCAATTGCAGACGGAACAATCACCAATACGGAAATTGCAGGTGTGATCAGTAACAACCGTAATGCATATGCTTTGGAAAGGGCAAAAAGAGCGGGAATTCCTGCCTGCGTTGTTTCACCAAAGGACTATGCGGACAGGGAGACCTTTCATCAGGCGCTGCTCGATACGGTTTCATCTTTTGCGGTTGATCTGATCGTTCTCGCAGGGTACCTTGTAGTGATACCTGAAAAGATGATAGATGCATATCCGAATCGGATTATTAATATTCATCCGTCACTGATTCCGGCTTTTTGCGGTACAGGCTTTTATGGACTGAAGGTACATGAGGCTGTTCTTGCAAGAGGCGTTAAGGTGACAGGCGCAACAGTACATTTTGTGGATAAAGGTACAGATACGGGACCAATCATCATGCAAAAGGCAGTTCCGGTAGAAAACGGAGATACTCCGAAACAGCTGCAGCAGAGGGTGATGGAACAGGCAGAGTGGATCCTCCTTCCTGCCGTTATCGATAAGATTGCCAATGGAAAGGTAAGCGTAACAGATGGTATCGTCAGGGTGGATGTCTCGTTTTCACAAACAGAGACCGGAAAGGATATCCACTGAAAACAAACAGAGAAAAAGGAGAACAGACATGAAGGTTTTAGTCGTAGGAAGTGGTGGAAGAGAACATGCTATTGTTACCAGTGTTGCAAAGAGCCGCAGGGTATCAAAGATTTATTGTGCACCGGGAAACGCCGGAATTGCCGGACTTGCAGAATGTGTCAATATCGGTGTTATGGACTTTGACCGGCTGGTTGCCTTTGCAAAGGAGCAGGCAGTCGATCTGGTGATTGTGGCTCCGGATGATCCGCTGGTTGCCGGTGCGGTAGATGCATTTGAGGCGGCAGGCATCAGAGCTTTCGGTCCGAGAGCAAATGCTGCCATTATCGAAGGCTCCAAAGCATTCTCCAAGGATCTGATGAAGAAATACAATATTCCGACAGCAGCATATGAGAATTTTACGGATGCGGAGGCGGCTTATGCTTATCTGGAAGATGCAAGCTTTCCGATCGTATTAAAGGCGGACGGTCTGGCACTTGGAAAGGGTGTTCTGATCTGCAATACATTGGAAGAAGCCAGAGCCGGTGTAAAAGAGATTATGCAGGATAAGCATTTTGGTGATGCCGGGAATACTATGGTGATTGAGGAGTTTATGACCGGCAGAGAGGTTTCCGTACTGGCATTTTGCGACGGAACCACTATATTGCCGATGACTTCCGCTCAGGATCATAAAAGGGCCATGGATGGAGACCGGGGCCTGAATACCGGCGGAATGGGAACTTTTTCCCCAAGTCCGTTCTATACAGATGAGATCCATGCATATTGTATGGAGCATATATACCGGCCGACCATGGCGGCAATGAAGGCGGAGGGCAGAGAATTCAAGGGCGTTCTGTTTTGTGGTCTGATGATTACAAAGCAGGGAGTCAAAGTGCTTGAATATAATGCCAGATTCGGGGATCCGGAAGCGCAGGTGGTTTTGCCGAGAATGAAAAACGATATCATAGATGTGATGGAGGCCTGTATTGACGGAACTCTTGATCAGATACAGCTGGAGTTTGAAGATAATGCGGCTGTCTGTGTGGTTCTGGCATCGGAGGGATATCCCGTCTCTTATGAAAAAGGATTTCCGATCCGGGGACTGTCGGCTTTTGAAGGAAAGGAAGATTATTATGCTTTCCATGCCGGTACGAAGCTTGAGGCAGGACAGGTGGTTACCAACGGTGGCAGAGTTCTGGGGGTAACAGCCAAGGGAAAGGATCTGTTTGAAGCCAGGGCAAAGGCTTATGAAGCAACGGATTGGATTACCTTTGATAACAAATATATGCGTCACGATATCGGTAAAGCGATTGATGAACAATAACATAAGCTGAACAAAAGAAAAGACTCTGGGGATAAATCTGTATTTATTCCGGAGCCTTTTTCCTTATCTGGTCAGGTGCATGACCAGATATATCTTATTATGCGAGGTGAATATAAAATGAAGCTTCCATTTAGCCAACAGGCAGATATGGTTTTGAAAGAGGCAAAAAAAATTGCAAAGAAGCTGGGACAGAATTTTGTGGGGAGTGAACATTTCCTGATCGGACTTGCTACGGTTGACGGAACTGCCGCTCATCGGATTCTGGAAGAAAACGGCGTGGATATCCTGAAGATCATCGAAATGCTGAGTCAGACTCTGGAACCGGGAGGGGTCCTTACAACAGAAAAAGACAGATATACAAACAGTGCAAAGCAGATATTGGAAAATGCCGAAAAGGAAGCAAGAAGACTGGGCAGTCTGGAGACAGGAAGCGAACATATCCTGATTGCAATGCTGCAGATTCCCGATTGTGTTGCAGTCAGACTGCTTTTTTCCGATAATATCAATATACAAAAGCTTTATGTCGATGCTCTGGTGGCCTGCGGTGTGGATGGAAATACCGCAAAAAAAGAGTTCATGAGTATGAAAAAAAGTCAGAATAAGACCAAATCTGCGACTCCGACACTGGAACAGTATTCCAGAGACCTGACCTATGAAGCGAGACAGGGGAATCTGGACCCTGTGATCGGAAGGAAGAAAGAAATTGAACGGGTGATGCAGATCTTAAGCAGACGTATGAAAAATAATCCATGTATGGTAGGAGAACCGGGTGTAGGAAAAACCGCTGTTGTGGAAGGAATCGCAGGCATGATTGCGCGCGGGGATGTACCGGATACAATCAGGGATAAACGTCTGGTGTCCCTGGACCTGTCCAGTATGGTTGCAGGCTCCAAATATCGTGGAGAGTTTGAAGAAAGAATCAAAAAGGTCATTCAGGAGGTCCGGGCAGACGGCAATATTATCCTGTTTGTGGATGAGCTTCATACAATTATCGGCGCCGGCGGTGCAGAGGGCGCCATTGATGCATCCAATATTCTGAAGCCGTCCCTTTCCCGTGGTGAGATTCAGATGATCGGAGCCACCACAAGGGCAGAGTACCGGAAATATATTGAAAAGGACGCTGCTTTAGAGAGAAGATTTCAGCCGGTTTATGTAGAGGAACCGACGAAGGAAGAGGCGGTTGAGATTTTGATGGGATTGCGTCATTGCTATGAAGCGCATCATAATGTGGAGATCAGTGATGAAGCAGTACAGGCGGCCGTATCACTTGCCGAGCGATATATCAGTGACAGATTTCTGCCGGATAAGGCAATCGACCTGATGGATGAGGCATGTTCAAGAAAACGGCTGGGTTTTTGCAATCAGGGACAGAAGACGCAGGAACTGGAGCAGGAACTGCAGATTTTGAATACAGATCTTGAAAATGTTCTTGTTGAGGGCAATATGGATGCGGCAGCTGAGATTGTGGCCAGACAGAAAACGATAGAAAAGAAACTGGATCGCCGGAAAAACGGTAATCCGGATTCTAAAAAGACTGTTGTTACAGAAGAGGATATTGCAGATGTAGTATCTGTATGGACAAAAATTCCGGTCAGTAAACTGACGGAAAAGGAATCCAGACGACTGGAGAATCTGGAAAAAGAGCTGCATCTTCGCGTAGTGGGGCAGGATGAGGCGGTAAATGCCGTTGCCAAGGCAATCAAGCGGAGCAGGGTAGGTCTGAAGGATCCCAAACGTCCGGTTGGCTCCTTCCTCTTTTTAGGTCCGACCGGCGTCGGTAAAACGGAGTTATCCAAAGCCCTGGCGGAAGCAGTGTTTGGAAGCGAGGATGCATTGATTCGGGTAGATATGTCTGAATATATGGAAAAACACAGCGTTTCCAAAATGATCGGCTCTCCGCCCGGCTATGTGGGCTTTGAAGAGGGCGGACAATTAAGTGAGAAGGTACGGACAAATCCGTATTCGGTGATATTGTTTGATGAAATTGAAAAAGCGCATGTCGATGTATTCAATATTCTGTTGCAGGTATTGGACGACGGACATATAACCGATTCACAGGGGCGTCAGGTAGATTTTAAAAATACCATTATTATTATGACATCCAATACAGGTGCACAGAGAATCATTGATCCGAAAAGACTTGGATTTGTGACGGAGGAAAATGCGGATAAAGATCACGAGACTATGAAGAGCAATGTTATGGAAGAGGTGAAACGGAGCTTTAAGCCGGAATTTTTGAACCGTATTGATGATATTATTGTTTTCCGTGCGCTCAGCACGGAAAATGTAAAAGAAATTACCTCCCTGATGCTGAAGGAACTGAAAAACAGGGTAAAGATACAGATGAATCTGGATCTCCGGTATGGGGATTCCTTAAAAAATCTGATTTTTGAAAAGGGTTATGACAAAAAATACGGCGCAAGACCGTTAAAACGTGCGATACAGACAAATGTTGAGGATGCTCTTGCAGAAGAGATTTTGAAGGGACATGTGAAGTCCGGAGATACAGTACAGGTAACTGCCAGAAACGGAAAGCTAAAATTTTCTGTAAAGTAAAATAATGGGTCTAGCCAAAGGACTGTCAATCATGTTATAATCAATTTGTTCAGATTTATGATTCATTGACGTATTTTTTATACGATCTGCCTATATATTTGATAAAAATAAAAAGTAACGGGAGGATAAGAAAATGTCAGTAGTAAATGATTTGATCTGCGAAACATCCGGTGCATTAAGCTTCGGGAATTATGCGTTGCAGACAAAAACCAAGAAGGATGGTTTTGAGTATAAGGGAGATATTTACAAGATCAAGACATTTAATGAAATTACAAAGCTTGAAAGAAACGGATTGTTTGTGTATGAATCTGTTCCGGGTACTGCCGTGCATGATTTCAAGGCTTCAGACGAGGAAGTATCCTTTATGGTAGAAGGAACGGAGACCTCTTCCATTACACTTGAGCTTGAAGCTGAAACGGAATACAAGGTTCATATTGATGATATATATGTCGGAAAGAACAAAACAAATCTTGGCGGCAAGATGAATATCAGTGTCGATCTGATACCGGAAAGAGCCGTAAAGGTAGATGTTTTAAAGGCCAATGATTAGGAGCAGATATGGCAAAAGAAAAACAGATCTTTTTTTGCCGGGAATGTGGGTTTGAATCAGGAAAATGGATGGGACAATGTCCAGGATGTAAATCATGGAATACCTTCTGTGAAGAAACGATTACAGTAGGCGCTAAGAAGCAGTCGGACAGACGGGATGCGGTAGCGCCTACTAGTATTTTAGAAGTACAGACTTCTGATGAGACCAGATTCTCAACCGGTTTGGAAGAATTGAACAGGGTACTGGGCGGAGGCATTGTAAATGGCTCCCTGGTTTTGGTAGGCGGAGATCCGGGTATCGGGAAATCAACCATTTTATTACAGATGTGCAGAAATCTTTCTGAAAACGGATACAGAGTTCTCTATGTGTCAGGAGAGGAATCTCTGTCCCAGATTAAAATGCGGGCGGAGCGGATCGGTACCTTTACAAAGGATATGCTGCTGCTATGTGTCAATCATCTGGAAGATGTGGAAGCCTGTATCAAAAAAAATCCGCCAAAGGTGATTGCCATAGATTCCATACAGACAATGCTTGTGGAGGATGTACCGTCCGCACCGGGCAGTGTCTCACAGGTAAAGGAAGTGACAGCCAGGCTGATGCAGATTGCAAAACAGATGGATATTGCCGTTTTTATTGTCGGGCATGTTACAAAGGAAGGAACGGTTGCGGGACCCAGAAATCTGGAGCATATGGTTGATACGGTGCTTTATTTTGAGGGTGACAGAAATGCAGGCTTTCGTATTTTAAGAGCAGTCAAAAACCGATTTGGCTCCACCAATGAAATTGGAGTATTTGAAATGACAAAAACCGGATTGTCGGAGGTCAATAATCCGTCCAAGGTTATGTTAGACGGACGTCCTGTCAATACTTCCGGTTCAGTGGTCGTTTGTTCTATGGAAGGAACACGGCCGATTCTTTTGGAAATTCAGGCACTGGTATGTCAGACAAATTTTAACTTGCCGAGAAGAACGACAGTGGGGCTCGACTATAACAGAGTCAATCTGCTTCTTGCAGTTCTGGAAAAAAGAGCAGGTATGGTGCTTGCAGGCTGTGACGCCTATGTCAATATAGCGGGAGGCTTCCGTCTGGATGATCCTGCTGCTGATCTGGGCATTGTGGCGGCGCTGGTGTCCAGCTTTAAAAATAAACCGTTGGAGGAGCATCTGGTAGCATTTGGGGAAATCGGACTTTCCGGAGAGGTGCGGGGCGTATCTTCTGCAGAGCAAAGAGTAAATGAAGCGCGGAAAATGGGCTTTCAAACCTGTATCATACCAAAGTCAAATAAAGAAAACATCAAAACGGCGGACGGAATACAGGTAATCGGGGTGTCCAATATCAGGGAAGCCTTGGAGTATCTGTGCTAGATACATAGAAACGTGATATAGGGAAATGACGTATCATAGCATGTGTGAAATACTGCACATGCTATGTTTTTTATATGTCAGGATAATTTTCTGAATGAAAAAATAAAATTCTGTAACGAATCCGTCGTCAGAGTGATATATAAAGGAACGTTCAAAAAAAGGGAAAGGAGGAGATTCTGATTCGGACGGAAGATATCTTTCAAAAATACGGGCAAATGGTTTATCGATATCTGATAAGCCTGTGCGGAAATGAATATCTGGCGGAAGAATTGACGCAGGAAACATTCTATCAGGCGATCAAAAGTGCGGACCGGTACAATGGAAGCTGCAGCGTATCAACCTGGCTTTGTCAGATTGGAAAGCATATGTGGCTTAGAGAACTGCGCAGAAGAAAGCATCTGACAGATATGGAGCCGGATGAAAATATGCTGATTCAGGCCATGACGCCGGAAGATTCCGTATTAAAAAAGGAACAGGTCATCAATACCATGAAACGGGTACATGAGCTGCCGGAAGCGGAGCGGGAAGTGGTACTGCTTCGTGCAATGGGATCTCTTTCTTTTCGGGAAATAGGAGAGATTATGGGCCGAAGGGAAAGCTGGGCGAGAGTGACATTTTTCAGGGCAAAGCAAAAGCTCAAAGAACAGGAGGAACAAAATGGGTGAACAGACTGAAAAAAAAATGAATTGCAATATTGTAAGGGATCTGTTGCCGTCTTATTGTGACGGACAGACATCCGGTGACAGTGCAAATATGGTTAAGCAGCATTTAAAAGAATGTGAGGAGTGTAAAAGAATCTATGCAGAGATGTCTTCATCGGATGAAATGATAGTACAGGGGATTCAATCTTTAAATGGAAAAGATGAGATTGATGTATTAAAAAAAGTGCGGCGCAGAAACAGGATCAGGATCGTTCTGGGCGTATTTGCAGGAATGCTGATATGTACAGTACTGTTTATGCTGTTTTTTATTGGTATGATACCTGTGAAGAGTGAAGATATATCTATTACCTATAAAGCATACATGGAAGAAAATATGGTCATGCCGGATGATAAAGAGGGGATAAAAGATATGTATTGTATAGAATTCCTTTTTACATTGGACAGTGAAACAAAAGCTTTGGGATTTCGTTCTGAACGTGAACAGTATAATGGCAGAGACATTGACAAGGTTATGTGGCTGGGAAGTAATTCCTGTGAAATAAAATTGTATTCGCAGTTCAAGCTGCCGTATGATGATCGGGGGGATCATCCAAACCAGATCAGCTATGGCATTGCGTCAGATGAGCCATTTACAGAGGAAGATGTACTTGTGATTCATTTCCGAGACAAATCAGTGACCTATCATTTGAAGTTAATTGCTGAGCAAGCCGGAATCCAGTAGCGGAAGAATCCGGAATCCGGAAACCGAGGAAGCCGGATTCCGGAAACTGTGCAGGAAGGATATTCATTTCACTTTTCCATTCCTGCCTGCAGAACTTGGTTTTATTGCTCTTATTCTGCATAACACATAGATGTTTCTGACAGAAAAGAAAAATGTAAAATAAACAGGAATATTGTGTTGACACGGCGAATAATTTTTAGTATATTATCACATGTCGGTCACAGGGCGGGGCGGAAAAAACAGTAAAAAAAGTTTAGAAAAAAGAGTAAAAA
>CANRQE010000005.1 GCA_947632705.1 uncultured Coprococcus sp. | reverse complement strand
CGCTAACGGCATCGACATGTATCGCACGTAAGACGCCAACATCGTTTCGCTCGTTGCCGTCTAAGTGCTCATAACGAAGTCGATTGGTAAGCTCAAACATCGTCGTGGATGACTCGTTTTCGCTAACGGCATCGACATGTATCGCACGTAAGACGCCAACATCGTTTCGCTCGTTGCCGTCTAAGTGCTCATAACGAGGCCCCATGGTCAAGCGGTTAAGACATCGCCCTTTCACGGCGGTAACACGAGTTCGAATCTCGTTGGGGTCATTATCAATTGAATATGCCGATGTGGCTCAATTGGCAGAGCAGCTGATTTGTAATCAGCAGGTTATCGGTTCGAGTCCGATCATCGGCTTTTTGCTCTAAGCAAAATGGGTGGATTCCCGAGTGGCCAAAGGGGACAGACTGTAAATCTGCTGCGTAATGCTTCGGTGGTTCGAATCCACCTCCGCCCATTTTTTATTAACGCGGGGTGGAGCAGTCTGGAAGCTCGTCGGGCTCATAACCCGAAGGTCATAGGTTCAAATCCTGTCCCCGCTATTTTAATATCATCATTTTATTTTACCATGCCCAGATAGCTCAGTTGGTAGAGCAGAGGACTGAAAATCCTCGTGTCACTGGTTCGATTCCGGTTCTGGGCATCTTTTTTTATATGATTGTATCAGAAGCGAAAGAGTTGTTTAGATTATGTGGTCTATAGGAGCTAAACGATGGACTTTAATGTAGGACAAGTGATCCAGTTAAAAAAACCGCATCCATGCGGATGCAAGGAATGGGAAATCCTGCGGACAGGTATGGATTTCAGATTAAAGTGCAGAGGCTGCGCCCATCAGGTCATGGTTCCGAGAAAACTGGTAGAAAAGAACTTTAAAAAGTTTGTGGATGAAACAGCGCAGGACAAAAAATAGGACAACGAAAAGGGAAGGTTTGGCAAAAATTCGCAAAAATAAGGAATTTGCTTGCATAAAGTTTCCTTTTATGTTAATATTTTGCTCTGTGATGTATTAATCATATATATTTTATTTCCTTGCCCATAACAGTGTTTATGAGCCAGAGACCATAAGGAGGTGCAATTGACATGAATAAGTATGAGTTAACTTTAGTTGTTAATGCAAAGATTGATGAGGATGCCAGAGCAGCGGTAGTGGACAAAGTAAAATCTTACATTGAGAAGTTTAACGGAACGATCACTAACGTTGAAGAATGCGGACTGAAGAAGCTTGCATACGAAATACAGAAGATGAGTGAAGCGTACTATTATTTCATCCAGTTCGATGCAGACGCTGACGCACCGGCTCAGCTGGAAGCGAATGTTCGTATCATGGAATCTGTTCTCAGATATCTTTGCGTTAGATTAGACGTTGAGTAATTAGGGGGTTCCACAATGAATAAAGTTATTTTAATGGGTCGTCTTACCAGAGACCCGGAGGTCAGGGTTTCACAAAACGATGGACAGATGGCAATTGCCAGATATACATTGGCTGTAGACCGCAGATTTAACAGAAACGGTGACCAGACTGCTGATTTTATCAGTTGTGTTGCATTCGGCCGTTCAGCGGAATTTGCCGAAAAGTATCTGAAGCAGGGTACCAAGATCGTTGTAACAGGCAGAATCCAGACCGGCAGTTATACAAATAAAGATGGTAACAGAGTCTATACCACGGATGTAGTTGTGGAGGATCAGGAATTTGCAGAAAGCAAGAGCAGTTCTTCCTCAAATGATAGCAGCTACCAGCCGGCAGGAAGTCCTGCTCCGGCAAATACAAGTGCAGAGGGCTTTATGAGTATACCGGAAGGTATAGAGGATGATTTACCATTCAAGTAAATCAGGAGGTAAATACAATGGCTTATACAAAGACAGACAGAGCAGAGGCTCCGTTAAAAAGAAGAAGTGTACGCAGAAGAAAAAAGGTTTGCGTATTTTGTGCAGACAAGACAGCTACAATTGATTATAAAGATGCAAATAAGTTAAAGAGATATATCTCAGAAAGAGGCAAGATTCTTCCTAGAAGAATTACAGGAAGCTGTGCAAAGCATCAGAGAGCTTTAACGGTTGCAATTAAAAGAGCAAGACAGATTGCTATTTTACCATATGTAGTTGACTGATTCTGATTTTTTGCCATAACTAAATAGTAAGAAGGCAGCGGACAGCCATCACAGGGATTGTGATGGCTGTTTTTATTCATAAAGACAGATTTTATTTCTTTTTGATTCCAATGGGAAACAGATATTTTGTTTTGACACCATATTTTATTAGAAAAGATATTTTCAAACAAAGCAGACAATGGTACACTAATAAGATAGCAAAGCACAAAAGACAACGGCAGATTTTAAATTGTACTGTTTATACTGCTTTCAGAGAGGTAAAAGGTGATGAAATGGGAACGGTATTCAGTGTTTCAAAAATATCGAAGCAATATGGACAACAGACAGTATTGAAGGATGTAAGCTTTTCTTTGAGGGAAAGAGAAATCCTGGGACTGACAGGCGGAAACGGAGCGGGAAAAACCACCCTGATTCGTTTGATCACAGGGGTTAATCAGCCGGATTCCGGAGAGATTGACATAGCCGGAAAAACGGAGGACAGATATCGAAAGATCGGTACCCTGATCGAACGTCCGGCTATTTATAAGGATATGTCCGCAATTGATAATCTGAGATATTATGGAAAACTTTTAGGACTGGAGGATGAAAAGAAAAAGGCGGAAGCGGAGGAAACATATAAGGCGCTGCTGGAAAAAGCAGGTTTATCCGGATGCGGAAAGAAGAAAGCCGGCCGCTTTTCCACAGGAATGAAACAGAGACTTGGAATCGCAATTGCACTTTTAGGAGATGTAACCTGTCTGATCCTCGATGAACCCTTTAACGGATTGGATGCTGCAGGGATAAGTGAACTGAGGAGCCTTCTGCTTCGTCTGAAGGAGGAGTCGGTATCCATTCTGATTACCAGTCATCAGATCAGCGAGCTGACGCAGATCTGTGACCGCTATGTCATTCTTGATCAGGGCAGGATCGTTTTTGAGGCGACACATGAGGAACTAAGAGAACAGGCAGGCGGCGACGAAAAAATAGAGTCCCTGATTGTTAAGAAGCTTGGAGGGGAATGATCTATGAAAAGGCTGATCAAAGCATCAAATTATAAATTAAGAAAAAACAGCAGTATTAAAATCGGAGCGGCTGCTACAATTTGTGTTGTCATTCTGGGATTTTTACTTTTTTATGCTGCACTGCATATTCTGACAGGTCCTATGATAGAAGCTGCAGGCGGAGATGAAACAGACTTAAACGCATTTGATGATATCCATCTGCTTGACTGTGCTGCAATTGCTCTGTCCCTGATGCAGGTTCTGGCAATCGTGCTTGCCATTGTTATTACGCTTTTGATTTCCGGTGAGCGGAAAAACGGAGTCTACGCCCTGATGGCAGCCAAGGGATATACCAGGAGTCAGATTTATGCGGACAAGTTGTATGAGGCCTGTCTTGTATGTTTGGTTTTGTATGTCAGCTATGTGGCAGCGGCGCTGCTGATCGGCGGTATATTATGGCATGGGCCTATTGAGACGGACATGGTGACAGGCTTTATAAAAATCTTTTTCCTGATGGCATTTATGTATATGGCGATTGCCGCAATCTATCTGGCAGTAGCGATGAATGTCCGAAACGGCGGAGCCGCCATGGCCATCAACCTTTTGCTTGTGCTTGTACTTTCAACTGCCGTAACTGCAATTGACACGGGTCTTTTTGACGGACAGATTATTCTGCGTAAGTGGTGGATCTTTTCCGCGATTGAACAGTATGCGTATCTGGAGATAACAACAAAAGAAATAATCATTTCAATCCTGAATATATTGATATATGGAGGTGCCGGTATTGTGGCAGGAGGAGCGGTATTTGCAGGAACGGAATTGAAGTAAGAGGCTGTTGCCGTTGACAAAAAAGGCACTTTTGTTTATGATGAATACGGATAAAAAGTTTTAGAAGCAAACCAATAAAAAGTGAATAGTAAAGGAGTATTAGAAATGGGAAAATTCACGAAGGAAGACATTTTGAGAAAGGTAAAGGAAGATGGAATTGAATTTATCAGACTTCAGTTTACCGATATCTTTGGTGATTTAAAAAATGTCGCAATTACGGTCAGCCAGATTGAGAAAGCACTGGATAATAAAATCATGTTCGACGGTTCTTCCATTGAGGGCTTTGCACGAATTGAGGAGTCAGACATGTACCTTTATCCGGATTATGATACATATGAGACATTTCCGTGGCGCCCACAGAGAGGCAAGGTTGCAAGATTGATTTGTGATGTCTATAAGCCGGACGGAACGCCGTTTGAAGGTGATCCGAGATATGTTTTGAAACAGGCATTGGCAGAAGCGAAAGAAATGGGTTATGTCATGAATGTAGGACCGGAGTGTGAGTTCTTCCTGTTTCAGACGGATGAGAACGGACTTCCGACTACGACATCCTTTGAAAGAGCCAGCTATTTTGATCTCGGTCCTTTGGATTTTGGAGAAAATGCAAGACGCGATATGGTTCTGACCTTGGAGGAGATGGGATTTGAGATTGAAGCGTCCCATCACGAGGTTGCGCCGGCTCAGCATGAAATTGACTTTAAATATGGAGAGGCACTGAAAACGGCTGACAATATTGAAACATTTAAGCTGGTCGTAAAGACCGTTGCACACAGGCATGGATTATGCGCAACCTTTATGCCGAAGCCGAAATTCGGTGTATGCGGCTCCGGTATGCATATGAATATGTCTCTTTCCAAAAATGGAAAAAATATTTTTGCGGATGCGAATGACAAATTGGGCCTGAGTAAAGAGGCATATCATTTTATTGCAGGTATTATGGAGCATATGAGGGAGATGACCGCAATCACCAATCCTCTTGTAAATTCATATAAGAGGCTGGTTCCGGGATATGAGGCGCCGATTTATATTGCCTGGTCAGCCAAAAACAGAAGCCCGTTGATCCGTATTCCAAGTGCCAGAGGCGAAGGAACAAGAGTAGAGCTTCGCTGTCCGGATCCGACAGCAAATCCGTATCTTGCAATGGCAGTCTGTCTGAAAGCCGGATTGGACGGAATCCGGAGAGAGCTTCCGGTACCGCCGAGCGTAGATACGAATATTTTTGAGATGACAAAGGCAGAAAAGAAGGAGAGACATATTCACAGTCTTCCTGCAAATCTGAGAGAGGCTACGATTGCGATGATGGAAAGTGATTTCATGAAAGAAGCAGTCGGAGATCATATTTTTGAGAGATATACAACCGCCAAAATGGCTGAATGGAATGACTATACCAAGCAGGTGACTGCCTGGGAGATTGACAAATACCTGTATAAGGAATAGGTCAGCCTGCATAACGCAAATCTGTACGGCGGGAGATACGGACAGATTTGTTATGCAGAAAAATATGCTATAAAATAGTTGCGAGGTCATTTGTGTGGTTAATGTTATAGTGCTGTTTGCAAAAATCGAAGAGGCTAGAAGTATAAAGAACCTGCTTATACGAAATGGCATAAATGTAACAAAAGTATGCACGACAGGAGCACAGGCGGCGCATGCTGCCGATTCTTATGACGATGGTATCATTATCTGCGGGTACAGGTATCCGGATATGATTTTTTCCGATCTGGCATCTGATATACCGGAAAGCTTTGATATGATCGTCATAACCTCTAAGAATAATTATGAAAAGTGCAGAGAGTCCGGAATTGTATGTCTGACAATGCCGATTAAGACCCAGGATTTTATTAATGCAGTATCGCTAACGATGGAAAATATTCTGTGGGAGAGGAAGCAGAGAAAGACCGGACCGAAAGAACGGACGGAAGAGGAAAAAAAGGTTATCAGGGCTGCAAAGCTAAAGCTGATGAATGAACGGGAATTCGACGAAGAAAGTGCACATCGGTTTCTGCAGAAAAAGAGTATGGATCATGGAATCAATATTGTTGAAATGTCATATATGGTTTTGAATGATGTGAACTTATTTTAAGAGGAGGCGGCGTTATGAGATTCACGAAGATGGAAGGACTTGGAAACGACTACATCTATGTAAATTGTTTTGAAGAGAAGCTGGAGCATCCGGAAGAAACGGCAATTGCATTGAGCGACAGACATTTTGGCATTGGTGCTGACGGACTGATACTGATTAAACCTTCCGAAAAGGCAGATTTTACGATGGATATGTATAACGCAGACGGCTCAAGATCAGAAATGTGCGGAAACGGAATCCGGTGTGTCGGAAAATATGTATATGATCATGGCCTGACAGATAAAACCCGGCTTGCCATAGAAACATTGGCCGGTATTAAATATCTGGATCTGACGGTTTCTGAAGGCAAAGTCAAAACTGTGACGGTAGATATGGGAAGTCCGGTCCTGTTGGCGGAGCAGATACCTGTCCGGTCAGACAAACAGCAGGTCATCAATGAAAAAATAACTGTCGGTGGTGTGGATTATCAGATGACCTGTGTGTCCATGGGAAATCCGCATGCGGTTGTATTTGTAGATCGGACAGACGATTTCCCGCTTGCAGAGATTGGGCCGTTGTTTGAACATCATGCAGTCTTTCCGAATCGTGTAAATGCCGAATTCGTACAGGTATTAGACAGCAAAACCGTGAAAATGCGCGTATGGGAAAGAGGAACGGGTGAAACGCTGGCGTGCGGAACCGGTGCCTGTGCAACGGCAGTTGCGTGTGTGCTGAATCATAAAACCGGAGATCAGGTAACGGTCAGGCTGCTTGGCGGAGATCTTCTGATTCGTTATGACAAAGCCGCGGATAAGGTGTATATGACAGGACCGGCAGAAGTGGTATTTGAAGGGGAAACAGACAGATTTTAAACAATGTGTACAGACATAGAGGAAGGACATCATATAGGAGGAAAACAATATGTTCAGAGTGAATGAGAATTATTTAAAATTACCCGGGAGCTATCTGTTTTCAACGGTTGGAAGAAAACAGAGGGAGTACAGTGCAGCGCATCCGGACAGAAAGGTCATCAGGCTGAGTATCGGTGATGTAACCCAGCCGCTTGCTCCGGCCATTATTGAAAGACTGCACCATGCAGTTGATGAAATGGCTGTCGCTGAGACCTTTAAAGGATATGCGCCTGATCTGGGTTATGAATTTTTGAGAGAGACGATTGCAGAGCAGGATTATAAGGCCCGTGGGATCAGTCTGGGAACGGATGAAATATTTGTCAGTGACGGAGCAAAAAGTGATTCTGCCAATATTCAGGAGATCTTTGCTGCAGACAGCAGGATTGCCGTATGTGATCCGGTCTATCCGGTGTATGTAGATTCCAATGTGATGGCAGGCAGAACAGGAACCTATCAGGAAGAAACGGGACTTTGGAGCGATGTCATCTATATGCCGTGTCTGTCTGATAACAATTTTGCACCGGAGCTTCCAAAAGAAATTCCGGATTTGATCTATCTTTGTTTTCCGAATAATCCGACCGGAGCGACGATTGAAAAATCACAGCTTCAGGAATGGGTGGATTATGCAAATAAAGTCGGTGCAGTTATTATTTATGATGCCGCGTACGAAGCCTATATCAGCGAAGAAAATGTTCCGCATTCCATATATGAGTGTGAAGGCGCAAAAACCTGCGCCATAGAGCTTAGAAGCTTTTCGAAGAATGCAGGTTTTACAGGTACGCGACTTGGATTTACGGTTGTGCCGAAGGAATTAAAAGATGCGGACGGAGTGTCCCTGAATGCCCTTTGGGCAAGGAGACACGGTACCAAATTTAACGGTGCCCCATATATTGTACAGGCCGCCGGAGAAGCCGTTTATTCTCCGGAAGGAAAAGCGCAGACAAAGGCCCAGATTGCTTATTATATGAAGAACGCAAAGGTTATATATGAAGGATTAAAAAGCGCGGGCTACTCTGTTTCCGGTGGTGTGAATGCGCCGTATATCTGGCTGAAGACACCGGGAGATATGACCTCATGGCAATTTTTTGATTACCTGTTGGAAAATGCCAATGTGGTTGGAACTCCGGGTTCAGGCTTTGGTCCGAGCGGGGAGGGGTATTTCAGACTGACAGCCTTTGGTACATATGAGAATACAGTAGAGGCCATTGAGCGTATCAAGGCTTTATAGATGGAATAACCATGGAGGTATAAAATGAAAGATAACGGACTTTTAGTACAATATTTTAATGCAAATACACCCGCAGACCAGACCTTGTGGAAACAAGCCGTTTCCGATGCGCCTGTTCTGAAAAAACTCGGAGCAACGGCAGTCTGGTTCCCGCCTGCAACCAAAGCGGCCGGCGGAAAAGAGGATATGGGATATGCCACATATGATTTGTATGATTTGGGAGAATTTAAGCAGAAGGGTTCCGTTGGAACCCGGTACGGAACAAAAGAAGAATATATTGCGGCAGTGCGCGCCATGAAGGATGCAGGCATAGATGTCTATGCGGATATTGCAGTCAGACAGAAGCTCGGTGCAGACAAGATGGAAGAAGTCACGGCCGCAGAATTCAATTCCAAAGACGGTCCGCAGATGATTGGAAATAAGAAAACGGTCGGTGCGTTATCTGTTTTCACATTTCCGGGAAGAAAGAAAAAATATTCAGAGTTTCAATGGAACTGGAGACATTTTGCGGGTATTGACTGGAAGCAGAAGGAATTCCGGCAGAGAGTATGCGGACTTTTGAATATGACGGAAGCCGAGGCGGAAAAGAAATTCGGAAAATATGATTATATACTCGGATGTGAAATTGATTTCTATAATCAGGAAGTTTATGACGAGCTTATGGCCTGGGCAGACTGGTATGAAAAGAACACAGATGTAGACGGATTCCGGTTCCAGGAGGCGGAGGCTGTACCGGGCTGGTTTCTGAAGGACTTCGCAGCTGTAGCATCCGGTGCGGGGGAATCTGCAAAAGAGATTTTTACGGTAGGGGATTTCTGGCATTGGAACGTAGGGTATATCAATGATTATATTGATTCTACAGAAGGGACGGCTTCCATGTTTGATGTGCCGCTGCATTTTAATTTTCATGATGCTTCCATGGCTGAGGGTGACTTTGATCTGGGAAGGCTGCTGGATGGATCTCTTATGATGAGCAACCCGTCAAAGGCCGTAACGTTTGTGGACAATCATGAATCCCAGCCGGGTGGTATATTGGAATCCTATGTAAAGGACTGGTTTAAACCACTTGCTTATGCGGTCATTCTGCTCCGGGAACAGGGATATCCATGTATGTTTATGGGGGATTATCAGGGAATCCCAGGGATAAAGATGAAGTCCAAAAAGACAATCCTGAATAAGCTTTTAAAGCTTCGGAAGAAATATGCATATGGAGTGCAGCATGATTATTTTGATCATCCGGACGTGGTCGGCTGGACTCGCGAGGGAGATGCAGATCATGAAAATTCCGGACTGGCCGTTGTAATGTCAGACGGAACCGGCGGTACAAAGCGGATGTATGTCGGCAGACAGTTTGCCGGGATGCATTTTGCGGACATTATGGGAAATGCAAAATATGATATCAGAATAGATGAGGAAGGCTGCGGTGAATTCTATGTGAACAGACAAGGTGTTGCTGTCTGGATTAAAAAGGATTGCAAATTATAAAGATTTGCGGTATGATGATAGTGCTTTATCACATTAAAATGTAAAAGCACAAAAGGAGTTGGCGACATGGGAAAAACAGTACACACAGAAGCAGTGCAGGATTTGTTTGAAGCAATCCTGACTCTTGAGACAGAAGAAGAGTGTTACAATTTTTTTGAAGATGTCTGTACAGTGAATGAACTGCTGTCAATTGCACAGCGGTTTGCCGTTGCAAAGATGCTCAGGGAAAATCATACCTATCTGGAGGTTGCGGAAAAGACCGGTGCATCTACTGCTACGATCAGCCGTGTGAACCGGTCATTAAATTATGGAAAAGATGGATATGAGCTGGTTTTTGCACGGATGAAGCAGGAAAAATAAAAAAAAGATTTCCAAACCGGATTCGGAATGGAAATCTTTTTTTATTTATCTGCTTTTGTTTTCTCTGCGTTTTTCTTCTTTTCCGGATCAGGAGCACCGGCTTTTCCTTTTTCCGCAGCTTTTGTCTTTTCCTTTTCAGAAGTCTTGTCCTTTTTGGTACGCTCTTTATGCATATCGTCAATCAGTCGTTCAATGTATTTTTTCTTGATGTAGACATCAAAGGAAAGCAGAGAGATCAGACTCATATCATACATATATTTGTTCTTTTCCGGTGGATATAATTCCGCCGCCTGGTCACATGCGGAAGCAATATTTTCAATCACATCGTCAAAGTGGTCATGCTGATAATGGTAAAGTCCCCGGTATATCTCATCAATATTTAATGTTTTTTTGTCATCCGGCTGATAGTAATGTTCAATCATTGGTTCCAACAAAGCCTGAATGTCGTTGATGCTTAACAGATTCTTCAGATAATAAATATAAATCAGCAGCACCAGATGTTCTTTTGTGTATCTTTTTTTGTTCGGCGGAGGAAGCAGGTTATTTTTAGTGTAGTTGTTGATCATGGTTTTGGTCATGATTTTGTCCTCTTCATTCCGCTTGTTATGCGCAAGATGACTTTCCATGAAGGTAGTCACCTGATCCATATATAATTCGATTGCGGGAATATCCTCCGGTTTAATAAAATCCAGAGAAGTGATGATATCCCGTAATTCCTTTCCCAGTTTTGATTCCATATCCATGTATATGCCTCTTGTACTTTCTAAGATAAATGATTAAAACCATAAAATGTAATAATGACATTTACATTATATAGTATTTAAAACTACATAACAAGTCTTTTTTTTAAATCCTGTATTTTTTAATTGTCTTCCTGTGAGTCCGGATCCTCTTCCTCAACAGGAAGCAGCTCTACCAGAACACGTTCCACTCTTTTTTTGTTCATGGCCGTAACCTTACAGGAGATAACGCCGTCGGATGCTGTTTCGCCTGTGGCCGGAAGATGGTCGAGCAGCTCTATTATATAACCGCCAAGAGAATCGTAGTCTTCGGATTCAATATCCAGATTCAGATAATCATTGATGTCATCCAGTTTCATGGAACCGTCAATGCTGTAATGCGTATCATCCAGCTTAATGATATTGTTATGCTCGGCGATATCGTATTCGTCCTTGATATCTCCGATAATTTCCTCAACCAGATCCTCCATTGTAATCAGACCGACACAGTCTCCGTATTCATCAATGACAATGGCAATAGAACTTGGACTGGTTTTCAGATTGCTAAGCAGAGTGTTGGTTTTTTGATATTCATATACAAACAATGGTTCCCTGATAATCTTCCGGACGTCAAAATCTTCAGTATGATGGGTCGCTTTATGAAAAAACAGATCCTTGACATGAAGAATGCCGATGATATTGTCTTTGGATTCTTCATAGACGGGCAGTCTGGTATACGGAACTTCCATATAAAGCTTTAAGAGATCTTCATAGGCGGAATCCACAGGAACGGCAGTCATATCCGCCCGCGGGATCATGATGTCCCTTGCTCTGGAATCACCGAAATCCACTACATTGGTAATCATTTCTTTTTCTTTATCTTCAATTACGCCCTCCTCTTCACTGACATTTACCATGGTAAGAAGCTCGTCCTCTGTGATTTTCTGACCGGAACCGTTTTTGTCAATTCTCAGCAGCCAGAAGATAGCGCCTGCAATTTTATCCACAATAAAAACGACAGGCGTCAGAATCCACATCAGAAACCGGATAATGTCCGCGTACGCCATTGATATTTTAATACTGTATAATTGAGCCAGAGTTTTCGGCGTGATTTCTCCGAATAATAAAACACATAAAGTCAGAATCCCGGTTGCAATTCCTACTGCATGGCTGCCGAATACACGGGTAGTGAAGGTGGTGGCGATTGCCGAGGCGGAAATATTTACAATATTGTTACCGATTAAGATGGTGCTGATAAGTTTGCCGCTGTTTTCGGTTATTTTCAGAACACGCGCTGCACGTTTATTGCCGTTATCGGCCAGTGCACGGAGAGAATATTTATTGACAGTCGTCAAGGCGGTTTCTGCGGAAGAAAAGAAACCGGATAATAACAATAGAATTACAAGAACCAGCAGCTGTATAATAGAATCGGGGTCCAAAAAATCATCTCCATATCATAAATATTTGTTATTGATTGTACAAAACCGCTTACATATTGTCAAGAAAATAACAAAGAGGATACAGCATAAGAAGTTAAAAAACAGAAATACTACAGATGTACGGCATTGCTGCCGTATGAACCAAAAAACTGTGTGGAGGGATTCGTGATGAGAAGTTCAACAGAAACTTACAGGGAAGTAGCAGAACGCTGCAGCGCTTTTGAACACAAATGTTGTGATGACGGTCTTTCAAACGCTACCGATGATACAGTGAGCTGTCTGACCTGCAAGCATTTTTCCAATGCAGAGTATTGCAAGTTGGATTTGTATGATCCGATTGTGAAAAACCTGTAAGAATAACGAAACACAAAAACAAAGAGAGATGGTGCAGCAGCCGGTTTCTGATTCGGGTGTTTGCCATCTCTTTTTTGTTTCAAAGTTGACATGGATAAAACATGTTGTTATACTCTCTAATTAGAAAAATGGAAAGGTATGTAAACGGATGATTAGTGCAAATAATGTAACATTAAGATTTGGAAAAAAAGCGTTATTTGAAGATGTAAATATTAAATTTACGGAGGGAAACTGCTATGGATTGATCGGGGCTAACGGAGCCGGAAAATCCACATTCTTAAAAATTTTGTCCGGAGAGATTGAACCCTCCAAGGGAGACGTTACAATGGACGAGGGAGAACGTCTGTCCGTTTTACAGCAGGATCACTTCAAATATGATGAATATACGGTATTAGATACCGTCATTATGGGAAATAAGCGCCTGTATGAGATCATGAAGGAAAAAGATGCAATCTATATGAAAGAGGATTTTTCCGAGGAGGATGGCATCCGTGCATCTGAGCTTGAGGCTGAATTCGCAGATTTAAACGGCTGGGAAGCAGAAGCTGATGCGGAAACCCTGTTAAACGGGCTGGGTGTAGAACCGGAGCTGCATTATGCTATGATGAAAGACCTGGATGGTAATCTGAAGGTAAAAGCTCTGCTTGCGCAGGCGCTGTTCGGAAATCCCGACGTATTGCTGTTGGATGAACCGACCAACCATCTGGATATGGATGCGATCGCATGGCTGGAAGAGTTCCTGATTAATTTTGAAAATACGGTCATTGTGGTATCTCATGACAGATATTTTCTGAATAAGGTATGTACGCATATCGCCGATATTGATTATACCAAGATCCAGCTGTATGCCGGAAATTATGATTTCTGGTATGAATCCAGTCAGCTGATGATCAGGCAGATGAAAGAAGCCAATAAAAAGAAGGAAGAAAAAATCAAGGAGCTGCAGGAGTTTATTCAGCGGTTTTCGGCCAATGCTTCCAAATCCAAGCAGGCGACCTCCAGAAAACGCGCTCTGGAGAAAATTGAGCTGGAGGATATCAAACCATCCAGCAGAAAATATCCGTATATTGATTTTCGGCCAAACCGGGAAATCGGAAATGAAGTTCTGACTGTTTCCCATCTTTCAAAGACCGTGGACGGAGAGAAAATTCTGGATGATATTTCCTTTACCGTAGGGCGGGAGGACAAGATTGCATTTGTAGGTCCGAATACCAAAGCAACAACACTGCTGTTTAAGATTCTGGCCGGAGAAGAGGAACCGGATGAAGGATCATATAAATGGGGCGTTACCACGTCGCAGGGATATTTTCCAAAGGACAACACGAAAGAGTTTGATAACGATCTGATTATTGTGGACTGGCTGACCCAGTATTCTGAAATTAAGGATGCTACTTATGTCCGGGGCTTCTTAGGCCGGATGCTGTTTGCAGGGGAAGACGGCGTAAAAAAAGTAAGGGTATTATCCGGTGGAGAAAAAGTGAGATGTCTGTTGTCCAAGCTGATGATCATGGGTTCCAATTGTCTGATTTTAGATGAACCGACCAACCATCTGGATATGGAGTCTATAACCGCATTGAACAATGGATTGATCAAATTCCCGGGAGTTATTTTGTTTTCCTCTCAGGATCACCAGTTTGTGCAGACAACCGCAAACAGAATTATGGAGCTGACGGCGACAGGCCTGATTGACAAACAGACAACCTATGACGAGTACCTTGCAAATGATGAATTTGCAAGAAAACGTCAGATTATGAATATGGAAAATAATGACGATTGATGAAATGACAGGAGGATATCGGCATGATAGACGGTAAAAAAGTATTGCTTTCAGGCATGCAGTCAACGGGAATCATTACGCTTGGAAATTATCTGGGAGCATTAAAGAACTGGGTGGATCTGAATGATGATGAAAGCATACAGTGTTTTTATGCGGTTATGGATCTGCATTCCATAACGGTCCGGCAGGAACCGGCAGCTTTAAGAAAAAACGGAAGAATTCTGTATGCGTTGTATATTGCAGCAGGTCTTGATCCGGAAAAAAACTGCCTGTTTTTCCAGTCTCATGTACCTGCCCATGCGCAGCTTGCGTGGATCTTAAATTGCTATACTTATATGGGTGAGATGAACCGTATGACCCAGTTCAAGGATAAGGCGGCAAAGCATGCTGATAATATCAACACAGGATTGTTTACTTACCCGGTGCTGATGGCTGCTGACATTCTGCTGTATCAGGCGGATATGGTGCCGGTAGGCAAGGACCAGATGCAGCATCTGGAAATTGCAAGGGATATAGCAGGGCGGTTTAACGGGATTTATGGTGATGTATTCACGATTCCGGAAGCCTATATCGGAAAAAACGGAGCGAAGATTATGAGCCTGCAGGATCCGTCAAAGAAAATGTCCAAATCAGATGAAAATCCGAACGGAAGTATTCTGCTGTTGGATGATATGGATACGATTATGCGGAAATTCAAAAAGGCAGTCACGGATTCAGACGGTTTTATTGCTTATACGGATGATAAACCGGGGATCAAAAATCTGATCGATATATATTGTGCCTCTACGGGAAAAACGCCGGATGAGACAGTAAAGGAATTTGACGGCTGCGGTTATGGAACCTTTAAAGAGGCAGTCGGAGAATCCGTTGCAGCGGTTTTGAAACCGGTGCAGGACAAGTATCATGCGTTGATTGAGGATAAAGCATATGTGGACAGCCTGATGAAGGAAAATGCGGAAAAGGCATCCTATTATGCAAACAAAACACTGAGAAAAGTAATGAAAAAGGTCGGTTTTATAGAACTTCCGAGATAGGAGAATGATATGAAGCTAAGATTTAGGAGACCGGATATCGCAGTAGAAGCGGAAAAGCTTGGAAAAAAGAGAACCCTTGGTGCGGAAATCGGTATTTTTATTCTGGTATTTTTTATCGGCAGCCTGATTGCCGGTATCATCCCGTCCGTTTATGATCTGTTTAAGATCTTTACGGATATGGAGCTGATGGAACAGCTGGAGTCCATCCTTTTGTCCACATCTGATGACAATATGATGTCTGCCATGATGGATTTTGTCATGAATATGTCGGATACCATGTATATTATTACGCTGTTTTGTACATTTATCGTTATTCTGACTGCCATTTTTTATTGTGTCAGGATCGAAGGAAGAAATCTGTATTCTATGGGGATGGGAAAAAAGAACGCAGGAAAGCATTATCTGACAGGGTTGTTGATCGGACTGGTTTTATTTTCCGCGTGTGTGCTGCTTGGCGTTCTCACACATACAATTTCCATAAAAGGACTGTATGAACAACAGAATCCAGGAATGGTGGTTCTTTACTTTGCTGGCTTTCTGATTCAGGGCTTTAGTGAGGAGATTACGTTCCGCGGCTATTTTATGGTGAGCCTGATGAAGAAAAATTCTGTAGCAAAGGCAGTCTGGATCAATTCTCTCGCATTTGCTGTCTGCCATATGCTGAATCCGGGACTGACGATTCTTGCTTTTGTGAATCTGACCCTGATTGGAATTTTTCTGTCGGTTTATGTGATCGAAACAAATGATATCTGGGGTGCAGCCGCATACCACAGCATGTGGAATTTTGCCCAGGGAGTATTATATGGAATTTCTGTCAGCGGAACGGAGGTTGGAAATGCCATCCTTCAGACCGAGACCATATCCGGCTCCGGAATTTTAAGCGGCGGGAGATTCGGAATGGAAGGCAGTATTTTTACGACAATCGTAATTTCCGTATGTTTATGTCTGATGATACTCTGGAATCGGAAACAGGCGGCTAAACGTCAAGTCCCAACTGAAAGATATAATTCAGCAGCCGTCTGATATTGGTAATGTTTTCAGGCGCAGTGCCCGGAAAACAGAGATAGACGTCCTCATATCCGGGATTTAATTTTTCGGCAAATGCAGTACCGCTGATGTCAATGGCGTATTCAGTCAGATCCCCGTTGTAATTTTCAACCTGGATGATTCTGTCCGGATATTTTTCCCGGAAGCTTTTGTCAAGATCCGGAGTCAGACAGGCAGTCAGCGGATGAACCAGGGAGGTCTGCCCGCAGTACCGGAGTCCGGTCAGGTCGGTGATGATTACGTCATAGTAATTGTTATTGCATAAGATCGGAAAAGACGTAAATCCCGCATCATTCGGATTTTTCGCATAATCCTCTTCAAAGGTATCCAGATTGTATCGGATCGGATAGGTGCTGCGGATCTGATATTTGCGGCCGAATCCGTAGTATTTCATATAATCATTTTCAAATACGGAGGTATCGGTGGTATAAGTGTCACAGTTGACAAGGGCGTAAGAGATTGCAACCGGTTTATTCTGTCTGTAGATTGTAACAGAAAGTGAAACGATGGCTATGATGGCGATGACCGCAATCAGCGCTTTCCATTTATAATAATAAATATAATATTCTGCTTTTTCTTTTTTTGTCATGTCAGCCGTGTATTCTTTTAATCTTTCACGTCTGGCTTTCCGCTTTTCTTTTCCCTTCAGATTGTGAATTTCCAGATTGTCTTCAATCCTCAGGTCCTTTTTCGGCGCCGCTTTTCTGGGATCTTTGTAAACCTGTCCGTCCTTTTCCTGTTTGTCATTTTTTGTTTCCGTGGCAGGCATACCGGTCTGTTCTTTGGAAATGTTGTTCTCCATTGTTTACTCCTTATTCTGCCGGATGTTATCCGGTTCTTTTTTTGTCTGCGCTTATTCTATCATAAGGTTTCCAAGATAAAAAGAGAGGATTTATAAAAAAACAGTGAAATCTCAGAGGCTATTTACATTTTTTAAAATTTCCGATATGATATATTTCGTGTAAAAAATAAGAAATAAAAAAAACAGGAGGACATATGGGCGTAAAAATAAAACGTGTTTTTCATAAATTTTTTAAGATATTTATCATTTTGATGATCGGGACACTGGCGATCAATTTATTGCTGCTTGCCATTATCTATGGAAGCCATGTCAGCAAAAAGAAAAAGGAAGATGTCTATATGATACCGCCGGGAGAGATGGTAGAGGTAAACGGACATTTCCTGCATGTTTTAGAAGGCGGGGATCCGGACGGGACACATACGTTGGTGTTTATGCACAATACTTCTATTGTTGATGATTCCATCGCTCTGCGTCCTCTGTATGATGAACTGGCGGAGTACAGACTGATTCTGGTAGAACGGAGCGGAAGCGGGTTCAGCGAGAACAGCGGCGCAGACCGGGATATTGATACCATACTTGATGAAACCAGAAAGGCGCTAGAAGGTGTGGGTGCAGAGGGCCCTTATATCCTGGTCCCGAACGGCGCATCCGGAATAGAGGCGATTTACTGGGCGGACAAATATCCGGAGGAGGTAGAAGCCATCATCGGAATCGGCATGAATTATCCTGCACAGTATGCATCCATTACAACAGAAGAGTATGCCGGATTTTTTGATTATCTGATGGTGAAATTCTGTGGTATCGGGGGTTTGCGCCTGGTAAAGAATATTTTTCCGTCAAATGACTATGAGCTTTACACGGAAATGGAGATGAATATCAGAAATGCCCTGATTGCACAGAGAGGGTATACCATGGATATTTTCAATGAGCGGGAGCGGACAATTGAAAATGCACAAAAGGTTGCAGCCCTGGGGTGGCCGGAGGAAACGAAGATGTATCTGATCTACAGTAATCCCCTGATGGAGCCTTATCTGAGCCTGAATCCGTCTCTGCAGGAGCAGTATGAAGAGGCTAAGGAGGAGCATCCGGATTTTAATTATGTAGAGGCTTATAATGCTGAAATGCTGGAATATGTAAAACAGTACAAAAATGTAACCACAGAAGAAGTGGACGGTCCTGCCAGATTATATTTGTACAATCCGGAAGAACAGGCAGATCTGATGCGTAATTATATTGAAAACAATCTGGAGTAATGAGACAATAAATATACATGGACAGAATTGTATGTAAATTCAAAATAATGTATAAAATAGTACAACAAAATGTTTCCTTTTATTGTTTAATTTTTTTTGCACCGAGTTGAAAAATGTACAAAAAAGATAATAAATAATAAAAAAAGACTTGCCAAATTATATAATATGTCCTATAATTAGCATGTGTTGGCAAGAAAAATTGTCAATAATATTATAGTTGAGCTACGGCGGGAGGAATGGCAGCATTCCAACGGCCGGTACCTGCAGAGCAGGGGCTCTTGGCGTTCCCAAACGGACAGGAAACTGCTTATGTGGTTTCTGATTGTTTTGAAAAGGAATAGCACACATATTTAAAAGGAGGGTTTTTTTGTGAAAAAATTCAAAAAAGTAATGGCTTTATCATTAGCACTTGCAATGGGATTATCTCTTGCAGCCTGCGGTGGTAAGGACGAAGACACCACAGCTGCTCCAACATCTGAGACACCGTCTTCAGAGGACAGCGAAACACCAAGCAGCGAGGATGCTCAGGGAGGAGAGGAGTCAGATCTTCCAATTCCTATGCCTTCAGCAGATGGCGAGGATATCTACGTATATTCTTGGAATGATGAGTTAGGAAACAGAATTGACGCTCACTTCAGAACCAAGTATCCTGAACTCGAGAGCAAGGTTCATTATGAGAACCTGAACGTATCAGGTACAACAGATGAATATCCTGCTAAGATTTCAGCTGCAGCTGAAAGTGGTGACAAGTACCCATCAATTTTTGCATCAGATGAGTCATTAGCACTCAGCTTTATGCAGCAGAGCTATACAGCTCCTGTTACAGATTCAGGTCTTACACTTGAGATGTATGAGGAGTCTGCATATCCTTACACAATTGATTACGGTACAAATGCTGATGGCGACCTTATGGCTGTTACATGGCAGGCAACACCTGGTATCTTCCTTTACAACAAGGCAATTGCTGAGGAAGTTCTCGGAACATCAGATCCTAAAGAAGTTCAGGATATGGTTTCTGACTGGGATGGCTTCTTTGAAGTAGCTGCTAAGATGAAGGAAGCAGGCTATGCTATGGTTTCAGGTCCGGATGAAGTTAAGTATCCGTTCCTTGCTAACAAGGAGCAGCCTTGGGTAGTTGATGGCAAGCTGACAATTGGTCAGTTCGTTACAGATATGTTAGAGACATCTAAGAAGATTTACGATGAGGGCTACAGCACAAACTCAGCTCAGTGGTCTTCAGAGTGGACAGCTAACATGTCTAACGGAACAGTATTCTGCTTCTTTGGTACCACATGGTTCATGAGCGATACTGTATTTGTAACTGAGGATGTTAAGTATCAGGCATGTGCAGGTCCTATGGGATACTACTGGGGTGGTTCTTACTTCTTATATGGTAAGGATTGTCCAAACCCAGAACTGGCTGCACTCGTTATGTATACTCTGACATGTGATGAAGATGCTATGTATGATATGTGGGTAGATGACGGAGATTATCCTAACAACATGATCGCTGCTGAGAAGGCTATCGCTGAGGGCGCTGGTGCTCTTGATAAGCTTGATGGCCAGAACCCAGTTGAAGCATTCCATGAGGGTGCTCAGATGATCGACCTTAAGAATTCTACATCATACGATAGCCAGATCAACAACTGTCTGTCAACAGTATCAACTTCATACAACACTGGTGTTGATGCTACAATTGATGATGCAATTGCTGATTTGAAGGGACAGGTAGCTGCTACTATTACAGATATTGTAGTAGAATAGTTTTTACTTAAAAATAGCGTATAGCTAAAATGGTTATGCACCGGATTCGTCCGGTGCATAATTTAAAAAATTACAAGATCACTGTTGGGCATTTTATAAGTTGCATGATGTTTTATGCAACTTATAAAATGTCTAACAGAGGATACGTGAATGTATATTTTATAACAAACAATAAAAAGTTGGGGAAGTGAAAACATGAAAAGAAAGACAGTTGAATATGGAAAGTATGGATATATATTTCTGACTCCATTCTTTTTAGTATTTTTAGTATTTCAGCTCTATCCATTGATTTACACGTTCTACCTGAGCTTTGTAGAGTACAGAATGTCACAGGGCTCGTGGACGGATCCAAGCTTCTGCGGATTCGATAATTTCCTCAAAGTGTTGACAGCCAGAGATTTCAAAACGAATAAGGATATCTGGTTTAATACCATCCCAATGAATACGATTAAGAATACAATTATTATCTGGATTATTAACTTTATTCCACAGATTCTTTTATCGTTACTTCTTGCAGCATGGTTTACAGATACTGTTGTTAAATTAAAAGGTCAGGGTGCCTTCAAGGTAATGATGTTCCTTCCGAATATTATTACTGCTTCATCCATCGCCGTATTGTTCTACAACCTGTTTGGTAATCAGGGACCGATTACTCTGGCATTGCGGCATATAGGAATTATCGGCGATACGTACAGCTTCCTGGAAAGCAAGGTTGCGACGATTTCCTTGATCGGCTTTATGCAGTTCTGGATGTGGTATGGTAATACAATGATCGTATTGATTGCAGGTATTTTGGGTATCAATCCGTCTCTGTATGAAGCAGCTATGGTGGATGGCGCAAATGGAAAACAGCAGTTCTTCAGCATAACACTGCCACTGTTGAAGCCGATTATCCAGTTTACTCTGGTTACTTCAGCAATCGGTGGTTTGCAGATGTATGATATTCCGTCATTGTTCAACGTCAATAACGGTATCGGACTGCCGGATCGTGTAAGTCATACAGTTACTATGATGATTCGTGAGGTTGCATTCTCACAGAACCCGGATTATGGATATGCGGCTGCTATATCTGTTGTCCTCTTCCTGTGTACTTTGGCAATTTCACTTGTGTTCTTTGCTCTTACAAAAGACAGAGAGCCGAAACAGAAGCATGCGGTTACGCGATAGGGAGGTGTGTGAATAATGGCTAAAACAACAAGCGCAGATGAAAGTTATTCAGCGAAGATTCGTGCGAAGAAGATATTTCGTACCGTTATTTGCATAATCCTTTGCTTTATGAGTATTTTTCCATTCTATATTATGATTGTTAATGCAACACTTCCATCATCCAGAATCCAGCAGGGTATTTCACTTCTGCCTGGTGGTGAGATAGTGAACAACCTGAAGGGTATGTTAGCTGAGACAAAGGGTACGGCAACCTCCGTTTGGATGGCAATGCTTCACAGTGTTATGATCTCTGTTCCGGCAACAATTCTGCAGGTATATTGTGCAACTTTGACAGCTTACGGACTTTCTGTATATCAGTTTAAATTGAGAAATCTTGCATGGTCATTCATTATGGCAATTATGATGATTCCTGCACAGGTATCAATTATCGGTTTCATGAGCTTTATGCAGAAGATTGGTTTATACGGTTCTTATGCAACCCTGATTATTCCGGCAGCAGCAGCTCCGTCTACTGTTTACTTTATGAAGCAGTACATGCAGAGTGCTTTGTCTGTCGAAATCATTGAGGCAGCAAGAATAGATGGTTCCGGTGAGTTTGCAACCTTTAACAGGATTGCACTTCCTCTTATGAAACCGGCCATGGCAACACAGGCCATCTTCGCATTTATTGCATCATGGAATAACCTGTATACACCTACAATGATGATTTCAGATACAGGTAAATATACACTTCCAATGTTTGTACAGGGCTTGAAGTCAGATGCGATTCGTGTTAATTATGGTTATGTATACTTAGGTCTTACATTGACCGTATTGCCACTGTTTATTGTATACTTTGCTTTATCAAAGTATATTATCGCAGGTGTCGCCCTTGGCGGTGTCAAAGAGTAATAGAATGATGAAAATTTATGACCGACCTGATCCGATCAGGTCGGTTTTTTTTGTAAAGAATTGTTTTTTGTATGTAAATAATGTGAAAATGCTTGACTGTATCATGGAAGTAAACTAAAATGTTACAGAATTCATATCAACTGGAGGAAGAAAGGGAATGAAATATAAGAGACATATTATAGCAGGAATAGTAGGAGCTTCACTGTTACTTGGCATGACGGCATGCAGTCCCGGCAAATCCGACAGCGGGCTGAACATGGAAGGCGGTTATAGTGTGGAGGAGGCTTCACAGACAAAGGCTATGGTAATAGGGGATTATGATATTTACATGGATGAAATGATTCTTTATGCGATGCAGGTTATATATATGCAGGGCTATACATCCGCTTCCTGGAATGAGAATGTGGAAAGTAAACAGCGGGATACCGCATTATCTCTGCTCCGGGAGAATAAGATCATCTATGATTATGCTGTTAAGCAGGGAACAGAACTGAATGAAAGTGACATGGAATATGTAAACAATATGGTTGATGGTTTTAAAGGGCGGTTTCCACAGGATATTCTGGATAAATATGGAATATCAGACGATGTGATCAGCAGGATTTTTGAAGAACAGGCAATTGTCAGCAAATTTGAAAACGATGTACGGAATGATATCGGACAGACTTTGCAGGACGGTTTTACGGAAGATTATCAGGATGTAAAATTCCATACGATTTATTATATGCTCTTCCCGACTGTTGAAGTAAATGAGAATCAGGAGCCGGCAACAGATGAGGAAGGCAACTACATTTATGTTTCAGAGGATAAAAAAGCAGAGGTGAAGGCACAGGCAGAGGAGGCGCGAGAGAAGCTGCAAAACGGGGCTTCTTACGAAGAGGTGGCAGAAGAATATGCTGTTGCCGCTTATTCCAGTGAACGGGCCGGCTTTATCGGTGCTTATGATGAGGAAACAAATCAGATGCTTGACACCCTGAAGGAGGGCGAGTGTACAGAAGTGCTGGAAGATACCCTTGGATATTCTATTATAGTTATGTTAACTGCGGATGATGAATCAATGAGAGACAGTTATATTCAGACGCTGGTTTCGGAAAATTTATCGACACAATATGATGAGGAGAAGAATATGTGGCTTGCCTCTATACCGGTAGATGAGGAAAAGGATATGGAAGGAACGGTATGGGCAGACTTTGATATGGCATCTCTGGTAGCAGATATGGAAACGGTTGGCGTGGTCGGAACCAATTAACGTAAATATGTTTGAAAAACCTCTTTGCATGGTAAGCAAAGAGGTTTTTTTGTGGGAAAATCCAAAAGAAGAGAAAAAATATAAAAATAAAAAAGGTTTTTTAATAAGTTTGTAGAATAACTTATAAGGAAAGGATTTTTTGGTCTGCATATGAATATCAGAGAATTATTTGAAAAAAGAGAACACGAGATATATCAAAGTTGTGCAGCTTTCAGTGACGCTTCCAGGGGACGGGAGAAAAATGAAGAAAAATGTGATATCCGGACAGAATTCCAAAGGGATCGGGACAGGATTCTTCATTGCAAATCCTTCCGCCGCATGAAGCATAAGACGCAGGTATTTCTGGCTCCGGACGGAGATCATTACAGAACGCGTCTGACTCATACACTTGAGGTGGCGCAGATTGCCAGAACGATTGCGAGAGCTCTTCGTTTAAATGAGGATTTGACAGAAGCGATTGCGTTGGGGCATGATCTGGGACATACTCCGTTTGGACATGCAGGGGAAAGAGCTCTGTCAAAATATACGCGGACACCCTTTTGTCACAATGAGCAGAGTCTCCGTGTGGTAGAAAAGCTGGAAAACAACGGAAACGGTCTGAATCTGACATGGGAAGTCAGGGATGGTATCCTCAATCACAGAACGGGAGGTCACCCGTCTACACTGGAGGGCTGTATTGTCAGAATATCAGATAAGGTTGCCTATGTGAACCATGATATTGATGATGCCATCCGGGGAAAGATTTTAAAAGAAGAGGATCTGCCGGTTAATACAACCAATGTTTTGGGACATAGTACCAGTAAGCGTCTGGATACGATTATACATGATATTATAAGGACAAGCCTGGACCGGGAAGCAATCCTGATGTCGGATGAGATTGCGGAGGCCCTGCAGGATCTTAGAAGCTATATGTTTCAACATCTGTACACGAATCCTGTTGCAAAGAGTGAGGAGAGCAAGGCAGAGAAAATGATATCAGTGTTATATACATATTTTATGGAAGATATCAGCAGACTGAACAGGGAGAGCGTGGAAATGATTCTGATGGGAGAAGACCAGTCCACGGTAGTCTGTGATTATATTGCGGGTATGACGGATAATTATGCAACGGAGAAATTTAAAGATATCTATATACCGAGATCGTGGCAGGGATAGGCAGAGGAGGTTTTAGGTTTGTATTATTCAGATGATGTCATTGACGAGGTTTTATCCCGAAATGATATTGTTGACGTGATCAATGGATATACCAGTCTGCGGCGCAAAGGAAATTCTTATGAAGCCTGCTGTCCGTTTCATCATGAAAAGACGCCGTCTTTTAAGGTAAGCAGGGACAAGCAGATGTTCCATTGCTTTGGCTGTGGAGTCGGAGGAAATGTATTTACCTTCGTGATGGAGTATGAAAATATGAATTTTCCGGAGGCGTTGGAGCATCTGGCAAATCGTGCGGGGGTTGTTCTGCCGGAACGGGACGCTTCGGCAGAACAACGGTCAAAAGAGCAGTATAAGGTAGTTTTGCGGGAGATGAATAAGGCGGCCGCCGCATATTTCCATTATATTTTAAAACATGGAGAGCATGGGAAAAGAGCCTATGCATACTTTAAAGACAGAGGACTGACAGATGAGACAATCAACAATTTCGGTCTGGGGTATGCAGATATCTATCAGGATGATTTATACCGGTATTTAAAATCAAAGGGCTATACGGATGCACAATTAAAAGATTCCGGATTGGTTGAAATCAATGAGAAGACCGGAGGTTCGGACAAGTTCTGGAATCGTGCCATGATACCGATTCTTGATATCAACGGCAAGGTCATAGCGTTTGGCGGACGTGTCTTAGGAGACGGAAAACCAAAGTATATCAATACCAGTGATACCGCAGTCTTTGATAAGAGCCGCAATCTGTTCGCTATGAATCTTGCAAAAAGAAGCCGGAGAAAAGGCTTTATCTGCTGTGAAGGCTATATGGATGTGATTGCCATGCATCAGGCCGGCTTTGATAATGCGGTAGCATCGCTTGGAACGGCATTTACATTCGGACATGCCAATATTTTAAAGCGGTATACGAATGAGGTATATCTTGCATATGACAGTGACGATGCGGGGGTTGCCGCAACACAGAAGGTGATAGCCATTCTCCGGGAGGTCGGGATATCGGCAAGAGTCATTGATATGAGACCTTATAAGGATCCGGATGAGCTGATCCGTGCGGAAGGCGGCGAAGGGTTTGAACAACGCGTGGTACAGGCGGAAAGTGCCATGATGTTTGAGGCAAGGATTTTGTCGGAACGATATAATCAGCGAGATCCTGAGGAACGCACCCGGTTTCAAAGGGAATGTGCGAAAAAACTGGCGCAGATAGATGAGGTGCTTGAACGCAGAAACTATATTGAGGCGATTGCCAACCGGTATCACATGGATAGTCAGGCTTTGGAAGAATTAGTGCATCAATATGGGATAGCGGGCGTCACAAAACCGGAAATCGTTGTTAGGGAGGAACGGCGGACGGAACATGAAGCAGCGCGGAGAACCGGCGGGAATAAAGCGGCAAAAATGCTGTTGACCTGGCTGGTCAATGAACCGGAGCTGTTTGCCCTTTTAGACGGCATCATTGATGAACAGTGCTTTGAAGAAGGAATCTGCCGGACGGTGGCAGAGAAAATCTTTGCCCAATACAAAAAGAAAGGCAGGGTGGAGCCGGCAACGGTGGTGGCTCTCTTTGAGGAGCTGGAAGAGCAGCGTATGGTGGCAGAGATGCTGCAGACGGATCTGCGTCTGGATATGTCACCGGAGGAAGTGAACAATGCGATTACCGATGTTGTAAAAAAGGTAAAAACTGCCCGTATAGAGGAACAGCTGGCACAGGTGAAGGACATAAAGGAAATGCAGAAACTGATTCAGGAAAAAGCCGGAATCACAAAATTGCATATTTCATTGAAAAAAGGTTAAACTATTATATATTTATGGAGGAACGGATAACATGGAATCTCAGGAAAAAAAGGATTTAATTGAAGAAAAATTCCAGGCAAAATTACAGGGGCTTCTGGAAATGGCAAAGAAAAAGAAAATGGTAATTGAGGATACGGAAATTATTAAATTCTTTAATGATGCCAAAGAGATTGAACTGAATCTGGAACGTATGGAAGTGATCTTTGCTTTTCTGGAAGGGCATAACGTGGATATCCTGACAATCACGGAAGAGGACGATGACGATGAGATCCTGTTAGAGGATCTGGATGAGGATGTGGAAAAGATAGATATATCCGTACCGGATGGTATCAGTATTGAGGATCCTGTCAGGATGTATCTGAAGGAAATCGGAAAGGTTCCGTTACTGAGTGCGGAAGAGGAAATTGAGCTGGCCCAGAGGATGGAGGAAGGAGACGAACAGGCAAAGAAAAAACTGGCAGAGGCCAATCTCCGCCTGGTAGTCAGCATTGCAAAGCGTTATGTAGGCAGAGGTATGCTGTTTCTGGATCTGATTCAGGAAGGAAATCTGGGACTGATCAAAGCAGTGGAAAAATTTGATTACAGGAAGGGATATAAATTCTCCACTTATGCAACCTGGTGGATTCGTCAGGCGATTACAAGAGCAATTGCAGATCAGGCCCGGACAATCCGTATACCGGTGCATATGGTAGAGACGATCAATAAGTTGATTCGTGTTTCCAGACAGCTCTTACAGGAGCTTGGACGGGAACCGCAGCCGGAAGAAATTGCAGAGGTTATGGATATACCGGTAGAGCGTGTTCGGGAAATTCTGAAGATTTCACAGGAACCGGTATCTTTAGAAACCCCGATCGGTGAGGAAGAAGACAGCCATCTGGGAGATTTTATTCAGGATGATAATGTACCTGTACCGGCTGATGCTGCGGCATTTACTTTGTTAAAAGAGCAGCTGGTGGAGGTGCTTGATACACTGACAGATCGGGAAAAGAAGGTTTTGACCCTGCGGTTTGGACTGGAGGACGGCCGTGCGCGGACGCTGGAAGAGGTTGGAAAGGAATTCAATGTAACCAGGGAGCGTATCCGGCAGATTGAGGCGAAGGCTCTCAGAAAGCTCAGACATCCGAGCCGGAGCAGAAAATTAAAGGATTATATTTACTAAATATGCAGACAGCTATGGAGCGGGATATGAAAAAGATGGATCTGTCCGTTCGTATGAAGACGGTTGCCGATATGGTCATACAGGGTGCGGCAGTAGCGGATATTGGCTGCGACCATGCCTTTGTCTCCATTTATCTGATGGAGCGGCAAAGGGCAAAAAGGGTGATCGCATCGGACGTCAGGCCGGGTCCATTAAGCATTGCTTATAATAATATAAAAAAAAGAAACATGGAACAATGTATTGAGCTCCGGCAGGGGGACGGCCTTGCTGCCATCAGACCGTATGAGGTTGATACCATTATTCTGGCAGGTATGGGCGGAATTTTGATGAACCGGATTCTGGAACAGAAAAAAGAAACGGTATTTACAGCCCGTCAGCTTGTTCTTCAGCCCCAGTCAGATCTCTGTCTGGTCAGGAAAAAACTGAGAGAACTGGGAATTGTTATCGTACGGGAGGAAATGGTTGTTGATATGGGAAAGTATTATACGATCCTGGATGCGAGAACAAAGTCTTCTGATCAGCCTCCGGATTCTGACAGCGGTGATGCGCACGCCGCGCAAGGTTCGTACGGTCCGGATGAGAAACAGGAATTATATGACAGATACGGAGAATATCTTCTGGCCTGTGCGCATCCTGTTCTTTTGTCCTATCTGAAGAAACAATATGCGGATCATGAAAGAATTCTTGCGGAATTGGAGACGCGGAGCAGCGAAAAGGCAAGAACCAGGGCGGATAAGCTGAAGGAGGAACAGGATTATATTCTCGGGGCGCTTGCTTATTACGAAAAAACATGAGCGTTTGTCTCGAAAGACCGGATATCATTTCGGAAAATATTCGAAAAACGGAAAAGAAAGTTATAAATGGCAGAAGTTTGGAATAGTTATACAAAGGTAAATTCCATCAGGAGGTACATACATGTGTGATACGGCCGGACACAGTGTCCTGAGTCTGAAGGAGACTGCAGAAAAGTGGGCGAGAAAAGTAAATATAGATTCCGTCAGCAAGTTGAACGACAGAGTCAAAGACGGAGGAAGCCTGGAATTGATTCTGGTTTGCGAAGCCATGCAGCAAAACGCCATTTACGAGCTGGCAAAACAGATCGTCCGGGAAAATAAACGGGTGATTCTGATTGCAGGACCGAGCTCTGCCGGGAAGACCACCTTTTCTCACCGCCTGAGAATACAGCTTCAGACAATGGGACTGCATCCTCATGCAATCGCAGTAGATAATTATTTTGTCAACCGTGAAGATAATCCGAAGGATGAAAACGGAAATTATGATTTTGAGTGTATGGAGGCGCTGGATGTTGATAAACTGAACGATGATCTTCTCACACTTCTGGAAGGGAAGGAATTGGAACTCCCGGTATTTAATTTTAAAATTGGCAGGCGGGAATACCATGGAGACAGATTAAAAATTGAAAATCAGGATGTGCTGATCTTAGAGGGAATTCATTCCCTGAATCCTGCCATGACGCACAGCCTGAATAAAGAGGATAAATATAAGATTTATATCAGTCCGCTGAATCAGATTCATATTGATGAGGACACGAAGGTTTCTACCATGGACAGCAGGCTGCTGCGCAGAATGGTAAGAGATTACCGGACCCGGGGGCATGGAGTAGAAAAGACCCTGTCCATGTGGAATTCGGTACGAAAGGGTGAAGAAAAATATATCTTTCCTTATGAATCGGAAGCAGACGCAATGTTCAATTCGGGCCTTTTATATGAATATGGCGTAATCAAACCCCTTGCAAGACCGCTGTTGGAGCTTGTGCCTGAGGAGTCGGTCTATTATCAGGATGCAAAGAGGCTGAAAATCTTTATCGGACAATTTGAAGAAATACCGTCGGCAGACATACCGCTTAATTCTATCCTGCGGGAGTTTGTAGGGGGAGGCTGCTTTCAAATATAAGAAAGAGTCACATAATACCTGTCTGTGTTACAGAGATTATGTGACTCTTTTTTCGGAAGTCGGACGATAAGCCGGGTTATGTCTGGAGTGATCATCTATCTAGGCTTTATGTTGCCATAAAGCTCAAGCGACCTACCTGGGACGCAGCGGGCAACTGTATCGTCCCCACAGCCCAAATGGCTGCTCTTTGGTCTTGCTTCGAGTGGGGTTTACATGGCCTGTCCTGTTACCAGTCCAGCGGTGAGCTCTTACCTCGCCTTTCCACCCTTACCATAAAATGGCGGTTTATTTCTGTTGCACTAGCCTGGGAGTCGCCTCCACCGGACGTTATCCGGCACCCTGCCCTGTGAAGCCCGGACTTTCCTCACCCATATACCGTATCAACATTAAACGCTGTATGACAGCGGTATGATGGCCGCGATCACTTGCCCGGCTTCCATATAGTTTTATAACAGAAGTCATTTATTTTGTAAAGAAATATTTGTTAAGAAGTATATAACGGATATAAAATCATATTCATAAAGAAATATATGGTGGTTTTAAAAACTACTTCACATAGTATGAAAAATGGTTGATGCAGAAAACAATGTGTGCTATAATGATTAAAACATGGCAAAACGTGTTATAGTAGAATTAGGAATAGAAGACAGACGGATGACGTTACAAAGCTTGATGAGGAAAAGAAGGTATAGGTATGAGTGATAATTTTCTGGTAAACAGGGATTATGTAAAGGTCAAGAATATGAATATTGTAAGTTATGGGGGCAATCAGGCGTGGTGCAAGTCAAAACGGCTCCAGAAATCGGGATGCGGTGCAATCGCACTTGCGGATATCAGCATATATCTGGCCGAGCAGAATCCGAATATGATGACGGATGCAATCAGAAGGATCAGTAAACCGAACGGGTTATACAATAAAAATGATTATCTGGAATATGTAAAATTCTTTTATTCCAGATTCGTAATTGGCATGCTGCCCGGCGGTATGAACGGATTTGCTTTGAAGCATGCCATGAACCGGTATTTTCTGTTAAATGACATTGGACTGAAGGCGACCTGGAAGGTATTTTTGTCTGATGAAGCAATGATGAAAGACATCCGGCATCTGATCAGAAAAAATAAACCGGTGGTTTTGTCAATCGGGCCGAATACGCCGAAATTCTGGGGCCGGGAGGGCGTGACCTTCTATATTAATAAGGATGGCGAACTGAAAGAGTCCCTGAAAAAGCAAGTAAAATCCCATTATGTGGTGGTGACCGGAGTGCAGGAGATAAAAGAAGAGGAATATCTGGTCGTATCCTCATGGGGCAGGGAATATTATATCAGGTACAGAGAGTACCGGGATTATATTAAGCATTACGGAGGACGGATTACCAGCAGTATTTTATATATCCGGGGATTGATATAAGACGGCAGAATATGGTATCATGAATATGATAATTGAACAGGAGGGACACAAATGGAAGCAGTTGAATGTATCAAAACAAGAAGAAGTGTCAGAAAGTTCACGGATGAACGGATTCCTCATGATACGATCAGGGAACTGGTAGAGCTGGCATCCTATTCTCCGTCATGGAAGAATACACAGATTGTCCGTTATATTTATATCGAACAGCCTGAGACCATTGCCAGAATTTCAGAGGAAGGACTGCTTGGATTTGCATTGAATGAGAAAACGGTCAGCCGGGCAAAGCAGCTCATGATCCTGACGAAAAAGGACGGGATCTGCGGCTATGAAAGGGACGGAACTTTTACGACATCCAAGGAAGACCGCTGGGAGATGTTTGATGCGGGGATTGCGGCACAGACATTTTGTCTTGCAGCACATGATAAAGGAATCGGAACGGTAATTCTCGGAGTGTTTGATGATAAAAAAGTCGGAGAGATTATAGGTATTCCGGAAGGTCAGACAGTTGCTGCGATTATTGCAATGGGGTATCCGGTATTTGCACCGGAGATGCCGCCAAGAAAAAGCGTAGATGATCTGGTAACATTTCAATAGGATTTTGTACTGCACTTTAGTATGAAGATATTAGGGTGCAGTTTCTTTTGTCAAAACGGAGGTTTTTCATGCTGCAGACGAAGGCGGATACGCTGCTGTATCTGTATGATAAGATAAAAAAATCGCATATCGAGGACAGCTTCGTCGTAACCGGAAAGGAATATCGGCAGGATAAGGAAGCAGTGCTTGAAAAAATTGAAAACAGGCTGGGCGGACAGACGTTGATTGTCCGGAGCTCCTGTTCCAATGAAGATGGTTTACATAACTCGAATGCAGGACACTATCTGAGTATTCTGCATGTGGATGGAAGCCACAGAAAAGAGGTTGCACAGGCAATTGAACGGGTATTTGCATCCTATGATCTGGAGAAAGACCGATTGGAGCATGAGCAGGTATTGATCCAGAAAGAAACGGAGCATGTCCGCTGCAGCGGAGTGGTTTTTACCCGTGACGTGAAGGCGGACAGACCTTATTATGTCATTTCCTATCATGGAGGGGATACGGATATTGTTACGGGAGGACGAGGCGGAAAGACTCTGTATGTTTTACGTAACACACATCCGGATGTGCTGCCGGCCGAATGGAAAAATCTGCTGGAAGCAGTTATGGAAATAGAGGATATTTTTCCGGATTATCCGTTGGATATCGAGTTTGCGGTTCTTGAAAACAAGGAAATTGTTATTTTTCAGGTCCGTCCGTTGGCAGCGAATATGCAGGGGCACAAAAGGCGTCTGTCCGATGAAGCGTTTTTTGAACTGGCAGAATCAGCCGGACAAAACTATCGGGATATCTGTAAGAGTCTGAAAGAGGAGAATACCATATTGTCGGATATGGCATTTTGGAATCCGGCGGAGATGATAGGTGAAAATCCTCATCCGCTGGACTATTCTCTTTACAGGGAGATCATTACAAAGTCCGCCTGGAATCAGGGACTGAATTATATCGGTTATCAGGAAGTGGAAGGAGAGCTGATGTACCGGGTTGCAAATAAGCCTTTTGTATCGTTGAAACAGTCATTTCTCTGCCTGACACCGGAAAATCTGGATCTTACCCTGGTAAAGAAGCTGATCCGCTATTATACGGAAAAATTGAAGAAGGATCTCAGCGCGCATGATAAAATTGAGTTTGAGATTGTTTTATCCAATTATGACCTTACGACAAAGGAACAGCTGGAAAGTCTGTTGCAGAACGGTTTTTCCCGGGAGGAGATCAGTGATTTCAACAGTGCGCTGTTTCATCTGACCGATCAAGCGGTCCGTGACTTTAAAAGAAACCGGATGCAGGATCTGCGTGCGCTGAACGGTCTGCGCGTGCACCGTGAAAATATCCGGAGCAACTTCCGGATGTCCTGTAATGATGTCAGTACCCTGATTTTGTACTTTATTCAGTTATTGGAGAGTATCAAGCAGTATGGCACGCCTAAATTTGCAAGACAGGCCCGCCTTGCATTTATTGCAAAGGCCCTGTGCAGGTCTCTGGTGGAAAAAGGATATTTCAGCAAAAAAGAAATGGATGATTTTATGATGTCCGTATATACGGTTGCCTCTGAATATGACGCTGATTTTCAGGATTATGCGGACGGAAAGATTACGAGAGCAAGCTTTAACGAGAAGTATGGCCATTTGCGGTCCGGAACCTATGATATTACCTGTGAAACTTATGCAGACCGGACATTTGATATTTCCAAGGGCAGCAGTAATGCCAAAAAACAGAGACAGAAAATCGAAGACCTGAAGCACAATCCATTAAGGGATGCAGCGATGGCAGATGCCCTGAAACAGCTGGGATTTTTTACAGATACAAAAGAATTTGTGGAATATCTGCGGGATTCGATGGAGGAACGGGAATATTTTAAATTTGAATTCACGAAATCTTTAAGTCTTGCCATAGATATTTTGATTGAAGCCGGAAAAAAAATGGATATTTCCAAAGAAGAGCTGGCTTATCTGGATGTAGATACCGTTTTCCGCGCGTGTGACCAGAAGGAGGACGATATCAAAACGGAATGGATGTCGGTCATAGAGAAAAATAAACGTATTTATGAAAGAAATTCCCTTCTGATCCTGCCGGATGTTCTTACATCGGAGCAGGATATCCGTGTGATTGAAATCCGGGAAGCAAGGCCGAATTTTATAACCTCAGAAATCGTGTCCGGAGAGGTTATACTGTTGGAAGAGCATGATTCGCAGCCGGCCGGAAAACCGGTAATCGATGTAAGGGATAAGATAGTAGTGATTCCCAAGGCGGATCCGGGCTATGACTGGATTTTTGCAAAAGGAATCAGAGGCTTTATTACAAAATACGGGGGCGTCGCCTCCCATATGGCCATCCGGTGCGCAGAATTTAATATTCCTGCGGCAATCGGATGCGGAGATGCGATATACAATTATGTTTCGGAATTGTCTTACCTGACGCTGGATTGTAAAAACGGAAAGATACGAAAGGAGGTGTAAGGCGATGCTTCATGCCCTGATCACCCAGAGAGAAGGACAAAATATGTATGGGAAAACAACGGATGTTTTGGAGGCGGCTTACACGGAATATTATGAAAGTATGGGAATCAGGCTGCATCCTGTTTCCAATTTCACCAGGAATACAGATCTGCTGTTTGAGGAGCATTTTGACCTGCTGATTGTGACCGGAGGCGGAACTCTGCATCCGAGACATTATGTGGAACCTCATAATGCGGAGCTTCAGCCGCACAGAGATGCAATGGAAGAGCAGCTGATCATGTATTGTGTGGACAACAATATACCGATTATAGGGGTGTGCCGCGGTATGCAGCATCTGAATGCCCTGTTTGGCGGTAAGATTTCATATTCTGCGCCGTTTACGGTACCGCGCCCGCGGGGAATCGATCATCCGGCCCGTGTTGTCAATTCAGATAAATATATTAAAGTTAATAATTTCCATAGTGACTGTGTTTATCTGGAAAATCTGTCTACGATGTTTTATCCGATTGTGGTTGACGAAGAAAATAAGACGGTGGAAGCATTTGTCTCTCCAATCATGAGTATTCTGGCCTTTCAGTGGCATCCGGAGAGATATTTTGAGACTGAAGAGGGAAGACTGTTTACAAGGCATTTGATTCAGGATTTTCTTGGACTGCCACGGGATGATAAGAAATCTGATATTGATTAAAGGGATGGTAAAGAAATGTTAGAAAGCGAACTGATGGAACATATACAAAAGATCCGGAACGAAAATGGGTTTATCAATTATGTCGGTGTGGAATACGGAGAGTTTCATGAGGGCTATGCAACCGGCAAATTAAAGCTTCGGCCGCAGCTGCGAAATCCCTTCGGCTCCGTGCATGGCGGCTGCATTTTTACCCTTGCCGATACGATCGGGGGCACCGCCGCAATGACAAGAGGCAGCTATGTAACCACCGTTTCTGCGTCCATCCAGTACCTGTATCCGGCAAAGGATACGGAATACCTGACGGCGGAGGCTGAGGAAGTGAAAAACGGAAGGACGATATCCGTCTATGACGTCTGGATTCGTGATGACAAACAGAATCATATTGCAAAGGTCACCCTGAGCTACTATAAGCTTGGGCCGATCGAAAGTGAAAACATATAGATTCAAAAAATCTGCCGCCGGCAGATTTTCTGATTTAGAAAGATATAAAATTATCTGCATTTATTGAAATAGGACGAAAAAAATGATAAAATATCCATTACGTTGACATTTGGACAGAATATGCCGAATGGGAGGTTTATCATGGAAAGAGGAAAGGCAAAACAACTGCTGGATCGTATGCAGGTTTTGATAGAGGACGGCCAGAATGTTCCGTTTGCTGCCGGGAAGGTACTGGTCAATCAGGAAGAAATTCTGGAAATCATTGAAGATTTAAAAACAACAATTGATATAGAACTGAAAGCGTATCATGAGATTACGGATAAGCGGAGCAAGATTATCAAAGAGGCGAATGAGGAAGCGGAAGAGATCATTATAGAAGCGGAAGAAACTGCTTCCAGAATCCGGATGAGCAAGCCGAATCCAATCGCAGTACAGAGGAAGGTCAGAAATCTGAATAAGCAGGACAAGATGGCGCTCAGGACTGCAAATGAGATTTACGCGGCGTCCATCATCTATACAAATGAGATGCTGATGGAGATCAATGAGACTGTTCGGCAGACCTATAATATGATCAGTATGGAAACGGACAGGGTGCTGGATTCTTTAAGAAAGAAATCCGAAATTATAGAACAAAACAAACGCGAGTTGATGGATGGCCTGATGGAGATGAAAAAGCAGGAGCGCTATGCCGATATTTTAGAGATCAGCCAGCTGCTTGCAAACGAGCTGTATTACGAGAAAAATAAGGCCATGGAAGATGATCAGCCGGAGGGCGAGGAGCAGCCGTCTGTTGTACAGTGGGAATTTGATTTTGATGAGAAAAAAGAGGAAGACAAAATCAAGGTCAAAGCGTCCAGAGAGCCGGTTAAAATTCCGGATGTGTATGAAGAACGAGAGCAGGCGGAGACAGTCTACCAGCCGGTTTCCGATGTAAAAACCGACAGAAAGGCACAGATCAGTGAGGATCGTACGCCGGTTCCGCTGGAAGAATCGGTCACTGACTCCACCTTTGGAAAACCGGCGCAGGATGCGCAGAAAACCAGACCGGAATTCAGAATCAGCGGCGGCGGTTTCCGCGATTAAGAGGGATGCAGACAGCTGTTAAAGGTTTTAACGTACGGAATTTGGCATGTTCAGGTGGCATAGCCTGAAAAGGATTGCGTATCAAGGGATAAAATGATATAATAGGGGCACTGAATGTACATTTATTATGTGCGTAAACTAAAGTTTTATTTTTTCGGCGACAGCCGTAAGCAGGAGGTACAATATGGGAATATTGAAAAGATTCAAAGACATTATGGCATCTAATATCAATGCTTTGCTTGATAAAGCAGAGGATCCTGAAAAGATGATCGATCAGTGCATGAGAGATTTGCAGGAGGATTTAAGAAGTGTTAAGTCCGAGACTGCGACCATTATGGCAGAAGAGCAGAGATGCAAGAGACAGTTAGAGGAATGCGATGCAGAAATTGCCAAGATGCAGACCTATGCAGAAAAAGCATTGCTTGCCGGTAATGAGGCAGATGCCATGAAGTTCTTAGAGAAGAAAAATCAGCTTGTGCAAAAGCAGGTTCCGTTACAGCAGGCCTATGATGCTGCCGCTGCCAATTCTGCCAAGATGAAGCAGCTGCATGATAAGCTGACGAAGGACATGATGGAACTGAATTCCAGAAGAGATGCAATCAAGGCAAAGGTTCAGGTTGCAAAGACACAGGAAAAGATGAATAAGATGATGGGAAGCGTTGCGGATTCTACCAATTCCATGGCAGCCTTTGACAGAATGGAAGCAAAAGCGGATGCAATGCTTGACAAAGCCAACGCCATGTCTGAGTTGAATCAGGCAGGGGAGGATTCTGTTGAAGACCTCGCTTCCAAATATGATGCAGCGCCAAGTGCAGACCTTCAGGATGAACTGGCAGCATTAAAGGCTAAGATGGGTCTTTCAGAATAAGAATATGCTGAAAAAACCGGTTATAAATCAGGAGGATTAAAATGGGATTATTTTCAAATCAGTTTGCGAATGTAGTTGAATGGGAAGAATACAGAGATGACCTTCTATTTTGGAAATGGACCAACAGAGAGATAAAGAAGGATTCCCGTTTGATATTGAAACCGGGTCAGGATGCGATTTTTCTGTATAATGGTGCAGTGGAGGGTATTTTTACCGAGTCGGGAAGCTATACCATAGATTCGGAGATCATTCCGTTCCTTTCAACCTTAAAGGGATTTAAATTTGGTTTTAATTCAGGCTTGCGGGCAGAAGTTTTATTTGTCAATACCAAGGAATTTACCTGTAACTGGGGAACCGGCTCACCGGTCCGTTTGCAGGCGCCGGGACTTCCGGGTGGATTGCCGGTACGCTCAAACGGTAAGTTTTCTTTCAAAATCGGAGATTATAATGTTTTGATTGAAAAAATTGCCGGTGTGAAAGCCATGTATGCCGTAGATGACGTCAGAGACCGTATCAAGGGTATTTTGGACGGCTTGCTGATGAAATGGATTACCCAGGTCGGCGGCGACGTGTTTAATCTGATGGCAAATGCGACAGAGATTTCAAAAGGAATTAAGGAAGATCTGGATATGGAGTTGTATGGAATCGGTCTTACAATGACAGATTTCAGAATCAGTGAATTTACATATCCTGAAAATATTACCAAACGTGCCGATCAGGCAGCAGAGTACACAATGGTTGGCGATATGAATCGTTTTCAACAGGTTAAGATGGTAGACGCCATGACAAGTCCGTCCACAAAGACCGGGAATGCGACTACAGATATGGCAGGCGCCATGATGGGCATGCAGATGGGTATGATGATGGCAAATCAGATGGTCAATGGAATGCAGAATAATACCCAGCCTGTATCAGGTCAGCCGGCAGGTCCGAATGCGGGCGGGGCGCCGAAATTCTGCCCGAACTGCGGAAGCCCGACGAACGGTGCGAATTTCTGCGGAAACTGTGGACATAAGCTGTCTTAGACAATCATGTTTACTATATTTTTCAATGCATGTGCTGTTGTGATTCTTTACAACAGCACATTTGCTGTACCCTGACAGAGTTCAGTCTGTCGGGGTATGTCATCTTTATGCTGGAAGCATAGCGAGGAGGAGCCATGGACGGTTTAAATAATATGCAAAGTACAGCCTGTGCCCATGTAGATGGTCCGCTTTTGATTTTGGCAGGCGCCGGTTCCGGAAAAACGAGGGTAATTACACACCGGATTGCATATCTGATGGAGCATGAAGGAATCAATCCATATCATATCTTAGCGATTACCTTTACCAATAAAGCGGCGAACGAGATGCGGGAACGGGTGAACCGGATTGTCGGGAAAGGTGCAGAACAGGTATGGGTCAGTACCTTTCATTCTCTGTGCGTCAGAATCCTGATGCGCTTTGCTGACAGACTTGGGTATGGCAAAAACTTTACGATTTATGATACGGCCGATCAGAAAAATGCCATTAAAAACATCCTGAAGGAACTTCAGATCGATCCGAAGCAGTATCCGGAAAAGATGTTTATGGCGGAAATCTCAAGGGCAAAAGAACAGTATCTGTCGCCGGATGGATTTGAACGGAGATATGCTGCGGATTATGTAAAAATGAAAGCAGCGGAGGTTTACAGAGCTTATGTGAAAAGGCTGAAGACCTGTAATGCGTTTGATTTTGATGATCTGATCTATAAAACCGTGGAATTATTTGAGCATTATCCGGACATACTGGAATATTATCAGGACAGGTTCCGGTATATTATGGTGGATGAATATCAGGATACGAATCATATACAGTTTCTGCTTGTGAAGATGCTGGCAAAAAAATACAGAAATTTGTGTGTGGTAGGAGATGACGATCAGTCTATTTATAAATTCAGAGGGGCCAATATTACCAATATATTGAATTTTGAGAAGGAATATCCGGATGCCATGGTAGTAAAGCTGGAGCAGAATTACCGCTCCTGCGGAAACATCCTGGAAGCCGCAAACGCAGTCATATGTCATAATGCGGGCAGAAAGGATAAAAAGCTGTGGACAGAAAAGGAAAAAGGAGAGAAGGTTTCCTATACTTTAAGTGAGAGCGAATATGAAGAGGCAGAGCAGATTGCATCCGAGATTGCAAAGCTTGTCAGACAGGAGGCGGAGTATCGGGAGATTGCCGTGCTGTACCGGACGCATGCGCAGTCCAGAGTTTTGGAGGAAAAGCTGGTCAGCTGGAATATTCCTTATAAGATATATAGCGGAACCAATTTCTATGACCGGCTGGAGATTAAGGATGTTATGGCATACATGAAGCTGCTTTATAATCCGGAAGACAATGCGGCATTAAGAAGGATTATCAATGTTCCCAAGAGAGGAATCGGGGATGCCAGTATTGATAAGATTGCGGCATTTGCGAATCAGCAGGAAATAAGTATGCTTGCTGCCATGCGGCGGCCGGAGAACATCCCGGGTCTGGGGAGAACAGCTGCGAAGATCAGTGATTTTATACAGCTTTTGGATTCATTCCGGAAGATTCTGAAGGAGGGAGAGAGCATAAGCTTTCTATATGACAGGATTCTGGAAGATACTGGGTATGAGGAGGAACTGATCAACGAACACTCGGATGAGTCTATGACAAGACTTGAAAATCTGGATGAATTCAGGAACCGTATCATTCAGTTTGAAGAGGAACGGGAGAATGGAAATCTGGGTGAATTTCTTCAGGAAATCGCATTGGTTTCAGAAGCAGATGCTATTAACACGGAAGATGGCGTGGTCAGTCTGATGACCCTGCACAGTGCCAAGGGACTGGAATTCCCATATGTATTTATTTGCGGAATGGAGGACAGAATATTTCCAAGTGCACAGGCGCTCAATTCCGAAGATGAGGATGCTTTAGAGGAGGAGCGCAGACTTTGTTACGTCGGCATAACCAGAGCCATGAAGAAGCTCTATCTGAGTTCTGCAAAATGCAGGATGATGCATGGGAGCCATAATCTGAATCCTGTTTCCAGATTTGTGACGGAGATTCCTCCGATGCTGCTTTCGGATGCCGGAGAGCTTGGCCGGATGAAAAAAAGACAGCAGGAATCCATGCCTTTTGCAACCTCCCAATCTTATGGTTTAAAAGGCGGAGGTTATGGACAGAATAATCCATATAAGAAGCATGCGTCATATGGAATTACCCCATCGACAAAGCCGGCCTTCGGTAAGGAATTTGTAGTGAACAGAGAAATCAATCCGGAATATGGGGAAGGTGACAGAGTGCGTCATATCAAATTCGGGGATGGAACGGTGACGCAGCTGGTGCAGGGCGGCAGAGATTATGAGGTAACGGTGAATTTTGACAGATGCGGAGTTAAAAAGATGTTTGCATCTTTTGCAAAGCTAAAGAAAATATGATATTGTTATAGAAATATTTTCCATGGTATGATATAATTCTTATATGCATGAACCCCAAGGTACGTTGGGATAAAGAAAGGGTGGAAGAAACAATGAAAAATAATGATGTTATTTTAGTAAAAAATGAACCGGCAGAGGAGAAGGCAAAAGGAATCTTATTTGTGATCCTTGCAGTCATCGGTGCGGTAGTTGCAGTTGCAGGTATTGCATATGCGGTATACTCTTATCTGACACCGGATTTTCTGGATGATTTCGATGACGATTTTGATGATGACTTTGATGATGATTTCTTTGATGACGAAGAAGAGGAAGCTGAGGCTGAGCCTGCAGAGGAGAAAGCTGACGAGGCAGAGGATATCAAGGTAGAAGCATAATTGTCTGCATATCGGACGAAACAAAAAACATTACAGTTTTAGGTGGGAATCGCTAAACTGTAGTGTTTTTTTTATGGAAGGGTAACGGCAGGAATAGTTCTCTTTTTTTTCAGGAACACTATATAGAAGCTGTTTATAAAAGGGGGAACTTACGGTATGCTGTTAATACAAAACGGACTTGTATATACGATGGAGAGCGATGAACCGGTTTATGTTGATCTTCTGCTTGATAACGGAAAGATTACAGATATAGGTAAAACCATATGTCCGACGGAAGGGATGGAGGTCATTCACGCACAGGGGAAACAGGTTTTTCCCGGATTTATCGATGCACATAGCCATATTGGCATTTCAGAAGAAAAAATAAGCGAACAGGTTGATGCAATCAATGAGACCACCAATCCTGTTACGCCTTATGTAAGAGCTGTTGACGCCATCAATCCGATGGACAGTGCGTTTCATAATGCCATAGCTTCCGGCGTTACCGGGGTTATGGCAGGACCCGGAAGTGCCAATGCAATCGGAGGCCAATTCGCGTTTATCAAGACAGACGGACGATGCATTGATGATATGGTGGTACTTGCACCGGCCGCCGTCAAGCTGGCCTTTGGCGAAAATCCACTGACAAATTACGGAATCCAGGGAAACATGCCCTCTACCCGTATGGGCATTGCGGCCCTGATTCGTAAAGAGCTGTTTTGTGCAAGACAGTATTTTGAAAAAAACGGTTCGGAAAAAACGGATTTTCATATGGAATCCTATCGGGAGCTGTTTGAGGGAAAAATCCCGTTAAAGGCGCATGTCCACCGTGCGGATGATATATTGACGGCTATGCGGATTGCAAAGGAATTCGGACTTGGACTGACTCTGGATCATTGTACGGAAGGACATCTGATTGCGGAGGAGATTGTAAAAGGCGGATATCCTGTCATTGTTGGACCTTCCTTTGCTTCCAGAACCAAAGATGAGGTACGTCTGGCCGATTTTAAAACTGCAGGAATTCTGCAGAGGGCGGGCGCGTCTGTTGCGCTGACAACCGATCATCCTGTGTCCCGGATCCAGTATCTGCCCTTGTGCGCAGCACTGGCAGTCAAAGAGGGGATGGATGTCATGGCGGCCTTACGGGCTATTACCATAGAAGCAGCCCGAATCTGTCGTGTCGATCACAGAGTCGGAAGCCTTAAGGTCGGAAAGGATGCAGATCTGGTCATCTATGACGGAAGTCCGTTAGAAGTGGCTTCCTCTGTTTATATGACAATCATAGACGGAAGAATTGTCTGGTCAAATGCGGATAACAGGACTTGAACCTGCACGTCTGCTGACACCAGAACCTAAATCTGGCGCGTCTGCCAATTCCGCCATATCCGCAAGAGAATATAGAGACATCTGCAAAGGAAAGCCGCAGCTTTCGGAACCGTCTGCAGATGTACCAAAAAACAAAGGATTCCAGATATAAGAATATCCGAAATCCCGAGTGAGCCATCGGGGACTCGAACCCCGGACAACTTGATTAAAAGTCAAGTGCTCTACCACCTGAGCTAATGGCCCGTATAAGTTTTGAAACTGGGTTAGCTGGATTCGAACCAGCGAGTGCAGGAGTCAAAGTCCTGTGCCTTACCGCTTGGCGATAACCCATTAGTATCATCGCTTTTTCGCGATAAAGATAGGGTGGATAGAGGGACTCGAACCCTCGGCCTCCAGAGCCACAATCTGGCGCGCTAGCCAACTGCGCCATATCCACCATGTGATGTTTTTATCAGAATGCAAAAGCATCTCTTCATAAAAGGAATGTGCCCGAAGGGATTCGAACCCCCGACCCACGGCTTAGAAGGCCGTTGCTCTATCCAGCTGAGCTACGGACACATTTTATATATCGCTTTTTCCAATATGAAATTAGCGAAAATAAAGAGCGGGTGATGGGAATCGAACCCACGTATCTAGCTTGGAAGGCTAGTGTTCTACCATTGAACTACACCCGCATAATTGCATAACAGTGTTTGGATATTAAAATCGGGGTGACAGGATTCGAACCTGCGACCTCTTGATCCCAAATCAAGCGCTCTAGCCAAGCTGAGCCACACCCCGAGGTGCGCAATCCCATAACAAATCAGCCATTTCTGTGACGCAAACCCTATTATATATAATGGACTTCCTGTTGTCAACCTCAAAATTTACTTTTTTCAAAAAAAATCATCCGTCAAAAATTGTCCGAAATAATAGAAAAATCGCGTATTTGATAAATATTTCCAATTGTGCTATCTTATATACATATGATACACGAGGGTAAAAGAAATGAATCATTTTTTGTTTAGCATGAATGCCACAATTCCGATCTTTTTGGTGATTCTGCTGGGCTGGTTCCTGAAAAAAATCAATCTGATCAATGATGCATTTGCAAATACGGCAAATAAATTTGTGTTTCAGGTGTCTCTTCCGGTGATGCTGTTTCAGGATATTGCGACGACATCCATTTTACAGGATCTGAATATCCGGTTTGTACTGTTTTGTTTTTTCGGAACCTTCCTGATGTTTACGGCGGTATGGGGCTTTGCCCATTTTTACTGCAAAGACCGGTCCATGGAGGGAGCGTTTGCCCAGGGAGCGGCCAGAGGAAGCGCGGCGGTTTTGGGAGTGGCATTTGTTGAAAATATATGTGGAGATGCAGGAATGGCGCCGCTTATGATCGTTGCTGCCGTTCCGCTTTTTAATATCTTTTCCGTTACAATTCTGACCTTTTGCGGAAAGAACAGGAAAAACGGGAAAGCAGGCATTCGGAAAGCCTGTCTGAATATTTTAAAAAACCCGATTATTATCGGGATTTTGCTAGGTATTCCGTTTTCCTTGCTTGACATAAAGCTGCCTGTCATTTGTATGAGGACGATATCTTATATTGCACAGACGGCTACGCCTCTTGCCCTGCTTGCAGTGGGTGCCGGTTTTGATACGAAACAGGCGTTAACCAGAGTCAGACCGGCCCTTGCAGCAACCGTGATCAAGCTGCTGGTGCTTCCGTGCATTTTTATACCCATTGCGGTCCGGATGCACTTTAGTGCCAGTGAACTGACGGCCATTCTTGTCATGACAGGAGCGCCGACAACGGTTACCAGTTATATTATGGCAAAAAGCATGGAAAATGACGAAGTACTGTCATCCAATATCATTGTGCTGACGACCCTGTTGTCGTCGGTGACACTGACCCTGTGGGTATTTGTTCTGAGATATTTGGGCTGTATATAATGAAATGCAGAACAGGTTTTGTGTATAGGAATATTATGATAAATGATAATGTGGGAGCAAAACGGATTGATATTAGGAGGAGGAAGAGTATGGACAATATTGATATCAAGATCCTGAAGTGTCTGAAAAACAATGCGAGACTTGCGGCTTCGGCAATCAGTGAGGAAATCAATCTTTCTGTATCTGCTGTCATCGAGCGGATCAAGAAGATGGAATCCAATGGAGTAATTAAAGGATATACGATCGAGGTAGACCAGAAAAAGCTGGGAAACGAGATGGTCGCAATTATGGAGGTGGGATTAAAGCACCCAAAATATTATGATGAGTTTGCAGAACTGATCAAGCAAAATGACAGTATTGTTGCCTGTTATTATATGACCGGTGATTTTGATTTTATTTTAAAGATTGTAACGGATTCCGCCATCGGACTGGATGAGGTTTACAGGTTTGTCAAAGGCTATGAGGGAGTTTCCGCAACGGAAACCCATTTTGTACTGAAGACAGAAAAAGAAGAGGTCTGCGCCATACCGGAGGTGCCAAAATGAAAAATATTGTTCTAATCGGAATGCCGGGCGCGGGGAAAAGTACGCTTGGAGTATTGCTGGCAAAGGTGCTGGGCTTTGGCTTTTTGGATGCGGATCTGCTGATTCAGAAAACATATGGGAAGCTGCTCCGGGAACTGATTGCAGAATATGGAGAGGAGGGGTTCCTTTCCATAGAAAATCAGGTAAATCGGAGCATTGATGTCAGTCAATATGTTGTGGCTACGGGAGGCAGTGTGGTTTACTGCAGGGAGGCAATGGAACACTTCGTAAAAGAGGACACCGTTGTTTATATTAAACTGCCATATGAGGAGATTGCATCCAGACTGGAAAATATCCGCCGACGGGGAGTCGTCTTAAAGGAAGGGCAGACCCTGCTTGATCTTTATAATGAGAGAATACCGCTATATGAACAATACGCTCATATTGTAATAGATGCGGAGGGACAGGCAGTGGAGGAACTGCTGGATGATATGACGGAAAGAATTCTGATACATCTGGATTATTGACAGTCTGTTTTTTTGTCTGTATGATACAGGAATGGTCTGTTTATACTATAATATCGATCAAACCGGACCGGTTTCAGACCGGGAAGACAGATCGGATTGGGAGGTTTTTATGGAGATTTTAAAGGTTTTGGGACAGATTGTTTTATTGGTAGCAGGCTTTGTCCTGTTGATCAAAGGTGCTGATATTTTTGTAGACGGCGCTTCCAAGATTGCCGTGAAGTGCAATATTCCTGCAATGGTGGTAGGACTTACAATCGTTGCTTTGGGAACCAGCGCGCCGGAAGCAGCGGTCAGTATCAAAGCGGCGTTTGCCGGAGAAGCGGATATGACAGTCGGAAATGTACTGGGGAGCAATATATTAAACGTATTGTTAATCCTTGGCATGACATCTTTGTTTGCGGCGCTTCCGATTAAAAAAAATACAATGTGTATTGATATTCCGCTGGTTGCAATCTTTACGGCATTGATGTTTTTGCTGGGATATTTTGACCATAGACTCGGACGGATCGATGGCGTGATCCTGTATGTCCTTCTGATTGCCTTTATTATTTATCTGGTGGTGACGGCAAAAAAAAGCGGTGCAGAAGATACTTCGATTAAACTGACGGAGAAGGATAAGCTGCCCCGCCTGATTCTGTTGATTGTGGCAGGAATTATCCTGATCGTTCTTGGCAGTAACGTCACAGTCAATGCAGCCACATATATTGCCGATAAATTCGGTATGACAGAAAGACTGATCAGTCTGACAATCGTAGCATTCGGAACTTCCCTGCCGGAGCTGGTAACGTCCTGTACCGCCGCAAAAAAAGGTCAGACGGATATTGCAATCGGCAATATCGTGGGAAGCAATATTTTAAATATTCTGTTTGTTGCGGGTACGACTATGCTGATCACTCCGGTTACATTCAGCAGCGCCTTTCTGGTTGACAGTCTGGTGGCATTTTCAGCCGTCATTCTGCTGTTTTTGTGCTGCCTGAAAAATAAAAAGCTTACACGAACGGGAGGTATCGTGCTGCTTGTCTGCTACGCCGTTTATTTTGTATATATTATGATGAAGAATTACATGCATTAAATTCAGTTTTCTTTTTTGCTTGACGCGCTCCTGTTTTTTATATATAATCACTTTATAATTTAAAACATAAAAGCTTTAAAGCAATCAGACTTTAAAGCAATAAAGTGACAGGAGGTTCATATGGCACTGAAAATTATTATGCTTGTGGTATTCTTCGCCGTAATGGTAGGCGTAGGGTTTTATGCCAGAAAGCAGGCAACCGATGTAAATGGGTTTGTACTTGGAGGCAGAAAGGTCGGCCCGTGGCTGACAGCATTCGCTTATGGTACATCTTATTTTTCAGCAGTTATTTTTGTAGGCTACGCCGGGCAGTTCGGCTGGAAGTATGGTATTGCTTCAACGTGGATTGGAATCGGAAATGCGGTTTTGGGTTCTTTGATCGCATGGGTGGTTCTGGGACGCAGGACAAGACTTTTGACCCAGAAGCTGGATTCCAGAACCATGCCGGAATTTTTTGAAAGAAGATATAACAGCAAATCGTTAAAGCTGATATCTTCCCTTATTATTTTTATTTTCCTGATTCCATATACGGCGTCTCTGTATAACGGTCTTTCCCGGCTGTTTGGAATGGCGTTTAATATTGATTATAAGGTATGTGTAATCGCTATGGCGGTATTAACAGGTATCTATGTCATTGTAGGCGGATATATGGCAACGGCTATCAATGATTTTATTCAGGGTCTGATTATGCTGATCGGTATTGTTGTGATTATTGCAGCAGTTCTGAATAATTATGGCGGTTTGACAGGTGCTCTGGATCAGCTGGCAAGAGTTGCGGATCCCGCAGTTTCAGATACGCCTGGTATCTTTGCTTCGTTCCTGGGACCGGATATTTTTAATCTGGCCTGCGTTGTAATACTGACCTCTCTCGGTACCTGGGGTCTTCCGCAGATGGTTCAGAAGTTCTATGCAATCAAGGATGAAAAGTCTGTAAAGACCGGAACCATTGTTTCCACCTTTTTTGCCGTAATAGTGGCAGGCGGATGTTATTTCCTTGGCGGTTTTGGACGTCTGACCAATACGGATGTGGCAGCAGAAGGCTTTGACGCCGTTGTTCCGCATCTGTTAGAGGGGCTTCCTGTTGCGCTGATCGGGCTGGTAGTGATTCTTGTTCTTTCCGCATCTATGTCAACGCTGTCTTCTCTGGTTCTGACTTCCAGTTCCACTTTGACAATTGATTTTATCAAGGGCTCTATCTCGCCGAAGATGTCAGAAAAGAAGCAGGTTCTGACAATGAGAATCATGCTTGTGATATTCATTGCAATTTCAGCCGTCATTGCCATTGTACAGTATTCCAGTAAGATCACATTTATTGCACAGCTGATGGGCGTATCATGGGGCGCTATTGCGGGTGCATTCCTCGCACCGTTCCTCTATGGCCTGTACTGGAAGAAGACTACGGTTGCATCCTGCTGGGTAAGCTGCATCTGGGGTGCCGGTATCATGACACTGAATTTTATCAGCAATACATGGCCGCAGCTGGGAATCCATTTTCCGGCGCAGCTGCAGTCACCGATTAACTGTGGCGCTCTCGCTATGGTAGGAGGACTGATCATTGTACCGATTGTCAGTCTGATCACAAAGAAACCGGATCAGGCCATGGTAGAAGAAGCATTCTCCTGTTATGATGAGAAGGTTACGGTTGCACAGAAGAAGGTATTGGATTAATATTCATACGGCCTTTGCATATACATAGGACATCTGCGGGCAGCAGATGTCCTTTTTTTGCAGGGGAAATCAATATACATAAGAAGATATCTGTCCCTTTTTGTGGAAATAGTTGAAAGAATCAAACCGTTGTGATAATATTAGTTGAAGACTTTTTATCAGTTATTATTTACATAAAGGAGAGTTTGTATGAAGTGCGACAAGTGTGGAAATGAATTTTTTACCGGTACGGTCTGCCCGAATTGCGGAACACCGGTAGCAATGGATTCAGATGGGGCGACGGTGGCATTTGATCAGGAAATCGGAACAGCGATTCCGGAAGCAGCTGAACAGAAGCCTGTTGAAAATCAGGCGGCAGAACAGGCGGACAGCGCTGTTTTCAGTCAGAATACACCGCAGCCGGAGGATGCAATATATACAGGTGCCGCTGCGAATCCGTATGGGAATCAGGCAAACATGTATGGGAACCAGAATAACATGTATGGGAACCAGTCAAACAATCTGTATGGGAATCAGAATAACATGTATGGAAACCAGCCAAATAATGCGTATGGAAACCAGAATAACATGTACGGGAACCAGAATAACAATCCGTATGGGAACCAGAATAACATGTACGGGAACCAGTCAAACAATCTGTACGGAGGACAGAATTTTCAGCCGGGGGCTCCGAATAACTATACATTAAAACCGGAAGAGCCGAAGAAGTCCAAGACACCGTTCATCATAGCAGCCGTATGTCTGGCGGCGGCAGTGATTGCGCTGGTTTTAATTCTGGTGTTTGTGGTATTTAAAAAGGATGATGGCAAGAAGGACGATGAGAAGAAAGACATCCCTGCTTCAGAGGAACGGACGTCAGAAACTACCAATGCGCCGGATACAGAGAAGCCGAATGCAGAGGATACGGAAGCCCCTTCAGATACAGAAGCGGCGGCTACAGATACACCGATTAGCGGCGGCACTTTGGAAGGAACCGTCGTGTATAACGATAACAGCATGCAGCTTACAGTTGTTTCTGCAGAATATAAATATGGTATGCTGGAAGTAACCGGACAGGTTGAGAATAAAACCGGAACAGATGCACGTCTGTCAGACCAGGGTATAGCATTAAACGGTGTCAGCCTGAATGGATATATGACAGGAGACGTTCTTGCAGGTTCAAAGGCAGAGTGGACCTTAAGCGTATATTCCATGGATATGGAGATTGCAGGGATTGAACAGATAGACGAAATTACGGCTTATTTTGAACTGTATGATTCCGAAACATATGATACGGTTGCTTTAGGTAATTTCACATATGACTGTGATTTTAAGACGGATGTTACACCGAAATATGATTTAAGCAAATTTGAAGATGTATACGAGGATGAAAACTGTGACGTAAAGGCATATAAAGATATTGTGAAAGTGGAGGATGCCTATTACACGGTTTTACGTGTAAAGAGTAAGATGGACGTTCCGACTTCTGTCATGCTCAATGATACAAAGATCAACGGCGTAGTTGTAGAAGAAAACGGCGGCTGGGATGATATGGTTCCGGGTTCCGTTGTATATGCCGAGGTTTATTGGTACGAAGATGATCTTACAGAGGACTGTATGTCTTTTGAAGATATTGAAATGGGATTTGATTTCTTTGATTTTGATACATGGGATGATTATTCCATTACCACAATCAGCTATAAAACAGATGGTGTAAAATAGAAGCTCTGGCAGGACAACAGAATCGGAGCTGTCTGCGATATATGTAAATCTTATTATAACTGGGGGTTTGGACAATGATAAAATTTTACAAGACTGTACACAGAGTTTTGTCCGAAACAGAAAAAAATGAAAAAGATATCTGGATTTCAGTCACGAAGCCTACAGTGGAAGAAAGTAAATATATTGCTGATGAATATGACATTGATTTAGAGGATGTCAGAGCAGCGTTGGATGAGGAAGAAAGTTCCCGTGTTGAGGTAGAAAGCGGATATACGATGATTCTGGTGGATATACCGTCCGTTGAGATCAGAAATGAGAGAGAAGCCTATACGACTTTACCGTTAGGTATCATTCTTGTGGAAGACGCCATTATTACTGTCTGTGCGGAGGATACTCCCGTACTTCAGGCATTTGTAGAAAAAAAGGTCAGGGATATCAGTACGAAAAAGCGGATGCGTTTTTTGTATCAGATATTATATCGCAGCTGTATGACCTATCAATATTATCTGAGGGTTATGGATCGGAGGAGGACTTTGATCGAACAGCGTATTCAGGATGATACCGAGGAAACGGATCTGATTGATCTGCATGAGTTGGAATCCAACCTTGTATATTTCGCCACATCCTTACGGGCAAATGGTGTTGTTTTGGATAAGCTTGCCAGATACAGCAGTATCAAGCAGTATCCGGAGGATAAGGAGCTGCTCGATGACGTTATGGTCGAGAACAAACAGGCGATTGAGATGACCAATATTTACAGAGATATTATCAGCGGTACCAGAGAACTGATGACTACGATCATCAATAACCGGTTGAATAATGTCATGAAGTTTCTGGCGGCCATTACGATTGTCATGGCAATACCAACAATTATCTCAGGAATCTATGGTATGAATGTTGCAGGTAAATGGATGCCTTTTGCGAATACACCGTTTGGATTTGAGATTATCTGCGGAATTATTCTTGTCATCTGCCTGATCATAGCGCTGGTATTGAAGAAAAAGAAAATGTTAAAGCTTTGAACATGAAAAAAAGAACTTTGTATGATCCTGTATCATGCAAAGTTCTTTTTCATGTAAGCGGATATTACCGTTATGGTTTGGCAGGAATGCCGTTTACTTCTACGGAATCGGTGATCTGTATGACGATACATTTGACGCCGTCAATTTCCTTTGTTTCTATCAGATCTGTCCGCTCCGGATTTACCCTGATCATAACATCCGGTGTTTTGACCTCAAAGGCTCTGGAGTTCATCAGGTTGCTTGCATATAATTCTACCTTTGGCGGCTTTATCCGTCCGTCTGTATCCATATGCTTCGGATTTGGAAGGGAAATGCCGGCGGCTTTGTCAAAATGCTCATCGAATTGCTCCAGCTTTTTTTCCGAAACGCCGCTGTCAGACAGCAGATGACGGATTTCCTGTCTGGACAGGGTAAGCGGCTCCGGCTGATCCTTGTGTTCTTCCGTCATCTCATTCAGATGATCATGGATATTTCGTATGACTTCATAGGCACAGTCATTTCCCAAAGTTTCCGTAATAATACTTTGAAAGGTTTCTTTTTGTGTGCCGGCAGAGATTGGGAAATCGGTTCCAAGCAGCCTGTCCACAAATTCAAAATGCATTTCCTCAGGCTGCTTATTGTAATAGAGAACATGATGGATATCGGTACTTCTGTCCATAAAGGCAGGAAAGAGAAAACCGATGTCCGGCATATCTACGATCCAGTCACGGACACGGTTGTGGAAGGTGTTTTCCGTATCAAAGTAGCTGAGCCCGGCTTTGGAGAGATTGACATGACAAATGCTGCAGAGCAGATATTCATAGATTTCCTCTGAGGCATCCTCCATCGTCAGTCCATCGCTTGTTTTGCCGGGTACGTCATATGTATCGTGAATCAGCAGAATCAGATAATTCCCCGTATAATCATAGGATTCTATGACCCTATCATAGAATGATTCGATTAATGTGTTATCGTCCAGCTTGCTGTTTCGCAGCTGAAGTAAGAAATCCTGCGTGCCGTTTTCTCCTTCCTGTTCAGCAGGAAACTCCATGGTAGTCAGGTTTTTTCCGATGCTTCCGGACAAGGTCTTTTTGAATATTTCAAAGTATTTGAACGCCTCTTCTTCCGGCAGGGACAGAAAGGCTTCTTTCCATGTGGCGATTTTTTTCTTATCGCCGTCCACATAACATCCGCAGATTTTTCCGATCGAACAGGCAGATGGCGCAAATTGATGGCGGATTTCAAGAATTTCTTTTTTTGTCATAATGTTAGTTTCTCCGTTTCAAAGATAATAAGTCCATTATACCTGAAATATGGGCAAATACAAGTAAAAGAAATATGTCGAAAAACAGAATCTTAAAGAATTCTTAATGGTTTCATGCCTTGTTTGTTAAAGAGACTTATGCTTTAATTGGAGTATATAGTTGGAAACAGTAAGGTTTGTGTGCCGTTGTTGCATAAAAAGGGAATCGGTATGGTGGATAAAACAGAGAAAAAGATGAAAAAATTACAGAGTGAATATCATTTAGTCGTGAAAAGAATCCTGATACGGAGGGAAAGAAATGTATAATATACTGGTTTGTGATGATGAAAAGGATATTGTATCAGCGCTGCGTATTTATCTGCAGACGGCAGGTTATGGAATTTATGAAGCCTATAACGGAAAAGAGGCATTGTCACAGATAAGGAAGCATGAGATTCATCTGGTGCTTATGGATATTATGATGCCGGAAATGGATGGGATTACAGCCATGGTAAAGATCCGCGAAGAGACGAATCTTCCGGTGATTCTGCTGACGGCAAAGGGAGAGGATACAGATAAAATCTTAGGGCTTGAAATAGGCGCAGATGATTATATCACAAAACCGTTTCAACCGGTAGAGGTGATTGCAAGAGTGAAATCCCAGCTTCGCCGTTATATGCAGCTGGGCGGTGGAACAGTCAGAAAAAACAGTATGCTTATCGGAGGGATTGAACTGGATGACGCTTCTAAACAGGTAAAGGTGGATGGAGAGACGGTCAGTCTGACGCCGACAGAATTTAATATATTAAGAATGCTCATGGAAAAACCGGGTAAGGTCTTTTCGCCGAAGGAAATTTATCAGGAAGTATGGAAGGAAAAGCCGGTAGGTGCGGAGGGAGCCGTCGCAGTCCATATCAGGCATCTGAGAGAAAAGATTGAAATCAATCCGGCAGAACCACGGTATCTGAAGGTAATCTGGGGACGTGGATATAAGATGGAGGCAGAGTAAAATGAAGGAAGCGGGATATATGGAAGGCAAAATGAAAAAAGAATCAAAAAGGCAGCGCTTGAAAGGCGCCGGAAGATGCAGGATGGTGTTATGCATCCTGGTTATCCTGCTTACGGCAGGCCTTTTCGGTATGGGCGGCTGCCTGATTGTTCTGGAACGCTCCGGCATTTATGAAAAAACCCTTCAGGAGCAGGAGGAAGAGGTCTGCAGAAGAACCCTCACAGACAATATGTATATTGTCCGTGAGGCGTTTCAGCAATATGTCAATCAGAACAGGCTGTATTTAAACCGCGCTACCATTTTGTATTACGAGGGAGAAATCCGCGCTTCTATCGATCAGGCGGCAGACACTGAATTTGGAAAGGATGTGTTTGATTATGACATATATTGTTTTGCAGACACATCACAGGAAACAGAATTATCCGATGGGGACAGCGGTAACGATCCGGAAACTGACCGGAGTGGGGTTATCTGTGAGACAGAAAAGACAGATTTTTTGTCCTGGACCAATTTTTATTCGGAAAAATATTTGTTTGCTGAATATGCGGATGCCTATGTATATTCAAAACAACTTCTTGAGGCAAATGATTCGGGTAAGGCAAGAATTGCTGATCAGATTATTACTACATCACAGTATGAAAACAAATACGCTGTCGATTATCCTACGGCAGAAGACTTTATAGGGGATTATACATTAACTGTTTATTATGAAAAAGACTATAAAATCAATCTCAGAATCTGTGGCAGACTGACGGATGCATACCGGACAGCCGGGTATGACAGTATCGGATATCATTTGAGAGAAGAACTGGAATATCTGAATTCTCTGTATGCGCTGCGGCATGCAGTACCGCTTGCAGCAGTTATAGTGCTTGCAGTGTGGCTGCTCTGCTTCATCTTACTGATGAAGTCCTCAGGTTATAGCAGTCAGGGAAAAGAAAACGCTCTCCGCCGGTACGAAAAGCTCCCGATAGAAGGTCTGGTAGTGATTATCGGAGGAATCATACTCAATTTTGTCTGTCTGTTCAGAGAAATAGGGAGACATACCTTTCAATATGGAACCAATACGGAGATGATACAGCTTGTAGCATGTAGAATGGTGGCTCTCTGCGGACTGGTTATCATGGGTGTGTTTTATATAGATTTGCTGGTTGGCAGAAGAAGAAACGGAGGCGGAAAAAATTTCAGTATGCTTGCATACGGCATACATCATTTTCTGGGCCGGGAAAGCCGGATGTCGAAATGGTTCAGATATCTGATATCCAAAATCCCATTTATCTGGAAGGCGGTATTCATCTATATTGTCTATAGTGTGGCAGAAGTTATGGTTCTGAGGTGGTCCATTGATGTGAAGAATAATTTTCTTCAGGTATATCTGATTTATAAGGTTTGCATTACGATTCTGTTTCTTGTTGTGACGGCATGGCTGAGTGAACTGAAAAACGGAGGCGAAAAGCTTGTGGAAGGGAATACGAAGTATAAAATCAATACAAGGTTTATGCGGGGAGCATTTAAAAAGCATGGAGAAAATCTGAATAACCTGAATGAAGGTATGCAGGCAGCGATAGAGGAACGGATGAAGAGCGAACGCATGAAAACAGAGCTGATTACCAATGTGTCTCATGATATTAAGACACCGCTTACTTCAATCATTAACTATGTAGATTTACTGCAGAAACAGAATATCACAAAAGAACCGGAGGCTTCTTATATTGAAGTTCTGGTAAGGCAGTCTGCCAGACTGAAAAAGCTGATTGAAGATCTGGTGGAGGCCTCCAAGGCATCCACCGGCAGTATAGCCGTAGAGCTGAAAGTCATGGATGCAAATCTGGTTCTGGCGCAGGCAACGGCAGAATATATGGACAGACTGAAAGAGCGGGAGCTGCAGCTGGTCATCAGGGAAGCGGATGAACCGGTATGGATCATGGCGGACGGCAGGCATCTATGGAGAGTTTTTGACAATCTTTTAAATAATGCTTATAAATATGCGATGCCTAAAACCAGAGTTTATATTAATATTGAGGCGACGGATGAGCAGGTGCAGTTTATTTTTAAGAATATATCAAAGGATCCGCTCAATATCAGCAGTGAGGAACTGATGGAACGGTTTGTCCGCGGTGACAGCTCCAGAAATACGGAGGGCAACGGTCTGGGCCTGTCAATTGCAAAAAGCCTGTGCCAGCTGATGCATGCAGAATTTGATATCAGGATTGACGGAGATCTGTACAAGGCAGTTGTTGCCTTTGCCCGTGTGGAAGAAGTACACATCCAAACAGATGCATCCGGAGCGGATGATCCTGTTTAAAGAGGAAATCCTGTGATTTCTATTGCGAAATGGCAGACACTCATATAAAATAAGTATATTGATAAAATGTATTTATATGGGGTGAAACAACATGATAAAAATCATTGCGGACAGTACCTGCGACTTATCACAGGAATTAATTCAAAGATATGGAATTGCGATCCTTCCTTTATATATCCATACAGGGGATCAGGAATATAAGGACGGAGAAAGCATAACGCCGGATCAGTTATATATATGGAGCGACGAGCATCAGCAGACGCCGAAGACCGCCGCTCCGTCGATTGAGGATGCCATTCATATTATGGAACCTTATACAAAGGGAAAGCCGGAGGAAAGTGATATTTTGTTTTTTGCCATTTCAGAGGATATGTCTGCATCTGCCAATGTAGCCAGAATGGCAGCAGAGGAACTGGAGTGGAGCGAACATGTCAGTGTCATTGATTCCCAAAGTCTTTCTACAGGCATCGGCCTTCAGATCATCCATGCTGCGGTTCTTGCAGAACAGGGAAAAACGTTATCAGAGATTACGCAGGAAATTCTGGCTTTAAGACCGAGAGTACGGGCGAGCTTCGTTGTTGATACGCTGGTATATCTGCACAGGGGCGGCAGATGCAGTGCAACGGCCGCACTGTTCGGCACTATGCTGAAGCTGAAACCGAAAATTGTTGTGGTTGACGGAAAAATGGATGCCGCAAAGAAGTACAGGGGCAAACTGAACAAGGTCATTATCGATTATGTAAAAGATCTGGAACCGCAGCTGCTGCATGCCTGTGAGGACAGAGTCTTTATTACACATTCAGGCTGTGATCAGGAGATCATAGATACGGTAAAGAAGTATCTGGAGGGCCTGCATATATTCAGGGAAATCCTGATTACCCGTGCAGGCTGTGTGGTTTCCAGTCATTGCGGACCGGGCACCTTAGGGGTTCTTTTTATTGAAAAGGAGTCAGAAACACATTTTACAAAAAAGGATTGACAATGGAAATGTCGTGTGATAATATACCTATTGTTGTGAAGTACACGACATATGCGCGAGTGGCTCAGCGGTGGAGCATCTCCTTGCCAAGGAGAGGGTCGCGGGTTCGATTCCCGTCTCGCGCTTTTTTTGTGCCCGGAAATTCCTGTCAGAACAGATTTTCCGGGCTTTTGCTTCTGCAGGACACAGGCTTAGGCAATGATTAAAAATAAACGGAATGCAATGAAAGAAAATTTAATAAATATTTTATTGAGACTGTGCTTTCAATATGATAATCTCTTTATATATCATGTCGATATTTGTAATAACATGGAATTTATACAGATCATTCCTGATATTTTTCAGTTATCTGTCATATTTTCACTATTGAATTATTGCATCAGAATGTTATAATCACATTCGGATTCAGATGCATACATAACAGCGGACTGTATGGCAGATGGACTGGGTTCTGTAGAAATAAGAATGAAGAGGTGCGAGCATGAAAGAGAAGGTTCAGAAAATTCTGCATACGTCAATTTTTCAGTGTATAGTGATAGCCATTGCGCTGGATTTTGTTCTGGAGACATTAGGACGTCATTCTGCGTTCGATGCCGTAAAGTATGTATTCTCACATCCGATGATTTTTCTGTATAACTGTTCAATCATTTTCTTTACGTTGACTCTGGCCCTGCTGATCCGGAAGAGAATCTTTGGCTACTGCATCATATCCTTTGCATGGCTGTTATGCGGTGTTACAAATTCTATAGTTCTGGGATTTCGTATTACGCCGTTTTCTGCCGTGGATATGCTGATGGCAAGGAATACGATTACAATCATTGATAAATATTTTTCCGTATGGCAGCTGATCGTAATCGGCGTTATGCTGCTGCTTGCACTGGCAGGTATTATCGTACTGTTTATCAAGTCTCCGACCGTAACGGGGAGTATCTACCGGATTCGTACCACCGTATTTATTGTGGCAACCTTCTGCTGCGTTATGCTGTTTACCCGGATTGCCCTGAATGCACAGGCCATCTCCGATAACTTCTCCAATCTGGCTACGGCATATGACAAATATGGATTTGTATACTGTTTTTCCAACAGTGTTGTAGATGTAGGAATCAGTGAACCGGACGATTATAGTGAGGAGCGGATATCAGAGATCAAAGCGGAGCTTGATGAAGTCGGAACATCGGGAGCGCAGCTGGGAAAGCATTCACCGAATGTAATCATTGTACAGCTGGAATCCTTTATGGATCCTTCTTATGTGAAGAATCTGCAGATCAATGAGAATCCGGTTCCGAATTTTGATGCATTCAAAGAAAGCTGTACATCCGGATTTCTTACAATGCCGGCCATCGGTGCGGGTACTGCAAACTCTGAATTCGAGGTGTTGTCCGGCTTTAATGTAGCCTATTTCGGTGCAGGGGAATATCCGTACAAGACGGTGCTTGGGGATGCCACCTGCGAAACCATTGCGACCCAGATGAAAACGCTTGGTTATTCGACGCATGCCATGCATAACCATGACGGCACTTTTTATGACAGATATCATGTTTATCGGAATCTTGGCTTTGATACTTTTACCCCGCTGGAATATATGTATGATGTAAAATATACCCAGAAGGATTGGGAGAAGGATGATGTGCTGACCGGGGAGATTATGAAGACTCTGAATGCAACAGAGGGCAGGGACTTTATTTTTACGGTCAGTGTACAAGGGCATGGCAGATATCCGGATGTATTGGATGAAGAACATTATGATTATCCGATACGGGTTACCGGTACGGGAAGTGAGAGTCTGGATGTCCAGTGGTCTTATTATTGCAACCAGTTATATGAGATGGATCAGTTTATCGCGGACTTAATCGATGCGCTTCAGGATTATGACGAGGAAGTGATTGTCGTGATGTACGGGGATCATTTGCCGGGCTTTGAACTGACGGAAGAGGATCTGGAGAATGCGAATCTATATCAGACGGAATATTTTATCTGGAGCAATTTCCCGGGCTTGCAGGAGGAGGATGAGGATATTTACGCATACCAGATGTCTGCCAAACTGTTTGATATTCTTGGGATGGAAAAGAATTATATGCAGAAGTTTAATACCATTTATCATCCGGGAGATGAGAATTTTGATGATGTCATGTCGAATCTGGAATATGACATGTTATACGGTGAGCATTATCTGTATCCGGAGGGGTGGCCTTATATGCCGACGGATATGAAATACGGCATTGATGAAATCTGCATTACAGATATAAAGCCGGGCGTCTTTCAGGATAAAGAAGGCTGTTTTATCCAGGGTAAAAACTTCAATCTGTACAGCTTTGTCAGAACGGAGGACGGAGTGGAGAAAGAGACGGTTTATATTGACAGGAATACGCTGTTTCTCCCGGATGCCTCTTTTGAGCCGGGTGAAGAAATCTGCATTTCCCAGATGGGAGATGACAATATTGAGATTGGTTTTTCAGATATCTATGTATGTCAGTAGAAAATAAAGAATACCGTTTGAAACGTGCAGAGAAACTCTTGTCAGATTCTCTGCATTTTTTCTATATTCATCTTGACAAGAAATGCCGAATTTGATAGCATACCTTTATATATTTTCATAGTTGTAAGGTTTAAGGTTTATTGTTTGCAGACAGCTGCACAGTCGAGAAAGAGAGAGTAGAGAGATGGCAAAGATAATAGGAGAAGGAATAACATTTGATGATGTATTATTAGTACCTGCTTATTCAGAGGTATTACCAAACGACGTTGATTTGAGAACAAATCTGACACAGAAGATTCAATTACAGATTCCGTTAATGAGTGCGGGCATGGATACCGTCACAGAGCATCGTATGGCGATTGCCATGGCAAGACAGGGCGGTATCGGAGTTATTCATAAGAATATGTCCATTGAGCGTCAGGCAGAAGAGGTAGATAAGGTAAAACGTTCTGAAAACGGGGTTATTTCGGATCCTTTTTTCCTGTCTCCGGATCATACGCTGGCAGATGCCAATAAATTGATGGCAAAATTCCGTATATCCGGCGTACCAATCACAGAAGGCGGAAAGCTGGTGGGAATCATCACAAACCGTGATCTGAAGTTTGAAGAGGATTATACCAAAAAGATCAGTGAATCTATGACGACGGAGGGGCTTGTAACCGCAAGGGAAGGGATTACCTTAAAGGAAGCGAAGAAGATTCTGGCAGCGGCCCGTAAGGAGAAGCTTCCGATTGTAGATGAAGACTTCCGGTTAAAGGGCCTGATTACGATCAAGGATATTGAAAAACAGATCAAGTATCCGAATTCTGCAAAGGATTCCCAGGGCAGATTGTTATGTGCCGCCGCAGTTGGCTGTACGGCAAATATTCTGGAACGTGTGGCAGAGCTGGTAAAGGCCAAGGTAGATGCAATTGTGATTGATACGGCGCACGGACATTCCGCAAACGTCCTTCGTACCTTTAAGATGGTTAAGGAGCGCTATCCGGATTTACAGGTGATTGCCGGAAATGTTGCAACGAAGTCCGGAACACAGGCCATGATAGACATGGGTGTGGATGCGGTAAAAATCGGTATCGGTCCGGGGTCCATCTGTACGACCAGAGTGGTTGCCGGGATTGGCGTACCGCAGATTACGGCCATTATGCAGGCATATGATGCTGCTATGAACGCCGGCATTCCTGTGATTGCGGATGGCGGTATCAAATATTCCGGTGATATTACGAAGGCTCTTGCTGCAGGTGCAAATGTATGTATGATGGGCAGTCTCTTTGCAGGTACGGATGAAGCACCGGGAGATTATGAATTGTATCAGGGACGTAAATATAAGGTATATAGAGGCATGGGCTCTATTGCAGCCATGGAATGCGGCAGCAAGGACAGATATTTTCAGGAAAATGCCAAGAAGCTGGTGCCTGAAGGCGTAGAAGGGCGTGTAGCATATAAGGGTTCTCTGGAGGATACGGTATTCCAGCTGTTAGGCGGCTTGCGTTCCGGTATGGGTTACTGTGGTGCGGCAAATATTGAAGACCTGCATAAGAAGGCAGAATTCGTGAAGATTACACCGGCTTCTCTGAAAGAAAGCCATCCGCATGATATTCATATTACGAAGGAAGCTCCTAATTACAGTGTTGAGTAAAGTTGGAATCAGGAATTATCAGATATGATCGGATATAAAAAACGGGACATGCAGGGGCTGTCCCGTTTTTGTGTTCCGGAATTGCCGCCGGAGGTATAGAAATGAGATTTTGGAGTTAGAATATGGAAGTAACAAAGAAATTCGTCAAATATGTGTCACAGGATATTTTCGGTATGCTCGGAGTGTCCTGTTATGTGATTGCCGATACCTTTTTTATAGCGGAAGCCGCCGGGTCTGACGGAATTGCAGTTTTAAATCTGGTGCTTCCGGTATATAATCTGATCTTTGCCATCGGCTCCATGCTTGGAATCGGTGCGGCGACCAGATTTACAATTTTAAGGGCACAGAAATCTCCTGAAGCAGAACATTATTTTTCGAATGCGGTTCTGTGGGCGCTTGCTCTGGGGTTCATTTTTGTAGCAGCCGGTATTTGCATTCCGGGTCGTATTCTTGTCGTCCTGGGGGCAGACAGGACCCTGATTGAGCTTGGAACAGGGTATACCCGCATTTTTCTTTTGTTTGGGCCGTTTTTTATGCTGAACTATATTTTCAGTTCCTTTGTCAGAAATGATAATGGGCCGACGCTTGCAATGATTGGCACCATGGCAGGCAGCCTGTCAAATGTTGCGCTGGATTATATCTTTATGTTTCCTATGAAAATGGGACTCCCCGGAGCGGCGCTGGCGACAGCAGTTTCTCCGATTATCAGTATTCTGATCTGCAGTGCCCATTTTTTCCAAAAAAGGAATACCATCAGGTTTCAGTGGAAGCGGCCTTCTTTTCAGAGCTTGATCCGCTCCTGCCAGCTGGGAATTTCTGCTTTTGTCGGGGAGTTGTCTTCCGGGGTAACTACGGCGGTTTTTAATTTTCTGATTCTTGGAATTGCAGGGAATATCGGCGTTGCAGCTTATGGGGTTGTTGCAAATTTTTCGATTGTCGCAATTTCTATTTTGAACGGAATTGCACAGGGCGCCCAGCCGTTAGTCAGTGACTATTATGGAAAGGGCGAGCAAAAGGCCCTGCGAAAAAGCCTGCGGCTGGGAATAGGCACGGCTGCAGCTGCTGCAGTTCTTATTTATGGGATCGTCTTTCTCTGTACGGATACATTTGTTGCTCTGTTTAACAGTGAGCATTCTGCGTTGATGGAGCAGTATGCCGTCGAGGGAATGCGAATTTATTTTACCGGATTTCTGTTTGCAGGCATTAATATTGTGGGTGCCGCTTATTTTAGTGCCGTGGAAAGACCCCGGAGTGCATTTGCGATCTCCATAATCCGCGGCGTGATTGCAATCGTAGGCTGTTCTCTGCTCCTTGCGTGGCTGTTCCGTTTCCAGGGAGTCTGGATATCATTTACGGCCGCAGAGGGCATTACGGTATTGTTCACAATCCTGTTTCTGATACGGGAACAGAAGAAAAATCCGTTGACAACATAAGGGTTGTGCTATATAATTGACACGTCCATTCAGGAAAAAAGAATATGGAATAAGGCTATGACGAAGAGAAGTAGTGCAGATTATCGCTTACAGAGAGCCGGAGCTGCTGAAAATCCGGCAGAATGAATCTGTATGAATAACACTTTACCAGCCGCAATCCGAACGCTGTTTTGATCGTGACGATCCGGTCAGTAGGTGCGCCGCAGCTGTGCGACAAACAGCAGGCTGTCATTTATCAGGTATTTTGAAAGAGTCAATCCGCCTGCCGCATACAAAACGGCTGTGGAGAACTCCTGCCGATATCATATAAGATAGCTGTGGAGAGACTGCATATGCAGTAAGTCAGGTGGTACCGCGGACAAGAGAGCTTATGTTCGTCCTGAAAGCATCAGGTTTTGAGGGTGAACATAAGCTCTTTTTCTATTTGCATATACAGGAATAAAGGAACATAAGCGGTCAGATTTATCATGAAGAAGGAAGGAGACTATCAATGAGCATAGCAAATATTTATCGGAACAGAACGATGAATGAAATTACAGAGGGAGACGTAGGCGCCACGGTCAGAGTGGCAGGCTGGGTGGAAAATATCCGTGACCATGGCGGCGTTTCTTTTATTGATTTAAGGGATATGTATGGAGTATTGCAGGTGGTAATGCGTGATACCAGCTTGTTGAACGGAATCTCAAAAGAGGACTGTATTTCCATTGAGGGACTTGTGGAGCACAGGGATGAGGAAACCTATAATCCAAAGATTCCGACGGGTACAATCGAGCTGGAGGCACATACTGTTGACATGCTGGGCAAGGTTTACAGACAGGTGCCGTTTGAGATTATGACATCCAAGGAAATAAGGGAGGATGTGAGATTAAAATACCGCTATCTGGATCTTCGGAATAAAAAGGTAAAGGATAATATGATTTTCCGTTCCCAGGTCATCAGTTTTCTGCGTCAGAAGATGACTGAAATGGGATTTTTGGAAATCCAGACGCCGATCCTGTGTGCTTCCTCACCGGAAGGGGCCAGAGATTATATCGTTCCTTCCAGAAAATTCAAAGGAAAATTCTATGCGCTGCCACAGGCACCGCAGCAGTATAAGCAGCTGTTAATGGTAGCAGGCTTTGATAAATATTTTCAGATTGCCCCATGCTTCCGTGATGAGGATGCGAGGGCTGACCGTTCTCCGGGAGAATTCTATCAGTTGGATTTTGAAATGAGTTTTGCAACCCAGGAAGATGTATTTTCTGTTGGCGAGCAGGTGTTGACAGCTGCATTCGAAAAGTTTGCACCGGAAGGAGCGCAGGTTACACAGGCTCCATATCCGGTAATCAGCTATAAGCAGGCCATGCTGGAATTCGGTACAGATAAGCCGGATCTCCGGAATCCGCTCCGGATCATTGATCTGACTGACTTTTTCCAGAAATGTACCTTTCAGCCGTTTCACAACAAGACGGTTCGTGCAATCAATGTGCACGCCAAGCTTTCCAAGGGACAGCATGAAAAACTGTTAAAGTATGCACAGTCAATCGGTATGGGCGGTCTCGGATATCTGGAGGTTCTCGAGGATATGAGCTATAAGGGTCCGATCGACAAATTTATTCCGGATGACAGGAAGACGGAGATTGCAGAACTGGCAGGGCTTACGGCCGGGGATACCATTTTCTTTATTGCAGATGTAGAAGAACTGGCGGCCTCCTTCGCCGGACAGCTTCGGACGGAAATTGGAACCAGACTGGATCTGATTGAGAAAGATGCATACAGGTTTTGTTTTGTCAACGATTTTCCGATGTATGAGTACGATAAGGAGACAAAGAAGATCATATTTACCCATAATCCGTTTTCCATGCCCCAGGGCGGCATAGAGGCTCTGAACGAGAAGGATCCTCTGGAAATTCTGGCATATCAGTATGATATTGTCTGCAACGGAGTTGAGTTGTCTTCCGGAGCCGTTCGTAACCATAATCTGGATATTATGATAAAGGCATTTGAAATTGCAGGTTATACGGAAGAGGATCTGAAAGCAAAATTCGGCGCTCTTTATAATGCCTTCCAATTCGGTGCACCGCCGCATGCGGGTATGGCACCGGGAATTGACCGTATGATCATGCTCCTTAAGAACGAAGACAATATCCGGGAGGTGATTCCATTCCCTATGAATGGAAACGCTCAGGATCTGATGTGCGGGGCACCGGGAGAGGTTACAGAACAGCAGCTTCGTGAGGTGCACATCAAGGTCAGACAATAAATTTCTGGATAAAAAACGACACACGTCTCATATTTGTCTAATATCATTGCCAGATTGGAAAAAATGTTGTATGATAATATCGGTTGGAATATGCAGGCAGCATTTGACAATCGGGACTTAATATATGGATACGCCGGCAGGGCAGAGTCGCAATGTACCGGGTGTGGAAGGAGAATGAGATATGACATACGAAGAGATTGTGGAAAAGGTTCGCGAAAGATTAAAGGATGTAGATACAAGCAGCGTGAATGGCTTACTTGCCATTCAGGTCAATATTACCGGAGAAGGAGAAGGTGCCTTTTATGTGGAAGTGAAGGACGGTGTATTATCGGTTGAGCCATATGAGTATTATGACAGACAGGCAAAAATCATAATGAAGTCCAAGAATTTCCTTGCCCTAATGGACGGAAAGCTGGATCCGGTCGCCGCCTTTACGCTGGGAAAGCTGAAGATTGAAGGCAGTATCGAAAAAGTATTGGAATTTAGCAAGCTGTTGTAAAAAGCATAAGTGGAAAATCTTCGGATCAAAGAACTCCCGCCGGAATGTTCCGTGGGAGTTCTTTTATTGGGTAAAGAGAAAACAGAGATATGGACTGTCCAAAGCTGCTGCCTGACACGCTGTTATTTCTGTCCGAAGTTTACATAAGTTATTTGAAATAGTTGTTGAAAACCAAATACTGCTGTGTTAGAATGTTAGACGTTGTGAGTAAAACTGTGTATCAGAGATTTCAGTTGAAGTCGGAATCATAAAAGAGAAAGCGTGAAAAAAATGAAGATAACCAGAGAAGATATCAGAAATATTGCGATTATTGCCCATGTAGACCATGGCAAAACGACCCTTGTGGATGAATTGCTCAAACAAAGCGGGGTATTCCGGGATAACCAGGAGGTTGCCGAAAGAGTCATGGATTCCAATGATATCGAGAGAGAAAGAGGTATTACGATTCTTTCCAAGAATACGGCCGTTACGTATGACAATACCAAGATTAATATTATAGATACACCGGGACATGCGGATTTTGGCGGTGAAGTCGAACGGGTACTGAAGATGGTCAATGGCGTAATCCTTGTGGTGGATGCTTTTGAGGGGGCCATGCCGCAGACGAAATTCGTTTTGAAAAAGGCACTGGATCTGGATCTGAGTGTGATCGTCTGTGTCAATAAATGCGACAGGCCGGAAGCAAGACCCAATGAGGTAGTGGATGAAGTGCTGGAGCTTTTGCTGGAGCTGGATGCCAATGACAAACAGCTTGACTGTCCGTTTGTATTTGCCTCGGCAAAGACCGGTGTGGCTTCCCTGTCACCGGATGAACCGGGAACGGATATGAAGCCGCTCTTTGAAACGATTCTGGAATATATCCCTGCGCCGGAAGGAGACCCTGATGCAGGCGTCCAGATGCTTGTCAGTACAATCGATTATAACGAATATGTAGGACGTATCGGCGTAGGAAAGGTGGATAACGGTACGTTAAGAGTGAACGAGGATCTGGTCATCGTCAATGAACATGAGCCGGACAAGCTGGTTAAGGTAAGGATCGGGAAGCTCTATGAATATGAGGGCTTAAATAAAATAGAAGTCAAAGAAGCCAATGTCGGTTCCATTGTTGCCGTATCCGGCATCAGTGACGTGCAGATCGGAGATACGCTTTGTTCTCCGGAAAATCCTGAACCGATACCGTTTCAGAAGATATCGGAGCCGACCATTGCCATGACCTTTATGGTAAATGATTCTCCTTTGGCAGGAAAGGACGGAAAGTTTGTCACGTCCAGACATCTGCGGGACCGTTTATTCAGGGAACTGCACACGGATGTGAGCCTGCGTGTGGAAGAAACCGATACGACAGAGGCGTTCAAGGTATCCGGAAGAGGAGAATTGCATCTTTCCGTATTGATTGAGAATATGAGGCGGGAAGGGTATGAATTTGCCGTCAGCAAAGCAGAGGTTATCTATAAAGAGGATGAACGTGGAAAGAAGCTGGAGCCTTTTGAGATTGCCTATATCGATGTCCCGGATGAGTTTTCCGGAACGGTTATCAATATGTTAAATGTCAGAAAAGGTGAGCTGCAGGGCATGGCGCCGACCGGAAACGGTACGACAAAGCTGGAGTTTTCCGTTCCGTCCAGGGGGCTGATCGGTTTCCGCGGGGATTTTATGACGGCTACCAGAGGAAACGGAATCATCAATACCATCTTTGACGGGTACCAACCGTATAAGGGCGATATGAATTACAGGACAAAAGGCTCGCTGATTGCATATGAATCAGGGACATCCATTACTTACGGACTGTTTAACGCCCAGGAGCGCGGCACATTATTTATCGGGCCGGGAGAGGAAGTCTATGCCGGAATGGTAATCGGTGAGAATCCCCGGGCGGAGGATATTGAGGTAAATGTCTGCAAAAAGAAGCAGCTGACCAATACCCGTGCCTCCGGTTCGGATGATGCATTAAAGCTGTCACCGCCAAGAATCCTGAGTCTGGAACAGGCGCTGGATTTCATTGACACGGATGAACTGCTTGAGATTACGCCGAAGAGTTTTCGGATCAGAAAGAAGATTTTAGATCCGACGCTCCGGTTCCGTGCAAAGAAAAATGCAGGCAAAAATTAACCTTGCGATAACAGCATCTGCTGTAATTCATCCGTGGAAAACGTATAGGATGTATTACAGAACTGGCAGTTGACCTCGATTGGCTTGTTTTCCGCAAGCATGGAGGCGATTTCCTTTTTGCCCAAGCTTAATACAGCTTTATAATAACGGTCCTTACTGCAATTACAATACCATCTTGTCGGAATGGTGTCAGTCGTACGGATATCATACCCGTCAAAAATCCGGCTGATAATATCCATAGGAGTCATACCGCCGTCCAGCATGGATGTAATCGATGTAATTTCAGACAGACGTTTTTCCAGGACGTCAATCAGATCCTCGGAAGCATACGGCATCAGCTGGATGATGAAGCCGCCTGCCTGTTTGACTGTGTTATTTTTTTCCATCAGGACGCCAAGCGCCACTGAGGTTGGAATCTGTTCGCTTGTGGCAAAGTAGTAGGTCAGATCTTCTGCAATTTCGCCGGATACCAGTTGGGTCTGACCGATATAGGGTTCTTTTAATCCGATATCCTTGATTACGGATAAAACTCCCAGATCCAGAGCTTTTGCAACGTCCAGTTTTCCTTTATCATTGGCATGCAGTATAACATCTGGATTGTTGACATAGCCTTTGACATTGGCCTGGGCATCTGCCGTTACGGTCAGTCCGCCGATCGGACCGCTGCACTGGATCTGCAGTGTCAGCAGATCGGAGTCATTTTTACAAGCGGCTCCCATCAATGCACCTGCGGTTAACAGCCTTCCGAGTGCGGCTGTTGCAACCGGACTGGTGTTATGGATGCTTCTGGCGGTTTCTACAATATTTTTTGTGGATGCTGCAAAGAAACGTACCTGATTATCTGCAGCCATTCCACGGATGATATGATCGTTCATCACGGATTCCTTTCTTAGATATTTACAGAGATTTTATTTTGCAATATAGTTTACATAAAAAGTTTACATATTTATACATAAATTTTCCGGTTCCTGTGAGTGCTTTCGTCCTGACAGGAATATGGAAGATATGAATGTTTATATTATGTTTACATAACAAATAGACATAATTAATTTGGCCGTTTGCCGTACTCTTTTGCAATCACATAGATTCTTTCACTTTCTTCGGCAGCAGGAGCATGGGTAAATGCATCGTATACGGCAAGCAGCTCCAGCCCGGATGCTAGGACGCAGCCGGTGATTTCTTCTATTGTATAACCCCGCTGGCAGTGCGTTTCCTGGTATTTGCGGTATAGTGGTGTTTCCGTATGGGAAGCTTCCTTCGGCTCCTGTATAAACAGGGTTAAGGACAGTTCATTGATGTGGGATGTTTCGTCATAGTAATTTTCCCATATGAAGCTGATATTCTCCCGGTCTTCCGCAATGGTGGAATCCGCAACGACATCACGGTAATAGTGTCTGGTATGAAAATCAAAAATAAAAATACCCTGCGGATCAAGATAATTATTTACGAGACGGAAGACCTCCGTCAGTTCTTCAGGCTCTAAAATATAGTTGATACTGTCGCAGACACTGACAATGGCTGCAACCGTACCGTACAACTCGAATTCCCGCATATCCTGAAGCAGATAGAGGATGGAGGCAGTATCTCCGGATGGTTTCTTTGTATTGGCAATCGACAGCATGTCCGCCGAATTGTCTATCCCGATCATGTCATAGCCGGCGGCGGCCAGCCGTTTGGTAATGCTTCCGGTACCGCATCCAAGCTCTGCCACAATCCCGTTTGTGACCTGATATTCACGGAGAAGTGATATGATATATTCTGCCCATTCTTCATAAGGGATATTGTCCATCAGCGCATCGTACACGCCGGCAAATGCTGTATATGCTTCCATTTTTTTCTCCTGTAAGCCATGTGCTTTCATCATTATAATTTCTTAAGAACGAAAATACAAGCAGGGATTTGCAAGTCGTTTCCATCGCGTATAAGATAATGTTGATTTTTTTGACTGATATGTTAAAATCTAAGATGTGACAAAATGAGACATTTTATGAAAAATAATGATTCAATTGGGGTGAAACCATGAAAAAGACAATCAGAAAAATAATAGCCGGAATGCTGGTCTGCAGTACCTTATGTGTATGTGCTATGGGAATACGGCCGGATTTCGACGGCAGCAATATAACGACAGGAGTCGTTTTGGCAACAGGTACGGATGCCAGTACGGAGGAAAGTACGGGTTCCGGCGGAGTCCTGCCTTCGGAGGAAGCACCTTCCAGAACGGAGGCGCCTACTACCGAAACGCCTGCCGGACCGGGCAATCCGGAAAGACCCGGGAACCCGACAAGACCGGGTAATCCGACAAGGCCGGGCAATACCACAGAGACTTCGACAGAAAGAGATCCCGGCATTGTAGATGTTGAGGAGGAAGCAGAGCTTGCGGAAGTAAGACAGACCTATACAGAGCAGACGCTTCCGGAATCGGACGGATTCTTCATTTATCAGGTGCAGGCAGCAAAGCCGTATTACAGAGTCTTTTTTGCATTTGATCCGGATGCAGGCGCACCTTCCGCCGATCTGATTTCAGAAGAATATATGGAGGGCGTCCATGGAGAAGGCAATATGCTTCAGCTGTCTGAAACTGATGTTGCGGGAAGACTGGAGGACGACGCCGTTTCCATCCACAAGAATTATACCTTTATGCTGAATGTGTCAAGTGACATAGACGAGACGTCTTTTCTTAATGCAAAGGAACAGATTATAAGCTTTGTTGAAAATCTGCAGTCCGGGGATGCATTTACCATATATACAAATTCAGAAGACCTCGCAGGCTATAAGCTGATTGACAGAAGTTATAAGGAAGATGCCGGAGTGGATGCTTCCGCTTTGGAGCTGCTCCAAACTATCGGGCAGGAGCCGTCGACCGTGGACTGGTCGATTGTCCGGGAACGTGTACTTTATGACAGGCTGGAATACAATCAGACTTTTGAAAATGACACACCGCCGGATGACGTGATGGTGCTGATTGAAATTACAGTGGCAGATGCAGAAGAAACCGAGTCTGCTGCAAACGGATTCAACAGCGATATATATGCAATCGATATTGACGGAGACATCGCGGAAAGCCTGACTGCGTTAGAGGCGGCATTAGGAAATATCTATGTGGTCGACCTTCGGGGCAGAAACAATCAGGCAGATCAGGTGGAGCAGGATCTGATCCTCTATCTGTATGATGATGAGAATCAGATCAGGTATGCATATGAGCCATATGCGATACAGATCAACAAGGGCCTGGCTGACCGGATACCGCCAGAGATTGAGTGGATCAGATATGCAGATGAGGATAATACGATCTGGATTAAATACAGCGAGCCTGTTGTGCATGCAGATAATGCGGACCATTATCAGGTGGTAAAGAAAGATACCCGGGAGCCTGTTGCAATTACGTCCATAGATTCCGGCAACAATACGGGGGATGTATATGTTCTGACGCTGGCAGAGATTGAAACAGCCGGAGAATATGAAGTTGTCATTGAGGGCAGTATAGACGGTGAGACAATCACGGACGAATCTGCAGAGCAGAATCCATTTGCCCATTATACATATACGCTATCCATTGAACAGCCGGAGGAACCGGAGCCGGAGGATCAGGCAAAAAAGAAATTATCCTGGTGGGAAATCCTGCTGATTGCAATGATTGTCGTTATGATTGTTGCTGCAGTCCTGATTGTTGTGCGCAGGAGGTCAAAGGCGGCAAAAGAAGTTTCGGTTCGGAAAAAGGAAGAAGCCGGAACGACATCCGATACGGAGGAGGAAGAGAACGAGCCGTATGAAAAGAGTCCGGGAGCTATTACGCTGCTCCTGCAAAGGAACGGTGAAACGATCAGAGAGGTTCGTATGAAAGTAGGAGAAGGACTGGTGGTCGGCGGGGCCGATGTCAGTGATGTAGTTATTGATGAGCCCGGTGCAGCAAGCGAGCATTTTGTCATTGAGTATGACGGTGAAAGCTTCTATGTGCAGGATCTGGTCACTCTGATGGGAACAAGCCTAAACGGTATAAAAATGAAACACAAGAGAAGATTGGAAAACGAAGACCGTATCGGTGTGGGCGGACTGGATATTGTAGTGAGATTCTAGCGTGCGGGAAATTCATATCAGATGAAGTATGACATATAGTTACATAAACATATAAGGCAGGTGTAATAAGATGGGTGGTAATAATATGAAGCAGGGGGATAAGCCTCTGACAATGCATATAGGAATTTCCAGTGTCATAGGAACAAAAAAAGTCCAGCAGGATGCGGTTTTCGGAGATATCAATACAAAGAGAACAGTTGCCGTCGTATGTGACGGAATGGGCGACCTGCATGGCGGTGAGATGGCAGGGAAAGCTGTAGTAAAGATGTTTTCAGACGATACTTCTGCCAAAGCCAATATCCCGGATATTCCGAAGTTTCTGAAAGAAGAAGCCGAAAAAATGGATCAGGCAGTCTGTGAGATCAAGAAACAGGATGAGAAGCTGATGAATGCGGGTACCACAATCGCAGCAGCCATTATAGAGGAAAACAATCTGTACTGGCTTTCCGTAGGTGACAGCAGGATTTATATTATCCGCGGAGAGGAAATTGTAGCCGCGACCATAGATCATACCTACAGACTGCGTATGGATGAGGATTTGAAGCAGGGAAAGATAACGAATGAGGAATACAAGGCTTTGGAAAGACAGGCCGGAACTCTGATCAGTTATCTCGGTCTGGGAAAGGTTCCTATGATGGATATCAGTCAGGTGCCGTTTAAGCTGGAGGAAGACGACATCATCCTTCTCTGCAGCGACGGATTATATAAGTGCCTGCCGGATGAGGATATTCGTGAGCTTATATATTATGAGGAACCGGATATGCCGCGCGCCGCAAGGAGACTTACGGATGTGGTAATGAAGCGGGCGGAAGAAATCCAGGACAATACGTCTGTGGTAATACTGCAGTATAGCAGGGTGTAGGGGAATTAAGAGTACTATGGATGAAAGAGAAATTACACAAAATTTAATACGAGCACTGATGTTTTTTGGAATAATAAAGGGATGGGAACATTCGCGATTGATGGAAGAATTTGCGCATTTTGATATTTCAAAGGAACTGATTGATGAAACTTTGAATGGTAATTGAGAGGAATTTCTTTATAGGGAACGCCCTGACAGAATGCTTCAGGACTTTCATGGAATTATCAAAATGTCGCAACGACGATAAATGTACTGGCGATTGATTTTATACCTTTTAGCAGCATTAGAAACACTATTTTTGAGCATACTAAATTAGTAATAGATTGATAACTTATATTTTGTGTTATACTAGCCATATGGTAATACCTTTTTATATAGTGATGAAAGCATAACATAGAAATGGTATTTCCGTCTTTTATTTATTGGGCTGTAACACGTGTGTTGTAATCCTACAACTTTTATCACAAAATAACTTATAGGATGTTGACTATATACACTCACAGGGTATACAATTATAAAATTAATTAATATTTTTTTGATTTATTTATTTTGAGATAGAAATAGATACTGTTAAAAATAAAAAATTAAGTCGGTATATATTATCCTATGCAAATACTTGAAAGGATAATTGCGTGAACTAGAAAAGGTTATGTAAAATAATAAGCAAAGGTGAGAAGTTTGAAACAAAGAGGTAACGAATAAAGAAAAGTAAATTCATAGGAAACAAGCCATCTTTTGGTGGCTTCAAAAATATATACACAACATCTAATCAGGTAGCAAGCACCACCTCATCTTTGATGGTGTAGCCATAAAGTTTAAACAGATTAATTGCCTGTGAAGTAGTTAGTATTTTTAACTCGTTCACAGGACGAGATTCAAGAAAACTTTCGGGGAATATGGCTTTAGATTTATGAGTATGTGTCAGGTGGCGGGTAGAATTATATAGTAGGTTGCAATAATGGCTTTCGTGTGGATATGGCGCACTTTTATATGTCGATAACGGGTAGTGAATTCAGGATACTTTTTCCATATCAGTATCATTGACAGGAATACAGATACTTGTTGCAATAAATGTATTCTGTGGTATATCCTTTGACAAGAATACATGTAACAATAATTGTTATTTCTGTCATAAAAATGGAGGAAAAGAAGGATTGAAAGATGCAAAATACAAGATATCAAAATATAATATATACTTAAAAGAAAATGATGATGGCGCTGTAGTTTACAACTCGTATTCAGGATCTATTTGCTATTTTGATAAGGAGACATTGGAAGATTTAAGAAGTTGTAAAACTGATAATATTTTTTTTGAAGAAATGTTGAAACAGGGCTTTATTGTTCCTGATTCATTAGATGAAATTGGTAGGATTAAAAGAGCTCATTATGAGTATGTTTATGATAAACATCCTGAGAAAATGCAATATACGATAGCTCCGACATTAGGCTGTCCTTTAGCTTGCAATTATTGCTTTGAAAAGAATAAAACAAGCAAAATTATGAGTGATTACATGGCTAAAATAGTAGCTGACTATATTATTTCTGCGATGAAGAAAAATCCGAATATAAAGAGATTACATATAACTTGGTTTGGTGGAGAACCTCTTTTAGGTAAAAAAATTATATTGCAGATTGGAAAAAAATTAGTTAGATTTTGCAAGAAATCGAATATTGTTTATTCTGCAAAAATGTTAACGAGCGGAGTATTGTTGTCTGAAGAAATACTAAATGAAATGATTCAGAGTGGAGTGATGACAGATATACAGTTTACTTTGGATGGCAACAAAGAAAGATTTAAAAAAGTGAAAAAAGGAAATGATAAACAATTTGAAACATTAATGAAGGCTATGAGGTTATCAGCGAATAATATTACAACATATATTAGATTGAATGTCACATCAAATAATAGAGAGGAACTATTGGAACTTGTAGAAAATATTGCAAAAGAGGGAGTTGGAAAGAAATATCAGTTTTATGCAATGCATGTAGTAGATTATTCCTCGAATGATAATGACGATGAAAATGAAGTAATGATGTTTGAATTTAGAAAAAAACTTAGAAGTGTAGTTGAATCGTATGGTTTTAAAATGAATCATATGTCAGAGGCTCCTCGTACATTAGCTGCTTTTTGCGGAGCAATGAAGTTGACTAATTTAACAATTGGACCTAGTGGTGAATTTTATCGTTGTGAAAATTTGGTTGGGGACAGTAATTATGTGATTGGAAATGTTTTTGATGGACTGTATTACTCTGCAGAAGATATGATGTTTGATACGGATATATCGGAAAAATGCTTAGATTGTCCATATTTGCCACTTTGCTGGGAGGGATGCCCTGTGCATCGTGTTATTTACAAAAAAAATTTTAAGTGCGAGTTATTTAAAAAACAGATAAATAATAGCATTTTATCAATTGTAAAACCAAAGTTGTAGAAAACAATGATGTTCATTTGAATGTTAATTATTAAAGCTACATTAGTAGTTTTACAAAATTTAAAAAGGAGGTAGCATATGATAGTATTTCTGAGTGCACAGTATTTGATTTGTGATTGTGAATATTGTGATGGCTGTCATGCTGTATCGGATTGGACTTCAACATGTTATGGAACAGATCAGTAATGGCAAGATGGCAGAAATGTATTGAGGCATCACCTGGATATGATTAAATATTCAGGTGATGTTTTGTATGGGCTTTAGCCTGTTGAGGGTATTGAAGTTTTTCGTGTTCCGAAAAATGGAAGATGACGTATAATTAATTTCGCAACTTCAATTTCATAAAAATAGACATGGTCTATGCCGTTTGGTAGAATTAAGTCACCACACAAAATTTTACTAAAGGAGGCAAAAACCATGTCTGATAACATTATACAACTGAATGAGGATTTAATAAAGCACGATCTAAAAGATTTTGTCCGCAGCAGCATGGAAGAAACTCTCAACGCCCTGCTTGACAAGAAAGCCGATGAACTGGTCAATGCCCAGAAATACGAACGTTCCAATGACCGACAGGGTTACCGCTCCAGCCATTACAAACGGAACTTACAAACGACTGTCGGTAAGGTTGTAGGTTTGTCAAACATTTGTTACACTGACCCTGGATAATCCATTAATACCTGTTTTGGAGTTTTCCAGCCAAGA
>CANRQE010000004.1 GCA_947632705.1 uncultured Coprococcus sp. | reverse complement strand
ACCCTTTTTACCAAAGGTATTCTACTATAAAGTGTCAACAGTTTCAATAAAATTTATAGATTTATTATTTTTATTTTTACCATTCCTGTCCTCTTTATGCCGAAGCCGTCCGCTCAGACCGGCCGGTTCCCAAGAATAAATCTGTCGATTACAGGCACCAGTCCGTCCTCTTCATTCGATAAGGTAACATAGTCTGCTGCCTCTTTTACAATCTGCTGCGCATTTGCCATTGCCACACCTACGCCGGCAAAACGGATCATCGTCAGATCATTATATCCGTCCCCGCATGCGATCAGGTCTTCGACATCCATGCCGAGAATCTCTAACAGCTTACCGAGCGATGCCGCTTTATCTACATCTTTCGGCATAATTTCAACAAAGAAAGGCTCTGAGCGAAACACATTGGCCTGATTCTGATATCTCCGTTTCAGTTCCTGTTCAATCCGGGCGGCCTTTTCATCTTCTGCCGTCATCAGACATTTATTCAGCGGAAAGGTCAGATAGTCCTTAAAATTTTCCAGATATCGAAGCTCCATATAATTCAGCCTCGCTTCCATCTCCATATATGCATCTGTCCGTGTGCCTGTAATTGCCGTGTCATTCTCATATGTAACAAGTCCTGCATCCATCCTGCATGCATAGTCATACAGCTCTTTTCCGATTTTATTCTCAAGCAGCGCCTGATACACGACTTCTCCGGTTTTATAGTTGATGACCTTTGCACCATTAAACGCCAGCATATAGCCGCCGAATTCATCCAGCCGCAGCAGCTCTGCAATACTTCTGATTCCACACACCGGTCTTCCTGATGCAATGACTACAATGTGCCCCAGTTCCTGTATCTCTATCAGTTTTTTGAGCGTTGCAGGCGTAATCTCTTTCTTTGCATTGGTCAGGGTTCCGTCAATATCAAGTGCGATCATCTTTCTTTTCTTCATCATATCTTCATTCCAAATCATATCTGTCCCTGCGGACAGGCTTCCCCGGTTCCCCGGTTTTTCATAAAATATCTTTTTTCGACATATCCTTTGCAAATATATACTACTTTTTTATTTTTGTCTATACGGAAATTACATATTTGTGTTATCATATCTGTAAGCGGACAGACAATTCTCCCTCCATTTTTATCGTCTGCCTTCAGAAAGGATGCCATGGATATCACAGTATATGTAAACAGCAAAAAAGCAGATCCTCTTATCACTGCCGCAACAGAAGAATATAGCAAACGCCTGCGTCCATTCTGCAATCTGCGCACAGTTTACGCTACCGCCACTGCGAAACCCGCCGCAGGCAATAATGTACATAACTTTTGCATCATGACTGCATCTAAATCAGGCATACATACAATTTCTTCAGAAAAATTTGCATCTGATATTCTGAAGCTTACAGTCAATGGTATCTCAAAGATCAATTTTTATATTGGATATCCGTTCTCTTCTGATACCGCCTGCATTCCCTTTGCCATAACCTCTGTTACCCTGAATCCTTCCATGTGTACGATTGCTCTGTGTGAACAGATTTACAGAGCTTATACCATCCAGAATCATATACCATATCACAAATAATCTACAATGCCTGTAACTGCTCCATAAGCATAACGCGCATCAGCTGATGCGGAAAAGTCATATCCGAAATGCTCAGTCTGTAATCAGCCCTTTTTATTACCTCCGGAGATAATCCGAGCGAGCCCCCGATGACAAATGTCAGGGTCTGATATCCGTCGGCCCGGGCCTTTTGGCACAAGTCTCTGATTTCTTCCGTTGAGAGCTGTCTTCCGTCTATACATAACGCAATCACATAATCGGTTTTTGAAATTCTATGCAGCAATCGTTCTCCCTCCAGCATCAGAATCTGCTTTCTGACTGCTTCAGAAGCATTTCCCGGGATTTTTTCATCCTCCACCTGACAGATCTTGAGACTGTGCCGTTTTGTGATTACCGTCTGATACATATGCATCATATCCATATAATATTTTTCTTTTATTTTTCCTACACAGGCTATCTTAATATTCATTTCTGCCTCATTTTCATCTGTTCAAATATTTTAAGCTCCTGTTCATCCGGCTTTTTTGTAAAAATACTGGTAATCCCAATCAGTAACAGGCTGAAAAAGGCGGCAACCACAAGCCCCGTCAGCCCGGTAGCTTCATATAAAGTCATTCCGCGATACAGCGGCAGGAGCTGCCAGCATATATATCCCAACCCTCCTGATATGATTCCTGCAAATATCCCGGACTTTGATGAATTTTTCCACATAAAGCACGCAAAACAAGGTCCCGCCAGCATGCTTCCGCACAGATTCCACGCAAAGGTGACCAGCTTTTCTGTATGGTAACCGGATAGCCATACCATCAAAAAGGTAAGGATACCGATTAAGACCAGCACGAGGAGGTCCTTAGCCGTTTCAAGGCTGTCCTTACTGTTCCCTTTTTTCTTCTGACCGGGTATCAATTCACGGAACAGTTCCGCCATAATCCTCATAAATGAACCTGCAAGAATCAGTATGGAAAGAATATAAAAGCACAGAGCAATTATGCGGATCAGGTCTCCGTAAAGGTTTTTCTGATAAAGCGAATGAAGAATCAGATTATAAGCATGAAAGGCGTGATTGCCTTTATATATTTTTACCGGATAGATACATACACGCGTAAGCAGGGCAACGATACTGGATATCACAACTGTTGCACCGGAAAAGACAATTGCCATGACCCTGGCTCTGTCCAGCTCCTTTTCATCCCTGACTCCAATAATTCCTTTGTAAATAAACGGCATGCCCACGCAGGTAATTCCCGTTCCCAGCATGGAAATCAAATGAAAGATTCCGACAGGCTCTCCGTTATAATACATAATATTGAGATATATGCTGGTTCCGCCTGCAAGCCTCGCTTTTCCGTAAATATCCAGCACCTCCACGGGTGTATGAATGGTAAATACTGTAACTACAATCAAAAGCAGTATCACGATCATGACAGAAAAAACCACCATTTTCAGTCCGTGAAGCGCTTTTTCATGAAGGATTCCGACCATTGCAGGAAGCACAAGCACAAGCAGTCCCGTGCAAACTGCCTTCGGAAGTTCCAGATAATCTTCCATAATACGGACCGTATACTGTACGACAGCCAAAAACATCATTCCGATAAACAAAATCCATAAAACAGAGATGACAAACTTCAGGGCTCTGGTATGATACCGGGCCTGAAAAAAGTCTCCCACATGGTGAATCTCCACGTCCGATAATTCTATATAAGAACGGAGACGTTTTGCAAGAAACAGCCATGTAAACACCGTCCCTGCAAACAGACCGACTGCCACAAAGCACTGTCCCGCTCCATACAAAATGATATTGACAGGCAGCATAATCATTGTCCAGATAATCATATCATTCGCAGACACCTGACCGGCAGTGATAATTCCGCCCGCACTGTTTTTATTGATTTTTAGTATTCTTTCTTCTTTCCAAATTTTCATATCTGTTTCACCGGTCTCCTGACAATCTCCTGTTTATCAAAGCATTCTATCATATTTTTATTTTACTTACCACTATTTTTCCATTTCTATGACAGTCAGATTCCCATATTTGTTATTTTCTGATAATTTTTTTCTATATATTCGGATAAAAAGCCATAGAACTAAGAAAAAGAGTATGTTATAATTCTGAATAGCGATAAAATCTGACACAAATTTTATATATGACTTACATAGATTTTAGGAGGTCCTTATAACGTGAACTTATTTTCTGTTCTTTCTTTAATCGGCGGTATCGGATTATTCCTGTACGGAATGAATCTTATGAGCGCTTCATTAAAAAATCTTGCGGGAGGCAGTCTGGAAAAAATTCTTGAAAAGCTGACAACAGGAAGAAACAAAGCCATCAGCGCCGTTAAAGGCTTTTCCCTTGGCACGGGCGTTACGGCAATCATCCAGAGCTCTGCGGCGACTACCATTATGCTGATTGGCTTTGTAAACGCAGGTATCATGAAATTATCGCAGGCAATTCCGGTTGTATTTGGTGCAAACGTCGGCAGTACGGCAACCGCACAGATCCTGCGTCTCGGCGATCTCGGTGAGGGAAGCACCATCTTAAAGCTTTTAAAGCCATCCTCCTTTGCCCCGGTATTAATCGGTATCGGAGCCTTTATCCTTTTGTTTGCGAAGAAGAAAAAAAGCAAAGATATTGCCGGCATTCTTTCCGGACTTGGTATTTTATTCTTCGGTATGACCACCATGGAAAGTGTATTCGAACCATTAAAGGAATCCGAACAGTTTCAGGAGCTTTTCACCTCCTTTAACAATCCGCTGTTTGGGATTCTGATCGGCTTGATCCTGACTGCGATCATTCAGAGCTCTTCCGCATCCGTCGGTATCCTGCAGGCCATTTCCACCACCGGCGTCGTAACTTATGGAACGGCCATTCCGATTATCATCGGACAAAATATCGGTAAATGTATGACGATTCTTCTCGGAAGTATCGGAGCAAACAAAAAAGCCAAGCGGGTCTCCATGACCTACCTGCTGTTCAACGTCTTCGGTGCCGTTTTCTTTGTATTTGCCATATATGGGCTTCAAATGTTTATAGATATGCCGTTTATGGACAAAGTAATCAATCGTGGTGCGATTGCAAATGTTCATTTTCTGTTTAACTTTATCATCAGTCTGATTCTCCTTCCGTTTTCTTCTCTGATTGCAAGGCTGACAGGTAAGATTATCGGAGATGATGAGGAATCCAAACTGGACAAGGAGCTTGCGACTTTGGACCCGATGCTGTTAGATACGCCTAATATCGCAATTACACAATGCAGAAAGGTAATGTTCTCCATGGCGGACGCCATAAAGGAAAACTTTTCACTGGGCGTTTCTCTCTTAAAGGAATTCAAAGATGAAACGGCGGAAGCACTGCTGGAAAATGAGAAATTCATTGATAAATGCGAAAGCGCACTGAATGAATATCTGTTAAAGATTACGGCCAAACGTCTGACCTCAAACGACCGGCGTCTGGCATCGGAGCTCTTAAACAGTATCAGTGATTTTGAGCGGATTGGCGACCACTGTGAAAATCTGTTGAACATTTCCAAAACCATTGAAGATGAAAATATTACTTTCTCCGCACAGGGATCTGAGGAAATCCATACAATCCTGAAAGCAACCTCCAATATCATTGATACCACCTTCCACGCCTTTAAGGAAGATGATCTGACCGCCGTCTCACGTATTGAACCTCTGGCCCAGACCATTGATGAGGTCAAGGAAATCATCAAGGAGCATCATGTTATCAGACTGCAGACGGGAGAATGCGGTATATCCGGCGGTTTTGCTCTGGTGGATATACTGACAAGCCTGGAACGTATCGGAAGCCATTGTTCCAATATTGCCCTGCATGTTGCAAAGAAGCTCAGAATGGAAAACATTGATGAAATGCACGGACATATCTATACCAACGGATATAAAACCTCAGAAGAATACAAAGCATTATACTGCTACTATGTCTCTTTGTACTCTGCACCGATTACAGAGGCATACAGCCGGAAATACAATGAACTGGAAGCCAAAGCTCTTGAAGAAGAAAAACGAACCGGTCAGGAAAAGTCTGACAAAAATAAAATTGAGAAAAAAGAAAAGAATATAAAAATTTCAAACAAAACAGAAAAAGACGAAAAGAAAAAGGATGCCGGCATAAATAAAAATATGAAAAATGAAAAGGGAAAGGACAAGGATAAAAAGAATCCCCAGAAAAAACATAAAAATTAGGTCTGCCTGTTAATCATGGCTTTCTATCACAAGTAATTCTCCGGATGCAAATGCAATCGTTCCCTGCTCACCGGTCAAAGCATTGCTGATTCCCAGGCTCTCTCCTGCGTTCAGAGTCAGATTTGTACCGGAATATGCAAAACCGGAAAGTGTAAGCCCAGTCACCTGTTCCGTATATGGAATCAGTGACACATACGGATATCTGCAGTCCTTTGTCAATACCGTCTTGTCCTGTATCAGGGAAATACGGTTACAGGCATCTATGATCCATGCTTTTACATGATGCCTGAGACATAAACGCAATAGCCCTATATTGGCCAGCGTGTGATCCAGTCTGGAACCTGAAGCTCCAAGAATGATAATGGAATCGCAGCGGTCATTTAGTGCATATAACAAAGCAACATGCGTATCTGTCTGATCCTTATGAACCGGCAGTTCCATACATTCGCACTGATTCTGATAGAATCTGACAAGCGCCCGATCGGCAGAATCAAAGTCTCCCACTATCACATCCGGCATAATCTGTTTCCTATGACATACCTCTATGCCTTTATCTGCAGCTATTACTTTTTGAAAGTGATATTCTAAAAGAACAGTTTCAAGAATGGTATCTGAAACTGTTCCCCCTGTAATCAATAAATATGTGTTCAACTTTATTTCCCCTATGACTGATATTCTTTAAAAATATCCAAAAATGCTTTTACATTTGCGCTGCTGTCACCGCGAAAGACTGCGGAACCGGCAACAATAACATTGGCGCCTGCTTCAATGACCTCTTTTACATTGTCAAGTGTAACGCCTCCGTCCACCTGAATATCCGTATGCAGATTTTTTGCAAGCAGCATCTGTTTTACGTTCCGGATTTTTTCTATCGAAGACGGAATAAAGGCTTGTCCGGCAAATCCGGGATTTACACTCATGACTAAAATCATATCAATATCCTCCAGGACATACTCAAGCACGGATAGCGGAGTTGCCGGATTTAAGGCCACTCCGGCTTTCATTCCCAGAGATTTAATTTTTGACACGGTACTGTTCAGATGCCTGCAGGCTTCGGCGTGAACGGTCACAAAATCAACTCCGCAGGCCTGATAATCCTCCAGATAACGGATTGGCTCTTCGATCATCAGGTGAACATCCAGAATCTGATCGGTAATTTGTCTGATACAACGAATGACCGGTGGTCCAAATGAAATATTCGGAACAAAGACGCCATCCATAACGTCCAGATGCAGGTACGGCGCCCCTGCCTGTTTTACACAGGCAACATGATCTGCAATATGATTAAAATCAACTGAAAGTAACGATGGTGATAGTATAAGCATCTTACCATTTCCTCTTTTCTTTTAAATCCGTATAAATAGATACATAATTCTCATACCGGGTTTTGCTGATTTCTCCTTTGGCAACTGCCTGTTTGACTCTGCAATCCGGCTCGTTGATATGGTTACACATATGGAATCTGCAGCTCCCGGTAAATTTTGCAATTTCCGGAAAATATTCCTTCAATTCCCCGCATTCCATATCATTCACATATAAAGAGCTGAATCCGGGCGTATCCATAATAAATGTATCCCGGCTGATATATATCAGTTCTGAATGTCTGGTGGTATGCCTGCCTCGTTTTATCTTTTCACTGATGCTTCCGGTCTGTGCTTCTGCCTCCGGCTTTACCGCATTGAGGGTGGAAGACTTTCCCACGCCGGACGGCCCTGCAAAAACGGTTGTTTTCCCGCAAAGGAGCCGCTTTAACGCATCAATGCCATATCCGCTGTCTGCACTGATAAATAAAATTTCATATCCGGCCTCTGTGTAAGAAAGGCACTGGTTTTTTTTCGCTTCAAATTCCTGTAAATCTATCTTGTTAAAACAGATGATCGTGTGGATATTCTGCTGCTCCATATTGACCAGAAACCGGTCCAGCAAATTAAAATTCGGTTCCGGCTCTGCTATGGCAAAGATAATCACGGCCTGATCGATATTGGCAGCCGCCGGTCTGACCAAAGAGTTAAATCTGGGTAATATCTCCGTGATATTACCCAGATTATGTTCTTCGTCTAAAATTTCAATCTTAACCTGATCACCCACCAGCGGCTTCATATTTCTGTTTCTGAAAACACCCTTTGCACGACATTCAAATAGCCGGCCGCCATTATCATAAACATAATAAAATCCACCAATGCCCTTGACAATCTTTCCCTGCATATATTTTAACCTACTCCTGCGTAAAGGATGCCGAAATACCGCCGGTATTAAAGCTGCCTGTTACATCCATGTCATCCTGATCCAGAATCTGTACGCTGAAGGTTCCGGAATTCTGGGTCAGACCTGTAATCGGAGCGGCTTCACTGATATCGAGCGGGAAGGAGCTTGCACCTGCTGCACCGTTATATACATTATAGGTTGCATCCCCGATCGTATATGTGATTTTAACCGTTACGTTACCATAGGTTTCAAAATCAAAGATATTATTGGTAATTGTACCCGTAAAGTTCACACGGTACGTAATTTTTTCTTTTCCCTTGCTCACAACATATGAAACCGTGGTTCCTTCTTCCACTACCGTATTCACAGACGGTTCCTGGCTGATTACCTTACCCTCTTCCACATCATCACTAAACGCATACGTAGGCGCCCCTTCGAGCTTTGCCTCTGTCAGTGCCGCCTTTGCCTCCTCTTCGGTTTTTCCCACAAGCGGAGGAACGGTAGCTTCCAATACCTCTTTGCCGTTACTGATCGTTATTTTTACAGTGGTGCCTTCAGGAACCTCCGAATTCGGATCTACATCCTGTGAAATGACATAATCCTTTTCGACATCTTCACTGTACTCATATCCATGTGAAACCAAAAGATTCGCTTCCTGCAGCATTGTGGTTGCCTGCTCATCCGTATAGCCTCTGACATCAGGCACCTTCGTCAGTTCCTTTCCTGATGATACTGTTATAATGATTGTCTCATCTGCAGCAATCGGAGTAGCTTCCTCTATATTCTGGCTGATAACGTAGCCCTGCTCCACCACACTGTCTGTTTTTTCCTCAAATCTGTAGTTGGTAAATCCGGCCCGTTTTAACTGCTCTTCCGCTGCAGTCTGATACAGTCCCACGACGTCAATCATAGGAATTGTCTCTTCCTCAGAGCTAATCTCAGTTGGAGCTGTCGTATCCGGGTCTTTGTCGGAGCCGCCGCCAAACAAATGCCAGCCTGCGAGCTTACCGATAATGACCAGAATCAGAATCGCAATGATTACGGCAACCGCAATACTGGATATCATAATGATCTTCTTCAGATTCGGGTCCAGATCATCATACTCATTTTCATCCTCTGCCTGAAAACGGACAGGCTCGTCATATTCATCCTCCTCATCCTCCTCTTCTCCGAAGATATCATCAAACTTCGAAGGATGAATCTCAGGAACCACCACCTGCGGTCCGGCCTTTGAGGCCGAATGCGGAGATTCTTCCGTCTGTTCATTTAACTGCCGTCCCTCTTTAATGGCTTTCATTTCTTCCGATGTCATCTTGACTGTCGGAGAATTATTGACAACCGGAGGCACAACAACACAGTCAACATTCGGATTTGCCTGTACCCGTTTTAAATCCGCGATCAGGGCATTCGCCGTCAGATAACGGCGCTCCGGCTTCTTCTGGGTACACTTCAAAATAATTTTTTCAAGACTGGTCGGAATATCCGGATAGTATTCTCTCGGTGAAACCATCTCGCCCTGAATATGCATCAGTGCAATTGCGACATTGTTTTCCCCTTCAAACGGCACATGACCGGTAATCATTTCATACATGACAATACCAAGGGAATAGATATCACTTCTTTCGTCGCTGTATCCGCCCCTTGCCTGTTCCGGCGATATGTAATGAACGCTTCCCATACCGCTTGAGGTCATGGTGTTGGAGGAAGCGGCTCTGGCAATACCAAAATCCGTTACCTTCAGGCTTCCGTTTTTCGCTACAATAATATTTTGCGGCTTGATATCCCTGTGAATCGTATGATTTTCATGTGCCACTTCCAGACCCTGTGCGATCTGGATGGAAAAATCCAGCACCTGCTCTGCTGACAGCCTGCCGTTTTTCTGTATATACTCCTTTAAGGTTATGCCTTCTACAAGCTCCATAACAATATAATAAATACCGTTATCTTCTCCTACATCATATACATTCACGATATTCGGATGAGACAATCCGGCGGCTGACTGTGCCTCAACACGGAATTTGGAAACAAAATTTGAATCAGCGCTGAATTCCGGCTTTAATATTTTGATCGCAACATATCTGTTCAATACATGACATTTTGCCTTATATACCTCAGACATTCCGCCTGAGCCCACGGTTTCTATGATCTCATACCGATTACTCAGTATCATTCCTGGATTTAACATTTTTACACCTCACATCTATTTCACGGCTAATATTACGGATATATTGTCTTTTCCGCCATAATAATTTGCCCGGTCTATCATCTTATTCACGGCATCTTCTAAATTCTGATTTTCCAATATAATATCTTTCATCTCATCGTCTTCAATCATATTGGATAATCCATCCGAACAGAGAAGAATTTTATCATTTTCCTTCAAGGTAATCTCAAAGAAGTCCGGTGTGACCTCCTGTGCGATTCCCAGCGCTCTTGTTATAATATTTTTCTCCGGATGGTTTCTGCCTCTGTTTCTGTCTAACTGTCCCGTCCGGATAAGCTCCTCTACCAGGGAATGGTCAAGTGTTACCTGCCTGATCATATCATCGATCACATATAATCTGCTGTCGCCTATATTTACAACATACATATTATTTTCATCCACAACGGCTGCCACGAAAGTAGTTCCCATTCCACTATAATCCTCTTTTTCCCGGGACATTTTATAAATCTTATCGTTTGCGTATATAATGGCGCGCTTTAATACTGTCACAGGATTGGAAATGGTACTTTCCCTGATATATTCCGTCACACATTCAATCGCAGTTTTAGACGCAACGTCCCCTGCCTTATGTCCTCCCATACCGTCTGCAACAATATACAGATTCGGTAAAGGTCCAATAGACACATCTGTAAAAAATATGCTGTCCTGATTCTGTGTACGTTTTTTTCCAACATCTGTTTTTCCGTCAGATTTCATTTTCATCCCCCTGTCTAAAGAGACTCTTTTGTTTCTTCATATTTTCTACGGAGCTGACCACAGGCAGCCTCAATATCTCTGCCCATACTCTTTCTAATAGTAACATTTATTTGGTTTTTTTCAAGTATATATTTGAATTTTTCAACAGAATTCTTCCCGGAACGACAAAAGTCCCGCTCTTTAATTGGATTGACCGGTATCAGATTGATATGACAATTCATGCCTCTTACCAGCTCCGCAAGCTGCTTTGCCTGCTCCGGAGAATCATTTTCCCCTTTTACCAGTGCATATTCAAAAGTTACCCTTCTCCCGGTCTTCAGAAAATAATATCTGCACGCATCCATAATCTCCTGCAGACTGTATTTTTTTGCGACAGGCATCAGCTTTTGTCTGCCTTCATCCGTTGGGCTGTGTAAAGAAAGCGCAAATGTAATACTCAGTCCTTCCTCTGCCAGACGCCTGATACCCGGCACGATTCCACAGCTTGAAACAGTAATATTCCTCTGGCTGATATGCAGTCCGTTCTCATCTGTCAGCATCCGGATAAAGCGGAGCAGATTATCATAATTATCAAGCGGCTCTCCGGTTCCCATGACGACTACATGAGAAACCCGTTCCCCAGATATCCGCTGGATCTGATAAACCTGTGACAACATCTCAGACGGTTCCAGATTCCGGATGAGGCCTCCGATTGCAGACGCGCAAAATCTACAGCCCATCCTGCAGCCCACCTGTGAAGATATACAGACGGAATTTCCATAACTGTACTTCATCAGCACACTTTCCACAACATTTCCGTCATGCAGCAAAAATAAAAACTTGGAGGTTTCATCTTCCTCTGATACCAGCCTCGTATACTCGGAGGCTCCATAAATACCCCGTTCTTTGATCTTCTCAATCAGATGGCCCGGAAGATTTGTCATTTGCTCCGGTTTTTCTACCAATCTGACATGCAGCCATTGATAAATCTGTTTCGCACGAAATGCCGCTTCCCCTTCCATCCTGACCCATTCTGTAAGCTCAGCCAGATTCATGGAACGAATATCTCTTTTTTGCTCTTTCCTGTCTGTCATACTGTTTGTATTCATGGTATTCCTCATCCTGTCAGTGTTTTCGAACCAGTCGTGCGATAAAAAAGCCGTCACAGGCATCCTCTCCCTGTACCAGAGTCAGATATCCTTTTTTACCACGTTCCTTCAAAGCTGCCGGAAGGCAGGGTTCCATGGATTCCAATACAAAATCCGAATGTTTTAAAAACCATTCGACATTTTTCTCATTTTCAATACTGTCAATCGTACAGGTGGAAAACAGGAGTCTTCCGCCCGGTTTCACATATTTCGATACAGTATGCAGTATTTTCCTCTGCAAGTCTGCAAGTAAAAGTACTTTTTCCTTTGTTATATTATATTTTATGTCATTTTTCCTTCCCATAATACCAAGACCTGAGCATGGCAGGTCGGCAATCACACAATCCGCTTTGTCAATCAGGTTTTCATCCGTGCATAATGCATCGTATACCTGCGTCGTTACATTGGTAATTGCAAGCCGTTCGAGATTCTCTTCTATCAGCTGTACCTTTTCTTCCGAAATATCCCTGGCAATCACTGTTCCTGTGGTTCCTGCCAGACTGGCGGCATATAAGGTTTTCCCGCCCGGCGCGGCACACACGTCCAGAACCAGCTCTCCGGGTTTGATATCTGCTGCCACAACGGCGAGACTGGAGCTTTCATCCTGCACCGTAAAATATCCTTCTGAGAATCCCGGTACACGTCTGATATAATCATAATCCGATATATAAAGAGACGTCGCATGATAGTCTCCGTGTCTGACAGTAATTTTGTCCTCCTCCAAAAGCTTTACAAGCTTCTCCACCGATATCCGGTCTGTGTGAACACGGATGCAGGTTTCCCGGTCCGATATACAGGCATTCAATATTGTATTTACCCGTTCCGGTTCATAATCGGAAAGCAGCAGCCGGACGACCTCCGGGGCCACAGAATACTGTACGGAAAAGTACGAAACCGGATCCTCCTTTTGTATCGGATATCTGATAGAATCCCGGTTCCGGCAGATATTTCTTAAAACTGCATTTACAAATCCCTTTAATTGTCCAAATCCCCGCATTTCCGTAAGCTTCACATATTCATTGCAGGTGACGGCAGCCGGTATGGCGTCCATATAAATGATTTCATAGCATCCCATGCGTAAAACTGCCCGGATGACCGGCCGGCACTGTCTGATCTTTTTATTTGAAAACCGGTCGATCATATAATCCAGCCTGATTCTCCATTCCGTCACTCCTTCTGTCATACGGGTAATAAAAGCCCGGTCCTGTTTATTCATAAACTGATTTGCACGCAGGGCCGTATGCAATGCATGATCGCTGAAGGTATGATTTTTTTCTATATCAAGCAATATGTCCAATACAATCTCTCTGGTACTTCTATCCATGTTCTCAACCATTCTCTGTCTGTTTTTCACGTCCCAGTTTTTCACCCGCCATCAGACGGTTGCCTGCTAAAAATGCGGCCGTATCCATCAGTTTTTTTCCTTCCGGCTGCAGTTTCTTTATCACAAGCGCATCTTTCCCGCAGGCTACCGTAAAGGTTTTCTTCGTGACGCAAAGGATCTCTCCCGGTACGGCTCCGGCATCCTGTATCTGTACAGCAGCATCATATATCTTTACGTTTTTTCCATGTATAAAGGTATATGCACATGGCCAGGGCTGTAATCCCCGTATCCTGCGGTCAAGTTCTGCTGCGGACATGGTAAAATCCAATTCTCCCATTTCCTTCTTCAGCATGGAAGCATAGCTGCTTAAGGCATCCTCCTGAGGAGTTCTGACTGCGGTCTGCTTTTCCAGCTGATCCAATGTGGAAAGAATCAACGCCGCGCCTGCTGCAGATAATTTATCGTGCAGGGTCTCCCCCGTTTCCCTGCTGTCAATCGGAACTATGACTTTTTCGATCATATCTCCCGTATCCAGTCCCTTATCCATATACATGGTGGTAACCCCTGTCTCTGTCTCACCGTTTATAATCGCCCATTCTATCGGAGCCGCTCCTCTGTATTTCGGCAGCAGTGAGGCGTGAATATTGATACACCCGTATTTGGGTATCTGCAGTATCGATTCCGGTAAAATCTGGCCATAAGCGGCAACCACAATGACATCCGGCTGCAGTCTCTGCAGCAGCTCTGTATTTTCTTCCTTCTTCAGTCTGGCCGGCTGGTATACCGGTATCTGAAGTTCCTGTGCCTTTACCTTTACCGCCGGCGGAAGCAGATTTTTCCCTCTTCCTTTCGGTTTATCCGGCTGTGTAAAACAGGCAGCTATCTCATGACCTGCATCTGCAATGGCCGTAAGCGGTGCAACTGCAAATGCCGGCGTTCCCATATAAACAACCTTCATCTTTTCTCCTTTGGCAGCTGATTCCTACTCTGTCTCATATAAACCGTCTTCTGCCCTGTCCTTATATAAAATTCCGTCCAGATGGTCAAGCTCATGACAGATTGCTCTTGCGAGCAGGCCTTCTCCTTCTACGGTAATCTCCCTCATTTCTCTGTCAAGTGCTTTGCATACCACACGCATTGGTCTTTTGACATTCCCGCTCAGACCCGGCAGGCTCAGACACCCTTCACTTCCAAGCTGTTCCCCTTCTTCCTCTGTAATCTCGGGATTGATCAGAGTTAATGGGGTTCCGTCTCCCACGTCAATGACGACAATCCTCTTCAGGATACCTACCTGGGGAGCCGCCAGTCCCACGCCGTTTGCCGCATGCATGGTATCAAACATATCGTCGATCAAAACGGAGGTTCTGAAATTCATCTCCTTGACAGGTTTACAAACCTTTCTTAAAATACTGTCACCATCTATTCGTATATTTCTTGTTGCCATCTTTCTCTCCTTAATATATATTCATTGGATTAAAATCAAATATGACATTGATCTGCTCATCCAGCTTCTGCTGTTCAATATAGACTTCGGTATAATCTTTGATTTCCACCAGCTTATTATATCGGTTATGTTTTACATATACAACCCTGCGATAGATATCTTTTATTTTTGCAATTACAGGAACCGACGGACCGATCATCTGCATCTGTCCGTCTTCTGCAAATATCAGCTTCAGCTTATCCGCCAACAGGCCTGCCTCTGCATCCAGCAGGAGTTCTTCTTTTGATGTCAGCAATATCACCATCATATTCCAGACAGGGGGATATTTCATCATTTGCCTGTAAGCGTATTCCGACTCATAAAACATTCTGTAATCCTGTTTTGCTGCACTCACTATCGCATAATGCTCCGGCTGGTAACTCTGTATCACCACTTTTCCGGGTATGCGGCCTCTTCCGGCCCGGCCAGCCGCCTGTGCAAGAAGATCAAAGGTACGCTCCCCTGCTCTGTAATCATTATGGAACAGGGTCAGATCTGCAAGCAGAATCCCGACCAGGGTCACATTGGAAAAATCATGTCCTTTCACAATCATCTGGGTTCCGATCAGAATGTCAGCTTCCCGGTTCTCAAACTGCTCCAGCAATCTCTCATGGGCATTTTTTACAGAGGTTGTATCTTTATCCATTCTGATAGTTGCAGCATCCGGAAACAGGCGGTGAATCTCCTCCTCTACCTTCTGGGTCCCCGTCCCATAACCTCCGATCAGTCTGGATTTACAGGAGGGACATATATCCGGCTGGATCATACTGTATCCACAGTAGTGGCACAGCAGCCGGTTTCCCTGATGCTTTGTCAGTGAAACATCACAATGCGGACACTTCAGAGCTTCTCCGCAGTTTCTGCATGATATAAAACTATTGTAACCTCTTTTATTGATAAATAACATGATCTGCTGTTTTTTATCCAGTCTGTCCCGTATGTCAGAAGCCAGTTCGCTGCTGATTACGGAACGGTTCCCGCGCCGCAGCTCTTCCCGTAAATCTACCACGGAGGTTTCTGCCAGGGCACCGCCGGAAGCCCGTTCCGGTAAGGTCCACAGAACATATTCTCCGTTCATTGCCTTCTGATAACTCTCTACAGACGGAGTGGCTGACCCTAAGATCACACTCGCCCCTTCCAGTTGCGCACGTTTGATTGCGGTTTCCCTGGCATGATATCTGGGCGGATATTCACTCTTATAGCTGTTCTCATGCTCTTCATCTATAATAATCAGTCCCAGATGCTCAAATGGGGCAAACAGCGCAGATCTGGGGCCAATCACCACATCCACCTCTCCTTTTTTTGCTTTCATAAACTGATCATATTTTTCGCCTGCACTGAGTCTGGAATTTATGACTGTCACTCTGTCATGAAAATAAGCTCTGAAATATCTGACTGTCTGATAGGTAAGTGCAATTTCCGGAATCAAAACAATGGCCTGTTTGTGCTTTGCAACGACCTTTTCTATTGCCCTGACGTATATTTCCGTTTTTCCGCTTCCAGTCACTCCGTGCAACAGATATGTATGATGCCGGTCTGATTCCAGATCTGATGCAAACCGGTCAACAATACTCTGCTGCGCAGGATTCAGCACAATCTCCGGTTTCCCGTTCATGGATGTATCATCCAGTAAAGCCGAAGCGGTATAAGCGGAAGCCTTTACCGTCTTTTTTACAGGCAGCACGGTCTTTAACGCCTGGATCATGGTGGAGCCGTATGTCTCCCTGATCCATGCCGCAAGCGCAATCAGTTTATTCGGTGCGGCAACAGACCGTTTTACCACCTCTGTAATCTGTTTGATTCTATGTTCATCATATGCGGGCTGTTCCGAAATTCCCGTCACATATCCTTTTCTTGGATGGTTCCCCTTTCCAAAAGGAATGACAACCTGGGTTCCGATCTGTACCTGTTCCTCCAAGGCCTTCGGAATCTCATATTGAAAAGATCGGTCGATTGCCTCATGCGAAATATCGATTATTATATCCGCATATTTTTTTGACATCTTCTTCCTCCAAAATTTCTCTGATCAGGTCTCTTTCATCCATATGGTACTTTTTCCCCTGTATTTCCTGATAATCCTCATGTCCTTTCCCTGCAAGAACAATGACATCTCCTTTTTCTGCATGCATAATGGCATAGCGGATGGCTTCTTTCCGGTTTTCAATCTCAATATATTTTCCCTTGGTTTTTTGCATTCCAAGTTTAATGTCGTTCATAATGGCAAGCGGTTCTTCAAACCGGGGATTATCGGAAGTAATGATCGTCAGATCCGCCAGATTGCCGGACACTTCTCCCATTTCATACCGTCTGTCCTTAGACCGGTTCCCGCCGCAGCCGAACAGACATATCAGACGTTTCGGATGATACTCTTTCATTGTTTCCAGAATACTCTCAAGGCTCATGGCGTTATGTGCATAATCAATCACAACCGTAAACTGATCGGATATCGGAACCAGTTCCACTCTGCCCTTTACCCTGATTTTTGTCAGAATCTCTTTTATCTTATCAAACGGCACATGCATTTCATTTGCAACAGCAATGGCGGCAAGTGAATTGTAAATACTGAAATTACCCGGCAGATTAACCTGTATTTTTCCATTTTTAATACCGGACAACTCATATTCAATCCCCAGATGCCCGTTTCTGCTGTATAATTGATGGGCTCCCGCCCGGTACTCATAGTCGCCGTTCATTCCATATCTGATAATCTTACAGGTTGCGGATTGGGTCATAATATCCACATGCGGATCATCCCCGTTAAAAATTCCGACCTTGCACATCGTAAACAAACGGCTTTTCCACATTGCATATTCTTCAAAGGAACTATGCTCATTCGGTCCGATATGATCTCTGGAAAGGTTGGAAAATATTGCATAATCGAATTCCACTCCCGCAACTCTGGAAAGCATCAGTCCCTGGGAAGACACCTCCATTACCACACTGTCCAGTCCGTTGTCCACCATGTCACGAAGCTTTTCGTGAATCACAATGGATTCCGGCGTAGTATGGTTCGCCGGCGTAACCGTTTTTCCATCCATAATTTCTATTGTTCCGATCAGACCGGTTTTATGCCCGGCCGCCATCAGCATTTCCCTGATCATGTATGTCGTAGTGGTCTTTCCTTTCGTTCCGGTAATACCGATCACGGTCAGCTGTTTGGACGGATCTCCATAAAAATGACTGCTGATTACTCCCATTGCAGCTTTTGTATCCGGCGTTTTTATGATCAATACATTCTCGACGGGGGCCACATCTTTTTCCACAACAATGCAGGAAGCTCCTTTTTTTATGACATCTGCAATATAGGAATGGCCGTCGGAATGAACACCACTGATACAGAAAAACAGGCTATTAGGTGTAACCTTTCTGGAATCATGATATATATGTTCAATCTCGATTTCTTGATTTCCGCATATGACCTCATAGACAAGGCCTTCAAACAATTCTTCTGCTTTCATATCCCTCTCCTGTTCTTTTTATAAGTAAAAACAAGAGGCTGCTGCGCATGCTGCAACAACCTCTGTATCCCAGAGTATGCAAGAAAACCTGCCGGTGGCAGCTTTCCTCAATCCTGTTCTGTCTCTTCGTCACCGACAATTTTTACTTTGCCGTTATACAATTCTTCAACTGCAATGGATAACGGTTTGTTGCTGGAGGAATCAATCAGCGCATCCTGTCCGCTGATAATCTCCCTTGCCCGTTTTGCCGTTGCCAGAACAATCGAATATCTGCTTTGTACAACAGGATGTTCTCCCGGCTCTACATCAGAATTCACAACTGCCATCAGGTCTGTGTATGATGGATGTAACATAAATAATGTCCCCTTTCTTCATATACTATCTACAATGTCTCTTTTAATTCATTTTTTATGCTTTGAATAAAATCCATGTTATTTGCCTTTCTGCAGGCATAGCTCTGGATGATCGCATGAACGGTTGCAATACACTCCTCCAGATCGTCATTAATAACAACATAATCATACTGCTCCATATCAGCCGCCTCTTCCGTTGCTTTCTTCAGACGTTTCCGGATTGCCGCATCATTTTCTGTTCCGCGTCCGGCCAGACGTTCGCGCAGGCTTTTGATACTCGGCGCTGCAATAAAAATCAATAACGCCTCCGGATACTGCTCCTTAATCTTCATTGCCCCCATCACTTCTATTTCCAGTATAATATTTTTTCCCCGGCCCAGACTTTCTTCCACATATTTCTTTGGCGTCCCGTAATAATTCTCCACATATTGTGTCCATTCTATAAAGCCGCCATAATCAATCAGATTTTCAAATTCTCCTCTGTCCATAAAGAAATACTCTCTGCCGTGTACTTCCCCATCCCGCGGCGGTCTGGTGGTCGCCGAGACGGACAGATCATATCCATAATCTGCAACAAGCCGTTTGACAACGGTTCCCTTTCCAACACCTGAAAAGCCTGAAATTACAATTAATGATCCTTTGTTAATCATACGCATTACTCCAAATTCTGAATCTGTTCTCTCACCTTTTCGATATCTGTCTTCAATTCAATGGCTCTGTTGGATACATCCAGAGAATTTGCTTTGGATAAAATAGTATTGGCCTCCCTGTTCATCTCCTGTGCAATAAAGTCCAGTTTTCTTCCGACGCTTCCGCCATCCTCCAGTATCTTCAGGGTACTCTCAATATGACTCTTTAACCGGACAGTCTCTTCATCCACACAGATCTTATCCGCATAAATCACAACCTCTGTTGCAATCCTGTTTTCATCTATGGCTGTATTTCCAAGCAGTTCTGCAACTTTATCCAAAAGCTTCTGCCTGTATTCCGTGACCAGCTGCGGCGCTATCTCTTCAATATAATCGACAATGGTAATCATATGCCGCAGTTTTTCCGTCAGATTATTTTTCAGATTTTCGCCCTCGTCCATACGGGAACGGACAAATTTCTCCGCCGCCTCATCTATCGCCTGCCGGAGCAGATTCCATAGCTCCTCTTCATCAACAGTCTGTTCCTCCAACGTCAGCACATCAGGAAAACCACCCAAAACGGAAGGGTGCAAAACATTTTCCAATTCGAAATCGTGTGCCATTTCGTCAAAATATTTCATGTACTCCGCCGCAAGCTCTTTGTTATATTTAACCGAAACCTTATTCTCGGTATAATCCTCATATGTGATAAATACATCAACCTTTCCACGCTCAATATATTTCTTCAGATATGTGCGGATTGCCGTTTCAAAAAAGCTGAGCTTTTTCGGCATCTTAATATTAACGTCACAAAATCTGTGATTGACCGATTTTATCTCTACAACAATTCTGCGTTCCCCGGTACTGATCTCACTTCGACCAAAGCCCGTCATACTCTTAATCATATGTCTCTCCTCACAATCAACAGATACTATATTATACTTCAATCAGGAACAAAAATCAAACATTTTATTCCCAACCTGTGTCTGCCTGCACTTTCCCGTTTTATTACGGCTGCTTTAAGATACCGTCGATCTCCGGTCTCACTATCATCGAATAATTTGTATGATAGATGACAAATCCCGGTCTGGCAGCCGGCGGTTTTTTCAGATTCTTTCTTTCTGTATAATCAATCTCTACCTTTGGGCTGGTCCGTCCGGAAGAATAGTAGGCTGCAAGTCTGGCCGCCTCCTCATAGGTTGTGTCAGGAAGCTCTTCCGCCCCATTTAACCTGACGATCACATGGGAGCCGGGCATTTTTTTTGCATGGAACCACATATCTCCTCCGTTGGCGAATTGAAAGGTCAACTCATCGTTTTGCAGATTATTCTTTCCTACATACATATGGAATCCATCGGAAGAAATATAATGCAGCGGTTTGCTCTTTGCTGTTTTTTTCGTATTCTGTCCGTGAAGCCGGCTTTTGATATAGCCGCTCTTTATCAGCTCTTCTTTTACCTGTGCCAGTGTTTCCTCATCTGTAGTCATATCCAGAAAAACAGATACAGACTGCAGGTATTCCAGCTCTTCTTCCGTTTCTACCGTAAGCTTAGACAACGCTTCATACGTTCTTTTTAATTTGTTATACTTTGCAAAATATCTTTTTGCATTTTCCATGACCGGTATGGATGGTTCAAGCGGGATTTCCGTTTCTGCATTGGTATAATAATTCCATGCACAAAAGCTGTCGGCTCCCTGTCTGACATCATATCCATAGGTATTGATCAATTCACCATATATGCGGTACTGTTCCCTGGATTCTGTATCCTGCAGCTGTTTTTTCTGCAGATCATATTTTTTGGCCGTCCGCTCTATGGCTGTAGAGACAATCTTCCGTAAGTCAGACGATTTTTGCCGGATTCTGGTTATGAGGCTTTTTTTATAATAATACTCTTCCAATACGGCGGAAATTGTCTGCCGCTTCTCAATCGTCATGTCCTGATACATCGTCAGGGGAACGGATGAAAATTCAATCGGAATATTTCCCTGAAATACAATCTGCGGACAGTATATTTCCCCACGGATATCCTGCATCATCTTATCAAAGGCACCGTACAGGCAGTCAAGCTGTACCGCAGTCAGCGCATTCGCCGGCAGACCGGCATCCATGCCGGCCCGATAGGCCAATTCATTCGCCATCAACGGACTGAATCCCGTGATGGACCCATAGACCGCTCTTGCAAGCGGGAGCGGTTTACAGATTGCTTCCGCAAACATAGAAGCATCAAGAAGGAGCGGATTTTTCTTATCCCCTGACGGTGGATACACATACCTCCTGCCCGGCAGGACCTCCCGGACAGAACTGACAAAATGCGATATGTGCTTGATACTGTCAATGATCATGCCGGCATCGTCGGTAAAGATAATGTTGCTGTGTTTTCCCATAATTTCAATTATCAGTTTTTTTCTGCACAGATCGCCCATTTCATCCAGATGTTCAATGGTAAATTCCACAATTCTTTCAAATCCCGGCTGTCTGATATCGATCAACCGTCCGTTACCGATATATTTTCTGAGCAGCATGCAGAAATTCGGTGCTGCCATTGGATTTTCCTTTGTATGGGACATCAGATAAACAAGAGGCAGGCTGGCATCTGCAGAAAGCAGTAACCGATAGTTTTCTTTTTGACTTTTTATAACGATATTCAATTCATCCTGTTCCGGCTGATATATTTTGTAAATCCTGCCTCCTAAGATCGTATGCCGAAGCTCTGAAACAATATCGGAAATTACAATTCCGTCAAATGCCATAGATTTCTCTCCTTTTTTGAAAAAGGGCAGAAAATGCACGATACATCTCCTGCCCTTTGTTATGTTCTGCAGCCTTTATTTAAAGGGACTCATACAAATCCCGATAGATATTTGCTGAATTATCCCATGAGTAATCTACCTTCATGCCGCGTTCTTCAATCCCATACCAGGCTTCCTTATGATTGTAATATATTTCCTTTGCATAATTGATCGTATTGAGCAATTCATATGGATCATAGTTCGAAAAGGAAAATCCTGTGCCGGTATTTTCGAACTGATTATATGCATCCACCGTATCATTCAGACCGCCTGTTTCTCTGACAAGCGGCACCGTACCATAACGAAGCGCCATCAGCTGCGTCAGTCCGCAAGGTTCAAATCTGGACGGCACCAACATCACATCGCAGCCGGCATACATCTTATGAGAACGCTCATCGGAATAATAAATATTGGCAGAAACCTTTGCAGGATGAATCCCCTGATAATAACGGAACATATCCTCATATCTGTGGTCTCCGGTTCCCAGCACAATAAACTGTACGCCGTCACAACAGATATCATTCATAATCCGGTCAACCAGATCCAGTCCCTTCTGATCCGTCAGACGGGAAATGATACCGATCACAAACTGGCTCTCATCCTGCGGAAGCCCGCACTCCTTTTGCAATTCCAGCTTATTGATTTTCTTCAGCTCGCGGAAATTATCCACATTATAATTCTGATAAATCTGCGGATCCGTATCCGGATTCCATACTTCATAATCGATTCCGTTTACAATTCCCCATAAGGACTGCCATCTGGCACTTAACAGTCCTTCTAATCCCTCCCCGTAATACGGGGTCTGAATTTCTCTCGCATACGTATTGCTGACAGTCGTAATCTTATCTGCATAAACCAGTCCGCCTTTCAGCATGCTTGCATCGCGCATAACCTCCAGCTTATCCGGCGTAAACACATAGCCCGGGAGTCCCGAATAAGCCTGCACAGTCTTAATATCCCATCTTCCCTGAAACTGAAGATTGTGTATGGTCATAACAGATTTCATGCCGCTGTAAAAAGGATTTCCTGCAAAAATGGTCTTAATATATACCGGAACCAAACCTGCCTGCCAGTCATGACAGTGCACAATATCCGGCTGGAATCCAATGACAGGAAGAATACAAAGCGCCGCCTTTGAAAAATAACAGAACTTCTCTATATCCCATTTTACGTCTCCATACGGGGTAAATCCGTTAAAATAATACTCATTGTCTATGAAGTATACCTTTACGCCCTCATATTCTATATACATGATTCCTACATATTCATTCTTATATCCGATATCCATATAAAAATGTGTAAGGTATTGCATCTTTTCTCTGTATTTATTCGGTATACAAAGATAATTCGGAATAATTACCCTCACATCATATTCATTTTTATCAAATATCTTCGGAAGTGTACCTACAACATCTGCCAGCCCGCCGGTCTTAATAAACGGTACGCACTCTGAAGCGATATATGCTATTTTTTTCATAAAATAAGTCCTCCCATGGATTTTCGTATACCGGATTTTGTAAATCCGGCCACATAAAAACTATAGCATAAACTTCTTCGGAATTCAATAAATTCCCAATCTTAGATATCAGAAATCATAAAAACATGGACAAATGCAAAGAAATTGTATAAAATTTTGAAAGAAAACAAGAAAAGAGGAATATGAAATGGCAAAAAACTTTGATGAAACAAAAGATGAAATGGATATGATGACGCTTACCTTAGATGATGGTTCAGAGATCGAGTGTGAAATTATCTCCATTTTTCCTGCCGGAAACCAAACCTATATTGCCCTGCTCCCTGTAAAAACTCCTGACGGCTATGAAGAGAATGATGTATTGCTCTACAGATATGCCGAAGCTGAAAACGGAGCCTTCGAACTGATCACAATTGACACGGATGATGAATTTGAAATTGCCGCTGATGCATTCGATGAAATTCTGGATGAAATGGAATTTAATGCCATGCCGGAAAATGATTAATCCGTCCCGTTTTTTATCATTTCAGTAACAAATCTGGAAACCCCGACCGGCTTTTTGTGGATTTCTTTTGGCACATAGATATACAGCTCCTGTCTGGCCCTTGTGACCGCCACATAGAACATTCTTCTCTCTTCTTCAATCTTTCCTTCTTTTACAGCCTTTTTATGCGGGGTCCGGCCCTCTGCTGCATTTAAAATCCATACCCGGTCAAATTCCAGACCTTTGGCGCCGTGCATGGTGGCCAGCGTAACCATATCCCCGGAACCAGCCTGCAGTTTGTTTTTCTCTTTGACCGTTTCCTGATATTGTCTGACTGACCGGAACCAGACCTGATATGTGGAACAGGTCTTTGCCATATCCATCATTGTATCAAAAAGCTCCAGGTATTCCTGTGCATCAATCCCCCTGGACAGGGCGAATTCCCTGATATAAGCGTCATACCCCATTCCCTTCCTGATATAATTGATTGCCGCATAAGGACGAAGTCCGGCAAGTCTGTCCAGATTCTGTTTGAAAAGCTCTAACTGACAAAGCGCTTCCGGAGTTTTCTCCAGTCGTTCGTACAATCTGTTCCAATCTGTCTGCTCTTCCCAAAAAATCTCTCTTGGAAGACACCTGTCCGGTTTGTTCAGAATCCGAAGGAAAAACGTTCTGTTCTTTTCTCCCGCAGCAAGCTTCAGATATGCCATAATATCCTGAACTGCAAAATGCTGAAACAGATCCGGAATACCATCTTTTATTTGAAACGGAATATTATATTCCGTCAGCTTTTTCATTAACAGCTCCGGTTCCGTATTGGTTCTATAAAGAACTGCCATACGCTTCCATGAAATCTGCTGTTTTTTCATCTCAAGCATACAGTTACAGATATCTTCATATTCTTCCTTCGGATTATCCACTGTAATCACATGAAGGCCCTCTGTTCCATTTTTTTGGCCGGATGCTGCAAGCAGCTGCTTCTCATATCTGTTTTGGTTATTTTCAATCAGGCGTTTTGAAGCTTTTACAATTTCATAGCTGCACCTGTAATTTCTGCACAGATACACGGTTTCCGCTTTCGGAAAATCTTTGGCAAAGCCCAGCATAATACCCGGGTCAGAACCTCTGAAGCTGTAAATAGACTGATCGTCATCTCCTACAGCAAAAAGATTTCCATGATTTCCTGCCAGCAGTCTGACAATCTCATACTGAATCCGGTTAATATCCTGAAACTCATCAATCAAAATATAGAGAAATCTGTTTCTAAGGCTTTCCAAAATATCCTGCCTGCTGCACAACAGCCTGTAACACATAACAAGCATATCGTCAAAATCAATCAGATTTCTTTTCCTTAACTCTTTTTCATATTCCGTATAAATCAGGCGGAAATCTTCCTGTTTCATGTTCCGGCTGCAATAAGTTTTTATATCCAGCATCTTCCCTTTCACAAGTCCAAGTTCCGACAAAATACAGGCGGCAAATGCATCCTGCCCATCATAATGCATCTGATACTTTGTAATCAGATCGCGAATCAGTTTATATCTTTCCGTTTCTTTTATCACCACCGCCGCATCATATCCGAGGGTCTGTCTGAGTATCTGAAAAAAAACGGAATGAAAGGTTCCGAAGATAACCTCCGTATCCCTTTGCATCAACATGGAAAATCTGCTTTTCATCTCATTCGCCGCTGCTTTTGTAAATGTGATGACCAATATATTGGATTCACAGACTTGCTTTTCCATAATCAGATGTTTAATTCTGTGTGTAATAACCGTTGTCTTTCCGGAGCCCGGACCTGCAAGCACCAGCATCGGGCCTTCCGTATGACAAACTGCTCTTTTTTGTTCCGGATTTAATGAAGCCATATAGCATCCCCCTTTGATTTTGTTTGAATCCAAAAATCTACTGTCAGGATCTGCCGTCTACATATAAAAAAAGCAGTACAGATTTTCTGCACTGCCTTTCCTTACTTTCCACAACACTTCTTATATTTTTTACCGCTTCCACATGGGCATGGATCATTTCTTCCCACTTTTGGAGGCTTGACCAGTGTTTTGGATGTTTTTTCAATCTTATAAAGCTCCGCTCTTCTTTCCTCGGACAGAATCGCTTCCCATTGAGGAAGGGTATATAACCATTCTGCATTATATCCGACCATATTCATATAGAGCTTCTCATAATCAATGCCAAGAAGAACTTCCGAATCTTCAGTAACCTCATCCAGATGATTGGGCTCCAAAAGGCTTTCGTCAATTCCGTCAAGGAAACCGATCATGGTCTGTATACTGACATGGAATCTCTCTGCTAATTCCTTTACGGTTCCTTTTACCGGGTCAGCTGCAGGATCAGAAAGTATTTCTTCGTATATAGCCTTCTCCGCCTGAAAATAATCAAACCAAAATTTCTTTCCTTCCGGTGTTCTGTCATCAAAGCCATATGCATATTCACGCCATTCCGATAATAAACTCATTCCTCTGTACCTCGTCTCCATTTTTAACTTCTAAGAGTATATCAGAAAAATCTTTTCTTTTCAACAATCTCCTTCATTTTTCCTGATTCTCCGAAACCGATGCCGTATCTGTTTCCTGTTCGTTCTGCATTTCCTGCTTCAGTTCATTACTTTTCCCCTTTAGCAGTCTTGCCACAAGTGCTATTGCATAACATAGAATCGGAACGGTAATACACAAAAACAACATTCCGATAAAATATCGGCTTCCGGTAATTCCGCATATAAAGGTCAAAACTACGATTGCCAACAGCAGCACAGCCAGCAGCAATGCCAGTATTCGTTTAATCATCCTGCTTTATTCCTTTCCCGATTTTCCGGAAATAAGCCTGAATCTTCTGCTCATACCCATTATCCGATGGTTCATAAAAACATCTGCCCACAAGCTCGTCCGGAAGATACTGTTGTTCTACATAGTGATTCGGATAATTATGCGCATACAGATATCCTGTATGTCCCAGTTTTTCCGATCCACTGTAATGGGCATCCCGCAGGTGCGGTGGAACCTGTCCCGTGTTTTCATGGGAAACAGTCTCCATGGCGGAATCAATTGCATTGACAATAGAATTACTCTTTGGTGCACAGGCAACATAAATTGCGGCATGTGCAAGGATAATCTGCGCCTCCGGCATACCAACCCGTTCAACGGCCTGCGCACAGGCGGCTGCCACACAGATTGCATTCGGATCTGCATTTCCGACATCCTCACTGGCACATATCATAATTCTTCTGGCAATAAAGGTTACACTTTCTCCTCCATATAACATCTTTGCCAGATAGAATACGGCAGCATCCGGATCTGAGCCGCGCATGCTTTTTATAAAGGCAGAAATAATATCGTAATGATTATCCCCATCCTTATCATACCGTATGGCGCGTTTTTGAATACACTCTTCTGCCACAGACAGTGTAATATGAATCTTTCCGTCCTCCGGATTCCTCTCCGTTGACAAAATTCCGAGCTCTACTGCGTTCAGGGCATTTCTTGCATCCCCGCCCGCCATATCACTCAAAAACTCTGCCGCATCCTCATCTATGCATGCATCAAAAGCTCCCATTCCCTTCCGGTCATAAACAGCCTTCAGGATCAGCGTTTTGATATTCTCTTTGGAAAGCGGTTTCAGCTGGAAAATATTCGACCTGGAAATTAAAGCTCCGTTCACTTCAAAATACGGATTTTCCGTTGTTGCGCCAATTAAGATAACCGTTCCGTCTTCTACAAACGGCAGCAGATAATCCTGCTGGGATTTATTGAATCTATGGATCTCATCAATAAACAGTATGGTCTTTCTTCCATACATTCCCCGGATATCCTTTGCCTCACGAATCACCTGCTCCATATCCTTTTTACCTGCAGTTGTTGCATTTAACTGCCGGAATTCCGCCTGCGTCGTATGGGCAATGACCATGGCCAGTGTTGTTTTCCCTGTTCCCGGCGGACCATAAAAAATAAGGGACCGCAATTTATCAGCTTTAATTGCACGATACAAAAGCTTATCTTTGCCGATAATGTGTTCCTGTCCAACCATCTCATCCAATGTTTCCGGACGAATCCGTTTTGCAAGGGGAGAATCATCATCCTGAAAATTCTCCCTCATATAAGTAAATAAATCCATATTTCTGATGTCCTAGATAATATCAAGCTTTTTCAAAATCTCATTAAACTTCATAATATCAATCGGTTTACAAATATAATCGTCATAATCCTCACTTGCAAGCTTACTGTCAAAGCTTGCCTCATCCAAAGCACTTGTCATGATCACCTTGGATCTCAGCATTCTCGACACACCATGCTTGCGCTCAGCAGTTCTGATGGATGCAAGAACCTTATAGCCGTCAATCTTCGGCATCATAATATCCAGACAGACCAGATCGATCCGTTCTCCCTTTTCCAAAGAGTTCACAAATTCATCAACTGCTGCAATGCCGTCAGGTGTAATCACCACTTCTCCGAATTTACTTAAATATTTAGATAAAAATTTTGCATTTGCTACATCGTCTTCTGCAATTAAAATTTTCATGACATAACTCCTCCTATATTACAACCTAAGCATTCTGTCAATCCGGTTAATCATTTCCTTTATCTCTATGCGAAAGCTCTTTCTTGAATAACGGGTTCTCCGTTCGATCAATCCCTCGGAAAAAATACCATTAAAAATCAATGTCAGCTCCTTTGGTGAAAAAACAGCCCGAATTTCTTTGTTCTCAATTGCTTTTTCAAAAAGCCCGCAAACGAATTCATTTCTCTTTAAAATACATTCAGATATCGTCTCTCTGGTATCCGATAAATGCAAAAGCTCTTCATAGTGCAACATGATGGCTCCCATACCGATATAGTTATCGTAGTATGTGGCATATGTATCGGCATAGTATTTGATTTTATCCATGTAGGTCCCATCCAGCCGGTCTACGGTCTTTTGGATATTCATATCAAATGCCGCATATTCTTTTACTACCTCTGATAAAACCTCATTGATACCTCCAAAATACTTGTAAATTAAAGCTTCAGAAATATTTTCTTTCCATGCCAGATTTTTAGTTGTAAGAGCATGTAATCCTAAATCTCCGATCAACTCAATAGCAGCTGCAACAATTTTATCTCTCCTCGAAATATAACTGTCAGCCAAATTTTTTTCCTCCCCATTGTATTGATTTATCCCTAGAATCCTATTCTCATTCTATGTCATGAATATTCTTTTGTCAATGAAAAAAGCGCTGTAACAGGCAGTATCCTTCTATTTATTTTATTCAATTATCTTTAATATTTTTTCATGCTGATTATAATAATAGATATTTTCCGACAACACCTCCGTAGGAGCAACCACCGTACGATTTGCTTCTGATACCATTTCTTTTAATTCTCTCTCATTTCCCAATAAATCTCTGCTGAAAAATATAAATTCATGAATACTGGAGGGAAGCAGATAGATATCTCCTCCCGCCATTTTTGCACATTCATCCAGTACATCCGGGTACAATATGACCGTTGCGCCATTGATGCCTTCCTGATTGGTTGCCACATACAATCCGTTTTCCGGACAATCGCCGCTTTGTACATCCAACTGACCGGATGCATCATGATCCGCAAAAAAGCCCTGTTCTGCAAGCATACTGATCATCCCCTGAAGTTTATAGGGAAACAGTCTCTGGGTATTTGAAACGGCCAGTTTGTATAAAGCCTGAATACTGATCTTCCACCTTTTCAAATCTTCATTATAAATCTGGACGGAAGAAACTCCTTCTTCGTCCTTGTGTACCATCCATCTGAACGTAATGGCCAGATCATGGAAGGGCAGATACGGTGCGTTTTCCAGATTTTTCCGATTCAGCCTGTAATTGACCAGTCTGTAAATGATATGCTCTTTTACCTGTGAAAACGGCAGATATTCATCCATCTGGAAAGGTACATCCTCCATTCTTTCTTTACAGACATCATATATCTCATCCATAATTTCAGAAAAATTTCTGCCGGCATTCAGATCGTTCAGATAGGAATCCAGATAGACCGTCGGGCACACTCCGGAAACCTTTTTTGATATATGGATTCCGGTCAGTACAATCCCATTATTCTTTGTGACGCTGTGCTTTCCTATATGCACATTTTCATTTTGCTCCTTAAAACGGTGCTGCAGATCCTGTATCACCGCTTCACAAAATTCGTCCATATTCATTTTTCATCTTCTCCTTCAATTCGTGAGCTTAACGAAACGTTTCGAAAAAAGATATTCTATATTGCATATTGTTCCGGAAGATTTTCCGGATCTGAAATATTTCAACATTATTGTAAGACGGATTTAACTTACGGTCAATAGCTCCGTCTGCGCTAATTTGAGGAATGCGCCCTAAATACAGGAATTGCATTCCTAAAAAAAATGCTTTTTTTTCAGGCAGAACAAGCTGAAAAAAAAGCATTTACAAGATATCTGTATTTTTAATTGTAACTATTCTTGAGATGCATGGCCTATGTATTCCCTTAAAAATTCTACAAACCGTCTCATATCCTCATCTGTTCCGATTGAGATACGCAGATAATGATCAATCCGCGGAAGATCAAAATATCTGACATAAATTCCACGTTTTTTCGCCGCCTCAAATATCTCTTTTGCGGGTATGCAGCTATGTGTCGCAAATACAAAATTTGCGGATGAAGGCAGGCAGGTAAAACCAAGCTCATCAAGCGCCTTTACAAACCATTCCCTCGTTGCGACCACTTTACCGACTGTGCTTTGAAAATACTCCTCATCCTGAATAGATTCCGCTCCTAACATGATAGACGGCAGGTTCATAGTATACGAATTGTATGAATATTTGACATTATTTAATGCGGCAATCAGTTCCGGACTGCTGATTGCATAGCCAATACGCAGTCCGGCCATAGAACGTGATTTTGAAAATGTTCTGACTACCACCAGATTTTCATATTGATCCAGTATGGTCAAAGCAGAAGTACCGCCAAAATCAATGTAGGCCTCATCTATTATTACAATGGAGTCCGGATTTCTGCGAAGGATTTCCTCAATCGTTTCCAACGGCTCGTAGATACCCGTCGGTGCATTTGGATTTGGAAATACTATGCCCCCGTTTTCCCTGTAATAATCTTCTTTCACAAGACGGAAATCATGATTCAATGCAGGTCTTTCATAAGGAATCTTATAAAGCTGTGCCCATACGTCATAAAAGGAATATGTAATATCCGGAAACAGGATGGGTTTTTCTGAATTAAAATATGTCAGAAACGCCATCGCAAGTACATCGTCCGAGCCAACGCCAACAAACACCTGCTCCGGTTTCACATGATGATACTCTGCCAGCTTTTCTACCAGCGTTGCTGCGGTTGGATCCGGATAAAGGCGCAACAGATTCCTATCAAGGTTCAATGCCCGCACTCTCGGTGACGGTCCATAGGGATTCTCATTTGTATTCAGTTTGATCACATCGGCAGCCTTTGGCTGTTCTCCAGGAACATAGGGTTCTACCTGACGGATATTCTCTCTCCATGATGCCATCGTATCTCCTCCTCTAAAAGCCCAGATCCTCATTTACCAGTATGATCTTAATTCTTCCTTTATGCCGTGAAAAACGCGTAGTCAGAAACTGACAACAGATTGTATCAGGCGATTTGCAGTCTGCGCACGAACCTGTCTTACTGCATGGAGTCTGCAGACCGAAACGCTGTGCATTTACAGGCGCTGCTTCATTTCTGGCTCTGCTTATGGCATCTGCTTCCGTTTTTACCACCTTGTTCATTCCAATGACCATAATCACATGGGCAGGACCGAACACTATGGCTGCTACACGGTTTCCGTTTCCATCTATGTTCACTAAGATTCCGTCCTCACTGACCGCATTACAGCTTGTCAGAAAATAGTCACAGGAAAACATATCCCGGGTAATTTTTTCCCGTTCCTTCGCATCCTTTGCGGTGTCTCTGTTTAAAACATGAAAATTTCCTTTGGTCACAGCCTCCAACAGACCAATCTCACTCAAAGACATGGAACCGCCCCATCCGACGGAGCTTCCCTCCGGTATCAGTTCCAGTGCCTTTTTTAGTGCATCCTCCTTGGTTTCCACATAAAAAGCCTCCATATTTCTGGTTGCAAGCGCATGCACCAGTCGTTCTCCTAACAGGGCATTCCTTTTATCTCTCCATTCGCTCATACCGTTTTCTCCTTTCCTGTATTGAATCTTTTCTGAAAGCTATCTTACACCACATCCGGCAGATCTGTAAAGAAAATATATCATCTTCCGCGTTTTCCGTTTACTTCCACATTCACTTTTTTAAAGCTCTGACATACTGTAACAGTATAACAAAACATACAGGAAGAAATGAAAATGGCATATCAAAAGCATCTGTCACCCGATGAAATGTTCGCAAATCTCCTTGCTGAAAACAGACCAAACGCATATGCAAATATACGCGGAGACGCTGAACATCCACATCTCTACGGTATTGTAAAATTCTATGATACAAAGCTTGCAGGCGTATTGGTGGAAGCTGAAATTTTTGGACTTCCAAGTCTGTCCCGCTCCTTTGCGGGCAGCTTCTTTGGTTTCCATATCCATGAAAACGGAAACTGCAGAAAGCCCTTTGACCAGACCGGAGGACACTATAATCCCGACAATGCAAAACATCCGGATCATGCCGGTGACCTGCCGCCTTTATTAGGCAATCACGGTTTTGCCTATTCCGTCTTCTTTACACAACGGTTTTTAATCAAGGACATACTTGGTAAATCCATAATCATACACAGCAGTCCCGATGATTTTACATCACAGCCTTCCGGCAATTCCGGAACAAAAATTGCCTGCGGCATAATTGAAAAGAACTCCCGGAGTTTTGGATAAAAACCGGAAGTTCCTGCATTCAATCTAAGTGCAGATTTACAGATCAGGTTTGGGATTCTTCATTGACCTGTGCCAGCTTTGCCGCCTGATCGGCTGCAATCAGACTGTCTATCAATTCATTCAGATCACCGTCTAATATCTGATCCAGTTTGTAAAGTGTCAGTTTGATCCTATGGTCGGTCACGCGGCCTTCAGGGAAATTATAGGTACGGATCTTTTCTGAACGGTCACCGGTTCCCACCTGACTTTTTCTGTCCGCCGCTTCTGCATCATGCTGCTTCTGCAATTCCAGATCGTACAATTTGGACCGAAGCAGGGCAAACGCCTTTGTCTTATTTTGAAGCTGGGATTTTTCCGTCTGGCTGTAAATAACAATACCGGTCGGAATATGAGTCAGACGAACCGCGGAATCCGTTGTATTGACACACTGTCCCCCGTTTCCGGATGCCCGCATAACATCGATCCGGATATCATTCTCATCGATTACGACATCCACCTCTTCCGCCTCCGGCATAACGGCAACCGTTACGGTTGAAGTATGGATTCGTCCGCCTGATTCTGTCTTTGGAATCCGCTGCACCCGATGGACTCCGCTTTCATATTTCATCTTGGAATATGCACCCTCGCCCGTAATCATGAAAACTGCTTCCTTAAAACCGCCGATTCCGTTTTCATTGACACTGATCAGTTCTACCTTCCAACGAAACTGATCCACATATTTCTGATACATCCTGAAAATCTCATATGCAAATAAGGCCGCTTCGTCTCCGCCCGCACCGGCACGGATCTCGACAATGACATTCTTGGAATCATTCGGATCCTTTGGCAAAAGCAGAATTTTCAATTCCTGCTCGATGGTTTCAAGACTGGCCTTTGCTTCCGCCAGCTCTTCCTTCGCCATTTCCCGGATCTCTTCATCACTTTCTTCCTCCAACATCAGCAGACTGTCCTCAATCGTCTGTTTTGCGGCCTTGTATTCCTTATATTTTTCCACAATCGGGGTAAGGTCACTTTGTTCCTTCATCAGCTTTTTAAACTTATTCTGATCGGATACAACATCCGGATCTGTCAGCTGATTATTAATCGTCTCGATTCTGTCCACCAGATCATCTAATTTATCAAACATAATGTCCTCCTGTTTATGAAATGACATCCGGTTTCCTTTTTCCGTATATTACCCTGTCATTTCCACTGAAATCCTTTACAACATGAATATCCTCATATTGTGTATCTACAAGGAGCTGCTGTACATCATATGCCTGATGATTTCCGATTTCAAAAAATAAATAGCCTTCATTTTTGATATAATTCTCCGATTCTCTTACAATTCTTCTATAATATGCCAAACCGTCCGAAGCACCATCCAGTGCAAGCTTTGGCTCAAAATCCCTGACCTCGGGCATCAGCTCTTCTATCGTCTGACTTTCTATATAGGGCGGATTGGATACAATCATATCGTATCTCTCTGTAATATTTTCAAACAGATCTCCTTTTATTATGTCACAATCCACATGAAGCTGATCCGCATTTTTTTTTGCCAGTGCCACGGCATCCTCCGAAATGTCAGACAGGGTGACATTGACATGCTTCCATATCGCCCGGACAGCCAGGCCGACACATCCGGAACCACAGCATAAATCCAACAGGGAAGGAATCCTGTTTTTACCGATCAGATGCAGAACCGAAAGAACCTGTTCTGCCAGAATTTCTGTGTCCTGTCTTGGAATCAGCACATTTTCTGAAACAGAAAAATCCATACCCATAAAATTCTGTACACCTGTAATATATTGCAAAGGCTTTCTGGTACTTCTGATATCAATGAGCTCCCGGAAATGACGTTCTGCTTCGGTGTCCACCTCCTGCTCTTTATTCAGCAGGATATGGAGCTTATCCATTCCGGAAACATATTCCCATATCAGTTCCGAATCTGTCGCAGGCTCAGGAACGCCTGCCTGCTGTAATCTGTCCTTACCGGCATTTAACAACTGAAATAATCTCATCCGTTCTTTTCACTTTCTGTCTGGCCTAATCCTCCAGGGTTCCGTTATGCATCGCTTCTTCATATGCCTTCCAGTCAAGAACTGCCTCTACGGACCTGACAGCCACTTCAATCATGTCCTCATCCGGCTCTCTGGTCGTCATTCTCTGAATCCACATTCCCGGAACGCTTAATATATATGCAAGCTTTGACCGGCTTCTGCCTGTAAACATAATAAATTCATAAGAAATTCCTGCAATGAGCGGCACAAGCAGCACACGAAGCAGCATCCGCAGCCAAACTGTATCGACATCAATAAACATAAACGCAATAATACTGATAATCATAACGACAAATAAAAAGCTCGTTCCGCAGCGTTTATGATATCTGGAATGTTTCCTGACATTTTCCGTCGTCAGAGGATCCCCTGCTTCCAGACAGTTGATGGACTTATGCTCTGCCCCATGATACATAAATACTCTTCTGATATCCTTCATAACAGAAATCAGAGCCACATACAGTAAAAAAATCACAAGCCGGATCACGCCCTCTATCATTGCAAGCAGGAAATGATTCTTTACCGCCTTTCCGATCAGTTCTGCAATAAAGGCAGGAAACAACATAAACAGAGCAATCGCAAAAATTACGGAAAAGCATACCGTTACGATCATCAGCAGATTATCCTTTTTACTGTCAGAGGCTTCAGCCTCTTCTTCATCAAAAAACGCAGCTGAATATGTCAGCGTTTTCACTCCGAGCACCAGTGACTCTATAAAATTAAAAATACCCCGTATGACCGGCAGCCGTAAGACCCGGTACCGCTCACCGACCGGTATATATTCTTCCACTTTTACTTCAATTTCCTGATTTGGTTTTCTGACAGCAACAGCATATTGGCCGCCGTTTTTCATCATGACGCCCTCTATGACTGCCTGTCCTCCGATTCTGACCTTTTTCAAAATATCCACCTATAAAAAAACAGGTTGAGATTCCTGTAACCTCAACCTGTCATTCCTTTTATTCGTTATCCTGTGAAACACCATATTTACGGTTAAACATATCAATTCTACCACGAGCCTTTACAGCCTTCTGCTGACCTGTATAGAATGAATGACACTTTGAGCAAATTTCTACGTGGATTTCTTCCTTTGTTGATCCTGTAACGAATTCATTTCCACAGTTGCAGACAACCTTTGCCTGATAGTAATCCGGATGTATTCCTTCTCTCATGATCTCACCTCTTTACGTATAATTTGATATATGAGAATCGGCACGTAGCCTTACTTCTTCATAAAACACAGCTTTTGTATTTTAACACAGCCTCATATGGAAATGCAAGCACTTTTTTCGTTATTCTGAAATTTATATCAGTGTCCTTTACTTCCTCAATAAAGACTTTTTTACATAATACATGAACTCTTCATTATTTCTGGTTCTCACAAACAATTTCAGCACATCTTCCAGTATATCCTCTGACTTATTACCGGATAACGCTTTATGGATTGCATAGACAATTTCCTGTTCCTCTCTGCTAAGCAGCAAATCATCCCGTCTGGTTCCTGATTTGGCAATATCAATAGCAGGGAAAATCCGCTTCTCGGAAAGGCTTCGGTCAAGCACAAGCTCCATATTCCCTGTCCCTTTAAATTCTTCAAAAACAACATCATCCATTTTACTTCCTGTTTCAACCAAGGCTGTCGCAAGGATTGTGAGGCTTCCGCCTTCCCGCATATTTCTCGCTGCGCCAAAAAATTTCTTTGGCATATGAAGGGCAGCCGGATCCAGACCTCCGGATAAAGTTCTTCCGCTTGGCGGAACCGTCAGATTATAGGCTCTTGCAAGTCTTGTAATACTGTCAAGCAGGATAACTACATCCTTTTTTTGTTCGACCAGACGTTTCGCACGTTCAATTACCATTTCTGAAACGCGCTTATGATGTTCCGGAAGCTCATCAAAGGTAGAATAAATTACCTCCACATTCGGTCCCTCAATCGACTCCCGGATATCGGTAACCTCTTCCGGCCGTTCATCAATCAGTAATACCAGCAGATGAATCTCCCTGTAACGTGTACTGATACATTTTGCAATCTGTTTCAATAATGTCGTTTTACCTGCCTTTGGCGGGGATACGATCATACCTCTTTGCCCTTTTCCGATTGGGGCTAACAGATCGATCATACGAATTGGAACCGGCGCTCCGTCTCCATTCAGTTTGATTCTTTCATCTGGGAAAATCGGAGTCAGATCCTCAAAATTTTTTCGATTTGCGATCACGGCAGGAGATTCTCCATTCACGGAACCGACATACAACAACGCACTGAATTTCTCTCCCTGCGTCTTCACGCGAATATTACCTGATATAATGTCGCCTGTTTTCAGTCCAAACCGCCGGATCTGGGCAGGAGATACATAAATATCCTGATCTCCGGGAAGATAATTGGCGCTTCTGATAAAGCCATACCCGTCAGCCATAACCTCCAGAATACCATTTGCCATTTTCCCACTATCCAGTTCTGAACTATTTCCGGTACCGGCATCCTCCTGCTTTCTCTCCGGCTGTCTGCGGGAAGTCTCCTCCTGCTTTGCTTCCGGCTGTCTGCGGGAAGTCTCTTCCTGCTTTGCTTCCGGCTGGTGTTCCGCCGGATTTTCCTGTTTTGATTCAGTTTTGGCCGCCGGTTGGGGCATCTTTTTTCTTTTTATATTCGTCCCTGTTTTCTTTCCTGTATTCATATTGTAATTTGACAGAAATTCTGCCAATTCCTGTTTCTTCATGGCTGAAACGCCCTTAATACCCTTCTCCTTGACATACTGTCTGAGTTCAGCCAGTGAAGCGTTTTTAAAATCCATATAATACTCCCTTCATAATGTTAAAATCTTTTTCTTTGATTATCATTTTTTTCATAATTACAAAAACTGGGTAACGATCAAGAATGCATAGAATATTGAAACTTTTATCAGTATACACCCTTTGAACACGGTTTGTAAAGTTATTGATTTTCGCTTTTACGAATGGTATGATATATTTAGTCTGATTTTGTCAGATAAAATACAGGAGATACCGACATGACTTCAGATTCTATTATCTTATATAAACTGATCATATTATATATGTTAGACCGGGTCGACTTTACACTTACGAATTCACAGATTTCAGAATTTGTCCTGACAAAAGGTTATACCAACTATTTCACATTGCAGGAAGCCATTAACGGCCTGATAGACAGCGAATTTGTTCATGTGTCTGCCATTCGGAGTTCCTCCCATTATAAAATTACAGATAAGGGAGAAGAGGCCTTAAGTCTGTTTGAAAACAGGATTCCCTATGCAATCAAGCAGGATATTCTGTCCTATTTTGATTCGCAGAAAATTAATCTGAAAAATGAATCGGAAATTTACTCCGATTATTTCAAAAACGATATGAATGAATATACCGTTACCTGTGTGATAAAAGACAGGAAAGAAACTCTGATTGATTTAAAGTTCAGTGTCCCGACCAAAGCAGATGCAATTGCAATCTGTGATAACTGGCGGGAAAAAAGCACCAGTGTATACGATTATCTGATCAATCAGCTTTGGACGGGTAATAACTGATCATTCCTGCCCTGTAAGTGTATCGATCAGATTCCATATTTCATCTTTTCCCTGTCTGGTCACAGCAGAAAACGGGATTATGACCGTATCCGGTTCCGGCTGCAGCTTGTCTTTCAGAATCCTGATATGTTTCTGAATCTGGCTGCGGTTGATCTTATCAAGCTTCGTAGCAATAATAATCGGGGTAAAGCCATTTTCTATAATCCAGTCATACATCATACAATCATTATCAGAGGGCGCATGCCGGATATCAATCAGAAGAAACACTTTCTTCAGCTGCCTGGAACGGTGCAGATAACTTTCGATCATTCTGCCCCATTTTGCCCTGATTTCCTTAGAAACCTGTGCGTAGCCATATCCCGGCAGGTCAACAAAATATAATTTCCGATTAATATTATAAAAATTTATCGTCTGGGTCTTCCCCGGCTGCGAAGATGTTCTGGCCAGGGATTTCCGGTTTAACAGACAATTTATTAAAGAAGATTTTCCGACATTGGACTTGCCTGCAAAGGCAATCTCCGGAATGTCATGGACCGGTATGCTGCTTGTAATACCGCATACCGTTTCTAATTCCGCACTTTTTACTTTCATCTCTTGCTCCTACACCAGTGCAAATTCCAACACCTGTTTCATATCAGATACCGGAATGATCGTCAGACCGCCTGTAATTTCTTCTCCGATTTCCGGCAGATCTTTCATATTGCTTTCCGGTATGATTATATTTTTAATCCCGATATCTTTTGCCGCTAACAGCTTTTCCTTCAGGCCCCCGATTGCAAGCACATTTCCCCTCAAGGTAATCTCGCCGGTCATGGCAAGCCTGCCCTGTACAGGCCGTTCAAAGAGTGCCGAATAAATGGCGGTTGCCATCGTAATTCCGGCAGAAGGACCGTCCTTTGGTACGGCTCCCTCCGGAATATGAACATGGATATCATGTTTTTCAAAGAAATTATCTCCGAGTGCTCTCGTTTCCTTCAGAGAACGGATATAACTCAGCCCGGCAGTCGCCGACTCTTTCATAACATCTCCCATCTTACCCGTCAGCTGAAGCTTTCCGCTTCCCGGCATAACATTTACCTCTATATCCAGGGTAACTCCCCCTACAGAAGTCCATGCAAGTCCCTTTACCGCGCCAATTTTATTTCCAAGATTTTGTCTGTCCTCTCTGTATTTTTCAGGTCCGAGCATGGAAATTACCATATCCTTATCCACCCGGACACACTCTGCCTCTTCCGTCAGGATCTGCCGGCATGCCTTTCTTGCAATCTTGTCAATGGTACGCTCCAGTCCCCTGACGCCGGCTTCTCTTGTATAATAACGGATCACATATCGGATTGCTTCGCTGTTCATCTTAAAATTACTTTTTGTCAGTCCGTTTTTCTGTCTTGCTTTGTCTACCAGATACAGTTTTGCAATATTATATTTCTCGTTGGATGTGTATCCGGATATGTTGATAATCTCCATTCTGTCAAGCAAAGGACCCGGAATGGCAGATGCATCATTGGCTGTTGCAATGAACAACACCCTGCTCAGATCAATTGGTACTTCAAAATAGTGGTCATAAAATTTATAATTTTGCTCACTGTCCAGAACCTCCAAAAGAGCTGACGATACGTCGCCTTTATAATCACTGCTGACCTTATCCACCTCATCCAGCAGGATCAATGGATTATCCGTTCCTGTCTTCGCTATGGACTGCGCAATCCGGCCGGGCATAGCCCCGATATAGGTCTTTCTGTGTCCCCGGATCTCCGCCTCATCTCTGACCCCGCCAAGTGACATACGGATGTAACGCTTACCGGTTGCCGCCGCAATGGATTTTGCAATGGATGTCTTTCCGGTTCCCGGAGGTCCGACCAGACAGATAATCGGCATATTCCCTTTTTTATTCAGGATATGAACCGCAAGGTAATCAATGATCCTCTCTTTTACTTCATCCAGCCCGTAATGGTCATTTTCCAAAATACGAATTGCCTTCTTTAAATCATTGTTCTCCTCAGACGAAACGCCCCATGGATAATCCAAAAGAGTTTCAATATAATTTGAAAGCACTCCGCTCTCGGCAGACATCTGGGGAATCGCTTTGTATCTGCTGATTTCCTTGCTTAATTTTTCCCGGACTTCATCCGTAACGTTTAATGCCTCGAGTTTTGTACTAAACTCATCCGCCGCTTCTTCAATATTATCCTCACCCAGCTCCTTTTTGATCACTTTCATCTGTTCCCGCAGAACATACTCCCTTTGGTGCTGGTTGACACAATCCTTGAGTTTTTCCTGTATTTCCTGACGGATAGATATAATTTCCAGCTCTTCTTCTATAATCTGAAGCAGTCTGATGACTCTTTTTCTGACATCCAATAATTCCAATAATTCCTGTTTTTTGTTATATGGAGCAGGGATAAACTCTGCAATTCCATCAGCAAACCGATTTAACTCCCTGACATTTTGCAGCTGCTTAAACAGAAGCTTATTGGTTCCTAATCCTATGGAGAAAGCCTGCTTTAGCTTGTCACGAAGCATACGGGTCAGTGTTTCTGTCTCCTTTTCATCTATATCCGAGGTTTCTTCTGCCGTCACAAATTCTATATCTGCATTCATGCATCCATCCTCTTTAAAATAACTGATCAGTCTGGCTCTTTTTTCCACTTCAATCAGGATACGGATGGTTTTATTCGGCAATTTTACAAATTGCCTGATTTTTGCAACTACTCCGATATGATAGACTTCCGGCACTACTCCCTCTGGCTCTCCCTGTTTTGCCGTCACCATGAAGATTTTGCAATCCCCTTTCATTGCGTTTGTTACGGCCTGGCAGGACTCTTTATTGATCACATCCAGATGAGAGGAAGCCTCCGGCATGATCACTACATTTTTCAGAATAATCATTGGCATATTCCAGACAATATTTTCCATATTTTCTTTTTCTCCTGTCCAAATAATCTATATGGCAGCAGCCATCTGTCATGTTGCAAAAAATCGGGATGATTCCATCCCGACTTTTGAGTTAAGCGATCTCCCCGTCACTTTTACTGGTACGCTTTTTCTTGACCTGTTTCTTATTGACCGGTTCATCAGAGTAAGTAAGAATCGGCGCCGCCCCTTCTGTAATAACCTCTTTTGTAATGACACATTTCACAACATTCTCTGTGGAAGGGATTTCATACATGAGATTCAGGGTTGCTTTTTCTATAATGGAACGAAGTCCTCTGGCACCGGTTTTCCTTTCCATGGCCTCTTTTGCAATCTCTTTTAACGCCTCTTTTTCAAATTCCAATTCTACACCGTCTAACTCGAACAGCTTTCGATATTGCTTATAGATTGCACTTTTCGGCTCTGTCAGGATACGAACCAGAGCTTCCTCATCCAATAAATCCAGAGTCACCGCTACCGGAACACGTCCGACAAATTCAGGAATCAGTCCATATTTGACAAAATCCTGCGGCATAACCTGTTTCAGTAAAGCTCCGATATCCTGTTCGGATTGATTCAGTATTTCTGCATTAAAACCAATCGCTTTCTTTCCGACGCGGTTTTCAATTATTTTTTCCAGTCCCTCAAATGCACCGCCGCAAATAAATAAAATATTCGTGGTATCAATCTGTATAAATTCCTGATGTGGATGTTTTCTGCCTCCCTGCGGAGGAACAGATGCAACCGTGCCCTCAATAATCTTTAATAAAGCTTGTTGTACCCCCTCACCGGATACATCCCGGGTGATTGAAACATTCTCGCTTTTCTTTGTAATCTTATCGATTTCGTCAATATAAATTATACCATGCTCCGCACGTTCTACATCATAATCCGCAGCCTGAATCAGCTTTAAAAGAATATTTTCTACATCTTCGCCCACATAACCTGCCTCTGTAAGTGCAGTTGCATCTGCGATCGCAAACGGTACATTTAACAGCTTTGCAAGTGTCTGAGCCAGATAGGTCTTTCCTGAACCGGTCGGTCCCACCATCAGAATATTGCTTTTTTGAAGTTCCACTTCAAAATCCTTTTCTGCCAGTATCCTTTTGTAATGATTGTACACCGCAACAGACAACACTTTCTTTGCCTCTTCCTGTCCAATCACATACTCATCCAGAAACTCCTTGATTTCTTTTGGCTTTAACAGATTGATATCGCTGTCTAACGGAGCATCCTCCAGCTCTTCACTGATAATTTCAGCACAAATATCAATACATTCATCGCAAATATAAGCATTCGGTCCTGCAATCAGTTTTCTGACCTGATCCTGAGACTTATTACAAAATGAGCACCTGAGTTGTTTTCTATCGTCGCTACGATTTGCCATTATACTACCTCTTTAAACTATCTATTCGCTATCACGCTGTCAATTAAACCATACTCTTTGGCTTCTTCTGCAGTCATCCAGTTATCCCGGTCTGTATCTGCTGCAATGATATCATATGGTTTCCCGGTATTTTCACTTAAGATTTTGTTTAATTTCTCCTTTGTTCTGATAATATGCTTCGCTGCAATTTCAATTTCTGTGGCCTGCCCCTGAGAACCTCCTGACGGCTGATGAATCATAATTTCAGAATTAGGCAGGGCAAAGCGCTTGCCCTTTGCGCCTCCTGCTAACAAAAAGGCGCCCATACTGGCTGCCATCCCACAGCAGATGGTAGATACATCACATTTTATATACTGCATTGTATCATATATGCCCATTCCCGCCGTTACAGAACCACCCGGGCTGTTAATATATAAAGATATATCCTTAGACGGGTCCTCTGACTCCAGAAACAGGAGCTGTGCTATTACAACACTTGCAGAAACATCATTCACTTCTTCCCCTAAGAAAATAATTCTGTCTTTTAATAATCTTGAATAAATATCATAAGAACGTTCGCCACGGCTGGTCTGTTCAATGACATAAGGTACCAAGCTCATATTCTACACCTCCATAAATCGTTCATATATCCGGGTTTTAAACTTCCTTCGCATTGTCTGTTACAAAAGTAATGGCCTTCTTAACAGCAAGATCTTTTCGTATACTGTCCTTTTCTTTATCTCCGAGAAATTCTTTGATATCGTCGATCTTCATCTGATACTGGTCTGCCATATTCTGAAGCTCTTCTTCTACTTCCTCATCTGAAACTTCAATCTTCTCAGCATCTGCAACAGCTTCTAATACCAGACGGGTTTTAATTCTTTTTTCTGCATCCGGCTTAATTCTTTCCAGAAAAGCTTCTTCTGTAACATTGCAGATCTGTAAATACTGGTCAAAATGAATTCCCTGTCTCTGCATACTCTGGGCAAAATCATCCTTCATACGCTCCTGCATATCCTGAACCATAGCATCTGCAACATCCATGGCCGCATTCTCAATAATCTTATCGATTACCTTCTCCTCTTTCGCATTCTCTGCCTCTTTCCGCTTCTTTGCAAGAGTCAGCTGCTTCACATCCTCTTTATACTCATCCATGGTTTCAAAATCAGAAACCTCAGCTGCAAATTCGTCATCTAACTCCGGCAGTTCTACTTCCTTGATCTCCTTGATCACACATTTAAACAAAGCAGGCTTGCCTGCAAGCTCCTCAGCCTGATACTCCTCAGGGAAAGTAACGTTTACCTCCACTTCCTCGTCAATATTTTTTCCTACAAGCTGGTCTTCGAACGTGTCAATAAAGGTATGGGACCCCAGCACAAGCTTATAATTCTCTCCTTTGCCGCCCTCAAACGGCACGCCATCTACAAAGCCCTCAAAATCAAGTGTCACTTCATCCTCCATCTGTGCGGCTCTGTCCGTTACAGGTATAAATCTCGAGTTTTCTTTCTGCACCTTTAGCAGCTCGGCCATAACTTCATCATCCGTTACCTCTACCGGAACTGCTTCAACCTCAATTCCCTTATATTCTCCTAATGTAACTTCCGGTTTAACAGCAACCTCAGCTGTAAATATAAAATCTTTTCCCTTCTCAATCTGGGCTACATCAATCGATGGTCTGGATACAATTTCTATATCCTCAACATTCGCTGCCTCTTTTGGATAGTATTCATTAATCAGGTTATTTGCAGCATCCTCATAGAAAACCTCCGGACCATACATTTTCTCGATAAATGTCTGAGGAACCTTGCCTTTCCGGAACCCCGGTACATTGAATTTGTTCTTCTGCTTATTGTAGACAGCCGTAATCGCCTTATCAAATTCTTCTGCCGGTACCTGAATGGTAAGCTTCGCCATACTATGCTCCAGTTTTTCTACTGTTAAACTCATTTTTGATTTCCTCCTTCAATATAATGAAATGGTATTATTGTTGTATTCCTTCTCTGAATCGTATTATTTTACGGTCTTTACCCGCATCAATCAATCGATTATAACACATGAAAGTTATGTATGTCTAGTATAAAACAGAAAAAGAGCTATTACAAATCCTGCAATAGCTCTTTGCATTATGCCAATGAATCGAATAAAATCCGCAGAAAACAGATTCTATACTTTTATCCGGCTTCATTGATTCTATCTACCAGACATCTGCTCTTCCTGTCTCTTGATCATCTGACGAACCATCTCGCCGCCGATGGAACCAGTTTGAGCTGATGTTAAGTCACCATTGTAACCGTCTTTCAGGTTTACACCGATTTCCTTGGCAACTTCCATCTTGAATCTATTCATGGCATCTTTTGCCTCTGGAACACTCATCTTGCTTGTTCCTGTTGAATTAGAACTTGACATTTCCATATCCTCCATACAATATTATTAAGACGTTTGTCTTATTCCTATTATTTGCAGATACGGAATGGGTATTCAGGCAATATATGGAACATAAAAATTAATACGTCATTGGTTTTTCTTCACCATTCATCACTCTTAAAGCACCCTGTGCTAAAGCAAGCAGCTCATCCTCACCCGGATAAACCGTAAACCCGGCAATAAATCCTGCCCTCTTTTCAAGCTCGCTGCATGTATGCTTGGAATATGCAATACCGCCTGTCAGAATGATCTGATCTACTTTCCCGCATAATACGGTAGACATTGCTCCGATATCCTTTGCAACCTGCTGATAAAACGCATCCTGAACCAATTTGGCATTTTCGTCGCCGTCCATTACCATTTTTTCCAGATCTCTCGCATCATTGCTTCCGATATAAGCATTAAATCCGCCGTTTCCTACAAGCTTTTTCATAACCTCCTGCTGTGTATATCTACCTGAAAAACACATTTTGACAAGATCTCCTGAAGGTACTCCGCCTGCTCTTTCCGGTGAAAAAGCGCCTTCTCCGTCCAGTGCATTATTCACATCCACAATTCTTCCTGCTCTATGGGCCCCGACAGATACACCGCCGCCCATATGCACTACAATGAGATTCAGATCTTCATATTTTTTCCCGATTTCCTTTGCATATCTTTTTGCTACCGCTTTCTGGTTCAGAGCATGGAAAACGCTTCTTCTCGGAAGCTCCGGAACGCCTGACAATCTGGAAGACGGCATCAATTCATCAACTACAACCGGATCTACAATATAAGAAGGAATTCCCAATTCATCTCCGATTTCTCTTGCAAGAATACCACCGAGATTTGATGCATGCTGTCCCTGTCTGCCAATCTTCAAATCCTCCAGCAGATCATCCGTCACAGGATACGTTCCGCCCGGTATCGGTTTTAACATACCGCCCCGTCCGACACATACATTTAACTGTCTGATATCAAAATTTCTTGCTGCCAGAATATCCAGAATCACTTTCTTTCTGAAATCCTTCTGCTCAACGATCAGATTAAAGCCTGCCAATTCCTCTGTTGTATGTCTGAGTGTCTCTTCAAAAACCAGAGTCTCATCTTCAAATACGCCAATCTTTGTTGAAGTGGAACCCGGATTAATAATCAGTATTTTGTATGCCATGTTCTCACGATCTCCTTTTCTTATTTCTGTTCTTCCATTTTGCTCAAAGCCTCTGCTACAACTGCACCTAATGCGATGGAATTCATTTTTACTTCAAAGCTGTCTGATCTGGATGTCAGAATAACCGGTGCCTTGGTTCCGGTCAGAATACATCCGTTTTTGCTGCTCGTCGTATGAGTAAGACATTTATAAACCAGATTGCCTGCATGAATATCCGGAAATAAAATGATATCGGCGTCTCCGACGATCTTTCTTCCCTCTGCACCTTTATGTTTGGCCGCCTCTGCATCGATGGCAAGATCCAGTGACAAAGGACCGTCAACAATACATCCGGTGATTTCTCCTCTTTCATTCATGGCAGTCAGTTCAGCCGCTTCTACTGTTGCAGGCATCTTTGGATTGACTACTTCCACAGCCGCTACCGGCGCAACCTTCGGACATTCAATACCACAGGCGTGGGCTACGGCAACCGTGTTTTCAATAATCGCCTTTTTATCTTCTAATGTCGGATATGTCATAAATGCAACATCTGTCAAAAATAAAAGATTATCTTTCCCCGGCACTTCAAAGACTGCCACATGAGAAAGCGGATTACCGCTTCTAAGTCCAACCTCTTTATCCAGAACACTCTTCAGGAATCCCTTTGTATCAATGATTCCCTTCATATACATGTCCGCTTTCTTATTATGTACAAGTTCAACAGCCTTTAAAGCAGCCTGAAAACTGTCCGGCTCGTTGATAATCTCATAGTCGGCAAGATTCATATCAATTTTAGAGGCAATTTCTCTGATTTTTGCTTCATCTCCTACTAAAATAGCATCTGCAATTCCCTTTTCCTTAGCGGCTTTCACTGCCTCTAACACCGGCTGATCCTGTGCACAGGCAACAGAAACGGTCTTTCGGCTGCACTGTGATACTTTTGCCAATAAATCATCAAAACTCTTACTCATTTGTCTGCACCTCTCTATAATAATTTTAAAATTGACTCATGTGTATGGTAGCACTTATATTTTAAAAGGTCAAGAACAAACACTGTACGGTTTTAGTATTCGCAAAACAGAATTTTTTATCTGTTTCCGATGACGCATTGTTATAAATCCACTGTTATTGTAAATGCTGTTTCATATATCGATAAATACAGAATATAAAGACTGTCGTCAACATAAATATAACGACGACTGACAAAGATATCAGAAAAATGAGCCTGACAATATCGAAAGCCGCTTCATAAAGAAAAATAAAACTAAAACACATAATACATCCTTTGAAAAAAACAGATTATTTCACGTATCTGCGTAATCGCAGCAGAATCAAAAGAACAATCAGAATTGAAATAACAAGAATCATCGAGAGCAGTCCCATCGAGAACCTATCACCTGTAGGCGGTTCATCAGGTTCATCCGTGATATTACTGATGGTAATGATTTCCGGATTTGTATACTGATTCGCCTCTACTGTCACATATATGCAGTTTTGAAGATTTTCAGGCGAGACCGTATATCCTTCCGGAAACAAAGTCTCTCGTATAAAATAATCTCCCGGTTTCACCTTTAAAAATTCTGCAATTCCGTCTTCATTCGTTGAAACGGACATCACGGTCTCCCCGGTTGCTGCCTCATACAGCGTAAACTCCGCGCCGGACAAAGGCTTCCCTGTTTTATAATCACATTTTAAAACAGACAGGATGGTACAATCGTCATACATTTCTACCCGGATCGGATTTCCATCATCCGTAATATCAAAAATCACTTCTTCACTCATCAGATATCCGAGCGGAGACGCTTCTTCCACCAGTCTGTAGCTTCCCACCGGCAGATCCACGATCTCATGTGGAGATGTACCGGATATCCAGGACTCAACCAGATTTCCGCCGCCATCATATATTGACAGAACCGCTCCCGGTAATTCTTCTCCTGTTGCTGCATCCTTTTTACTGATTACAGTATGTGTCGGATATACCTGTATCGTTTGTCCTTCATCATTGATATCTTCATGCTTTGCCAGAGAATAATCCTTATATGACAATTCTTCAAATACCACGAGCTGTTTTTCTCCTAAGCCTATGCCGGAAAATGTATATTGAACCTCTATGCTTCCGCTTTCCGTCTCAGGTATGAACGCCGTCTGTGCTGTTACCTGTTTTCCATCGGACAGATATGGTTTTCCTGTTTCCTTATCCATCAGAATACCGGAAACTGTGTATGTCTCTCCTACTGTCAGACCCGTATAAAAAACAGTATCAACAAGAGTAATGTCTTTTCCGGCGCAGATGGTCTTTTCCCCTTCATCATCCGTTGCCTCTGTTTGAATACTCACAAAGTGAATGGTCTGGTCCTTATCATTGATATCCTCATGTCTGGAAACTGTTTCACCCGGATATGCGGAATCCGTTAATACCTCAAAAAATACAACGTCTTTCCCTTCCAGCCCGGCTGAAGAAAATGTAACCGGAATATCAATGGATGCCGAATCCCGTTCCGCTGTAAAAGTGGTTTCTGCCGTAACATCCCCGGATGCTGCCACGAGCATCTCTTTGGTCTCCTTATCCATCACAACAGTGGAAAGTGTATAAGTATGTCCGGGATCCAGTCCTGTCATGATAACGGTATCAATCAGTGTGACTTCCTCCACAACAGCAGAAGATGTCTGATGATTTGTCACGGAATCCCTTGCCGTTGTATGGATTTCGGGAAACTTCTCATCAATGATCGTTCCGGCCGCCGCTACCACCTCATTTTCGTTTATGACGACCTCTACCGGAGCTGCCGTCTTATAGGTATTTTTATTGGCTTCGCAGCGGAGCTCCCTGATCACATAGGTATCATACGGTAATGCACCTTTGGTATCGTCAGCCTTATCATCTCCAAACCAGACTCCGGCACCCGGTTTATCACTGTTGGTACCCTTAGAATGTTTGATATAGGAAGCTTCTGTGCTGTAATATCCCTTTTCATCTGTCCAGACAATATGGCTCTCACCCGTACTCTTTCTTGTGATCGAAAACATAACGTCTGCAACCGGTTTTTTCTCGGAATTTAACTTTGTAAATTCCAGATCTCCTCTGATCGGAAGGATGTCAATGGTCTGGTCATCATCATGAATGTCCGCGTGAACTGCAAGCAGGTAGTCCTCCTCATGCAGTTCTTCAAATACAACAATCTGTTTCTGCTTTAAGTAAATACCGCGAAAGGTGAAGATTACTTCTATTGTTCCAGCCGTCCTGTCTGCAACAAAGGTAGTGCTTCCCGTTACAGGCTTTCCGCCTGAAAGGAATTCCTTACCCGTTTCTTTATCCATTAAGACACCTGAAACTGTATAGGTTTTACCTTTGGTCAGTCCCTGAAAAGATACGGCATCAACAAGGGTAATGGTTTCTTTCGAGTACATCTCCTTTTCCCCTTCCTTACCGGAAGCCTTCGTGCCGATCTTAACAAAATGTATCGTCTGATCCGTATCATTTATATTCTCATGACGGGCAATCACTTCTCCCGGATATGCGGCATCTGTCAGGGTCTCAAAGAATACAACGTCTTTTCCTGCCAGTCCGGCAGAGGAAAAGGTAACTGAAACATCCAGGCTCATATCTTTTGCCTCCGCTATAAACGGAGTATCTTTTGTAGGGATGCCGTCTGCAACAGCCAGCTTTTTACCTGTAGACTTATCCATAACAGTAGTTGTCAGCACATATTCATGTCCGACGTCCAATCCGTTCATGGCAACAGTATCAACCAAAGTTACGGTAGCTGCCGCAGATGAAGTATGGTCGTTTGTTACAGCATCCTTTGCAGTTGTCCGGATCTCCGGAAAATTCTCATTTGCAACTGCCCCTCCGGATACAATTACGTTGTCTTCAGAGATCACTACCTCTACAGGTTCAGCAGTTTTATATACTTCAAAATTGGCATCGCAGCGAAGTTCCGAAATTGTGTAGGTATCATACGGAAGCGCTCCCTTCGTATCATCGGGCGTCTCATTTCCAAACCAGACACCACTTCCCGGCACATCTGAATTGGTATTTTTTGTATGGGGCATATATGCTGCAGACGTACTGTAATGTCCATTCTCATCCGTCCATACAATATGACTTTCTCCGGTCGTCTTACTTGTAATGGAAAACTTTACATTGGCAAGCGGCTGCTTTGTTTCAGCGTCATATTTATCAAATTCCAAATCGCCACGGATAATCTCATCTCTGATTTCATATTCTGTCCCGCCTTCTATTCTGACAGTTTCTCCGTCAGACACAATCTGAGTCATGTATATTCCATAAAAGTCTTCGGCATCCATATTTTCTGAAATTGATCTGTATACAGCCTCTGTAAGAGTATATCCTTCCGGTGCCTTCGTTTCCTCAATTGTTAACGTACCAAGCGGAATGGCAGCCATATCCTGATCATAAAACAACGTATCACTCTGTTCTGCAAGCAGATATTTTTCAGTCAAAGCGCAATACCCTGTTTCATCTGTTTTCAACACCCAGGTTCTGTCTGGTTTTTCCGGAAGTGCCGATATATCATCATAATAATCACCATAATACCGGATCGTAAATTCCGCATTCGAAAGGCCTGCCTTTCCCTGTACGTTTTCTCCGGTCTCCATATCCCTTTTATACAAAACAATATCCGCCCGTGCAGAAACAGGGTAATCCGTCAAAACGACATCTGCCTTTCCATCTGTGCCCCCGTCAGACAAATCTACCATTTTACAGGTTTTATCCAAAGCATATCCTTTCGGAGCTTTGGCCTCCTGTATCCGATAGTATCCAAACGGAAGATTTTTAAGATATCCCTTCAGCGGGGATGCCGTAATGTGATATCCCTGATCCGTTTTACAAAATTCTGTCTGTACAACACCCGTACCGTTTGCATTTGTTATAAACCGCCCGACTCTTACACCGGTATTTCCCCACTCCGAATCCGTTTTTCGGGACACATGATAGATATCATAGACAGCTCCCTCCAGACTATAAGCCGTCCCTGACGAGACAGATACATTACTGCTCCCTTTTTTCAGAGATAAGGAAGCAGTCTCCGCCTTACCCCAGTCTATATCAATCGATATACTGTATCTTTCCGGCTCTCCCGTATAATACCACGTCTGATGAATGTCATCATGATAGCATTGCATGATATTGCATCCGTATTGATTTGCATATGCTTTGGAAAAGGCGCTATGTCCTTCCTGTTCTATGGAAGCCGTCAAAAGGAACTGATCCCTTGCGTTCAGGATAACTTTTTGCCCCTCCGTAATCTTTTTATCATAATTTTTTATTCCTCCGCTTTCATAATAAGAGGTCTTACCTGCAGACGCATGATAACTGTACAGCCAGAGGGTTACACCCTCCGGCACCGTAACGGACACGCTGTTTCCATCTGCCGCCTGAATCGTCAGAAGCTTTGTCTGCTTCAGTCTTTCTCCTGATGGCGTAGCAGTCGTAACCGCTGCATCAATATTGGTCTTTGTATCGGTTCCGGATGTCACGGTTTCGGCGTCCGTACCTGTCACATACAGCAATGCCTCATTCACAGAAAGAGCCGGAGCTGCCTGTTTGATATACTGAATATAGTCATTGGCATATGAATGAAAATTCCCGTTTTTAAAATAATCCAATGCCAGCTGGGTTTTCACAATCCGATCATCCTCACCGGAAAAACCAGAATATGTATGACTGTAATATAACACTTTTCTTATGTCTGTTTTCTGGCGGGCAGAAAGATCACTGTTTTCCGCATCTGATACCTGTACTGGCGTTCCCGCCGAAGAGGCCGCTTCTTTCTGATGATCGCCGCAATAAACCTGTATATTCTGATTCAGACTGTATGCATGCGTCAGGCCGCCGTTTCCATAATAAATAGAACGCATATCATATACCTGATCTACGGAAAAGCCGGTGATTCCTTTTTGTTGTATTTTGTTATATATCTCCATAGACTGCTTCGCATCTGTCTCTGTTGCAACCCGTTCCGGAGGTAATCCGATCATGTCTGATACCGTTTCTTCCCTTCCCTGACTGTTTATCTGTGCATAAACCCTCCCGGAAGAAACACCCGGATTACTTTCTCCGAATAACAGAATCAGTATCATTACAACAGCAGCCCAAATCCTTATCTTATTCCTTTTTGTTTTTCCTCTCATATTTTCCCTTCCTTTTTTTGTATTTCTTCATACAATCAGACTGATCATCCGGTATTCCCCATATGCGTTCTGACATCTGTACTCTTTTTCAACCTCTGTTTCCATAATGGCCTGTATCCCCCTTTTATAAATGAATCTATATTATCATTCAGATATTTCCGTTCTCTCTGAAATTCCTCCGCCGGCATACCGGCCCTGTAAAAAGGTTCATCTTCATAGAACGGATCTCCATACAGTTCGCCTTTATCCATATATATCCCTCCCATTCGTTTCAGCTTATCCGTGCACAAAAAAAGCTTATGCGACGATGATACTGTCGCATAAGCCCAAAGTCAATGAATTCGCTGCAACTCGCGGATTTAGCGAATCCGGAATAAAAAGAATCCTTTATCCCTGCGGATAAATCAGCCTGTCCTCTTTTATATTATACAAAACGTCCTTTAAAAATTTCTCAGCAAGGTAATTTGCCATATTCAGGTTCATATCCTGATAATTTCCACATTCCCTCGGGTTTGCACCCGGAACCGGATCATGATAATTTCTGATATATTCAAACATGGAAACCATCAGTTCAACAATATCCCGTGAACAATAATCTCCGGCCAGTATCAGATAGAAACCGGTCCTGCATCCCATCGGTCCAAAATAAATCACCTTATCCTTCCACTCCTGATGATTTCTTAAATACGTTGCTCCCAGATGCTCAATCGTATGTATCTCCGCTGTATTCATAACCGGTTCAAAATTCGGCTTTGTCATACGAATATCAAATGTAGTTAAAACCGCCTCACCTGCCAGATCCTTTCTGGATACATATATTCCGGGATTCAATAATAAATGATTGATTCGAAAACTTTCTATCTTTTCCAAACAAAACACCCTTTCTTTCATAAAATTCTTTCATCCGGAAACGCCATACAAAAAGATGGCTGCCGGATTTGCTTATACATAGCTCTTTACCATTTCTGCCACCAATGCCACACTGTTTGTAATTGCCTGCTCTTTAAATGCAGGATAATCCATGTCTGCACTGTCATCCGCCTTATCAGAGATGGCCCTGATAATCAAAAACGGCACATGATTCATATATGCCACATGCGCTATCGCTGCCCCCTCCATTTCCGTACAAAGACCGCCAAATGTTTTAACCAGCCATTCCTTTTTCTTTTTATCCGAAATAAACTGATCTCCGCTTAAGATACGGCCGGAAAATACCTTTCCTTTAAAGCCGGTGGTCTGAGCTGAAGACAGCGCGGTTTCATGTAAATGACCATCCGCAGAATAAACGGAGGTCTCAGCTTCGGGAATCATCCCCGGTTCACATCCCAAAGCGGACACATCCATATCATGCTCTAACGCATCTGTAGAGAAAACGATATCTCCGATATCAATATCTGCATTCAGAGAACCTGCAATACCCGTGTTGATAATGCCCTCCACATCAAATGAATCAATCAGAGCCTGCGTGCATACAGCCGCATTTACCTTTCCGATGCCGCACTTTACAATAACCACCTGTTTATTCCATAAAAATCCCTGATAGAAATCCATACCTGCTTTTGAAAAAATCCGGGTATCCGAAAGCATACCCTTTAGTTTTTCCACTTCTTCTTCCATTGCACCAATAATACCCAGCATATGTGACTCCCTTCCTTCCCTTGTTGATATAGCTTAGTATAACATTCTATCCGGTGAATATCAATTGCTTAATCCCTTCTCCAGTCAAACTCAAAACAGCAGCAACGCATGCATCCGCCGTCTTCCGTAAATAAAAAACGGTTATCTTCATCTTCTGATGAAAATAACCGTTCTAACCGACGTCCTGCTGAAAAAAAATGGCAGCAAATATTCTGTATACCCGCAGCTTTTATCTGTATCTCACAACATTATGAAATCTTACCGGATTATCACTGGAATACTTGGAGGTCTGAAAATCCACCCCGTCATAAATAGTATAATATCCGTTTTTGGATAACTCCACATTGCATATTCCGTCTGTATTATATGTAATCTGCATATAATAATCACTGTCGCCGAAATCTGCCGTTCTTCCGGACGGATCAACCGATGACCACTTACCGCTGGCACCGATGACATCCGTAATCATCTTTCCAAAAGCTTCATCTGTATCATCTCCCAGATTCGGATTGTCCGGATTGGCAAGAACTCTACCGATTGTCCAGGATGTAATACGTCCGACAATCTCACCGGTGTCCTGATCCTTAAACTGACTGGCTCCCTGTTCCATCCCAAGCCATGGGTTTCCATTTACATACATAGAATTATCTGTAAAATATTCAATGATCGCAATATTCGCAGAATCATAAATTGTTTTTGCATCCTCTTCAAGTGCGGCCATACGCGATTTATGTATATATTTAATCAATCCCGGAGCCAGAGCACCTGCCAGTATCGCCATAATCGCAATGATTACAATTAACTCAACTAACGAGAAACCTCTATTATCTAATGATTTTTTCACCATGATATAATCCCCCATTTAAAACTTCACGATTATATTATAATGTTATTTGTCTATTAGTTCAATATATTTTTACATTTTAATAATAAAAAATTTATAGAATATTTACTTTTATAATATGCTCCTGTCTTTTATAAAATGAAACATCCATTTGGATTGCAATCTGGTCTACAAAATATACGGTGTGACCTGATAGACGTAATAATTTAGCCAATTGGCATAGAGCGTGTTGGCATGACACCTCCAGGATTTAACCGGTTTCTTCGTAGGATCATCATCAGGATAATAATTTACAGGAATGTCCGGGTTCAGCCCTTTTCCAAGATCCCGGTTATATTCCTGGTCAAGTGTAACGACATCATATTCCGGATGACCCGTAACAAAAATATTCTTTCCCCCGTCTCCTATAATCAGATAAGGGCCTGCTATATCCGACTCTGCTACGATTTCAAGCTTCGGATGGTTCACAATATCTTCCTTACAGACTCCGGTATACCTGGAATGCGGTACAAAAAAGGAATCATCAAAGCCTCTCACAAGCGGTGTCCGTTTATGAAAGGTATGATGCTCATATACTCCGGAAAGCTTCTTTTCCAGCTCATACTTTCTTACCCCGTACCGATAATACAGGCCTGCCTGTGCACCCCAGCAGATATGAATGGTAGAAGTAACATTGTTCTCTGACCAGTCCATGATTTCTTTCAGTTCCTCCCAATATTCCACTTTTTCAAAATCCAGTCTTTCTACAGGGGCTCCTGTAATGATAAATCCATCCCATTTTTTATTCCTGACACTTCGGAAATCTGTATAAAATCTGTCCAGATGTCTTTTGGCAGCATTCCTGGATTCATAAGACATCGTCCGGATCAGCGATATATTGACCTGAAGCGGCGTATTGGACAGGCTCCGCATCAGCTGCAGCTCCGTATCTTCTTTTAATGGCATCAGATTCAAAATCAGAATGTCAAGCGGCCTGATATCCTGACTCAATGCACGGTCAAACCCCATTACGAAAATATTCTCATCCTCTAATACCTTCTTTACAGGCAGATCATCATCTATTCTGATTGGCATTACTTTCTCAACTCCTCTATATCATTTCCATAAATTCATCTTCTGAAATAATCGGTATATTCAGGCTTTTTGCCTTTTGATTCTTTGACGATGAGGACAAAATATCATTATTAATCAGATAATCTGTTTTTGCTGATACCGAACCGGTTACCTTGCCACCCTTTTTCTCTATCAGCTTTTTCAGATCCTCTCTGTTTGTAAAATGCTTCAGAGAACCTGTTACAACGAAAACTTTTCCCTCTAATACCTGCTCATCTGTATTTTCTTCCTCTTCAAAGGACAGCTCTTTTTTCAGCTTTTCTATCGTATCACAATTTGCTTCATTATGGAAGTACCTGACGATTCCTTCCGCAATGACCGTTCCAATCCCGTCAATGGACTCATAATCAGCCACTTCCGCCTGCATCATAGGAGCCAGCTGATTTTTAAAATATCTGCATATCAGCTTTGCATTCGCCTCACCGATATTCGGAATACCTAATGCGTGAATGAATCTTGCAAGTGTGGTTTTCCTCGACCTGTTCACCGCCTGCATCATATTCTGATAAGATTTTTCGCCAAAGCCCTCCATCGCCACAATCTGTTCCCTGTATCGTTCCAAATGATACAGATCATAAAATTCATTTAAAAACCCCGCATCTATAAATTTATCCAGAGTCTGTTCTGATAAACCGTCAATATTCATGGCGTTTCTGGATACAAAATGAGAAAATGATTTCAGTTTTTTAGCCGGACAATATTCATTTGTACAATATAAGGTTTCCACCCCAGATAATTCTTTCTTCTCCGACTCACATCTGATTTCTGTAGCTCCGCCGCATACAGGACAGGTCTCCGGTATATTTGCAGTTCCGCTGCATGTAAGATTTCTTGCAATCTGAGGGATAATCATATTGGCTTTATACACGGCAATCTCATCTCCGATACCAAGTGCCAGCGATTTCAAAATACTGACATTATGGATGCTGGCACGACTGACTGTCGTTCCTTCTAATTCCACAGGCTCAAAGATTGCAACAGGATTGATCAGACCGGTACGGGAAGCGCTCCATTCGATATCCAGCAGGTGCGTCAACGCTTCTTCATCCGCCCATTTAAATGCCATGCTATCCCTTGGGAATTTTGCTGTTCTTCCAAGGCTCCTTCCATATTCCAGATCCTCCAGCACTAACACCAGGCCATCTGAAGGAAAATCATTCTCTCCTATTTTTTCCGAAAACATCCGGATATAGGAAAAAATAGTATCCCTGCTGACAATATAATGCTCCACCACATCAAAGCCCTGGCTTTTAAGCCATTCCAACTGATAAAAAAAGGAATTCTTAAAATCCACATCTTCTCCGTCTACCAGATTAAACGCAAAGAAATGCACATCCCTCTCTCTGGTAATCTGATTGTTAAGCTGCCTGACTGTTCCGCTGCACAGATTTCTCGGATTCTTATACTTTGCATCCGTCTCTGCAATCTTTGCATTGATTCTGTTAAAATCTGAATATTTGATAACCGCTTCTCCACGAATTGTCAGCTTCCCCTTATATGGAATGGTATGAGGGATATTGTTAAACACCCTTGCATTGTTGGTGATGACCTCTCCGACCTCGCCGTTTCCTCTTGTCACTGCCTTCTGCAGCATCCCGTTCTCATATATCAGTACCACCGTCAGACCGTCTAATTTCCAAGACAGCACACCTTTCTGGCTGCCAAGCCATGCCGCTAATGCCTCTTTGTCCTTTGTTTTATCCAAAGAAAGCATAGCGTGCTCATGCTGTTCCTTCGGAAGCTCACTTAATATCTCATATCCGACCCGGATGGTAGGACTGTTGGATAATGTAATATTGGTTTCCTCCTCCAGGAGACGCAATTCATCATAAAGCCGGTCATATTCCAAATTGCTCATAATTTCCGTATCTTCCTGATAATATTTTCGGGAAGCATCATTTAACAGGTCTACCAATTCTTTCATTCTTTCTACTTTATTCATTTCTGATTTTAACTCCTTCTTCCGATATCTGTCCGTCCGATTTCATGACTCTCCTTCGGAGCTCGGCTTCTTCTTCTCCGGACAATACTCTGTATTCGCCCGGTTTTAAATCTCCAAGCTTTATGTTGATTACCCGGGTTCGTTTCAAATGAACCACCCTGTAACCAAAATATTCACACATACGTCTGATCTGACGATTCAGTCCCTGTGTAAGAACAATTTTAAACGAATAATTATCCAGCTTGTATAATCTGCATTTTTTTGTAACCGTATTCAGAATCGGAACACCCTCAGACATCTGTCTCAAAAAATCCTCCGTCAGCGGCCGGTTGACTCTGACCCGGTATTCCTTCTCATGATGATTCACTGACTTCTGGATGCGGTTTGATAACTCACCGTCATTTGTCAGCAGCAGTAATCCCTGAGAATCCTTATCCAGCCGCCCGACATAATGCAGTCTGACCGGATAATTAATATAGTTAAAGATATTGTCCGGATCCTTCCTGCTTTCTGTGCAGGTAAGTCCAATAGGCTTATAATATGCAAGAATCACATTCTGCTGCTGTTTTTCTACAATACGGTTCTGATATCTGACAATATCTGTATCCCCAATCATCTGCCCGATCTGTGCAGGCACATCATTGACCATGACAAGCCCCTTTGCGATGATTGCATCCGCAGCCCTTCTGGAACAGATTCCTGCCTCACTCAAATATTTATTAATACGAATCCTTCCATCCATACCGGTTCTCCTATCGTTACACTCTTTTCCAATAAAGGAATCATACCATTCCAGGTCCGAAATTTCAATAAAGTTGTGATTTTCACAACCCTTTCTTTTTCACATTCGTTCCTTTTTAAATTTTAGGGTTGTTTTTTTCTGCAAGATGTCGTATAATAGCGGTGACGCAAAGGTGTGTTTCTAAGGAAACGCACCTTTTTTATTAGAAAAAGGATGTGATTGAGATGGACACTATAGACAGAAAGATTTTACACTTACTGCAGAGAAATGCCAGAATGCCTTTAAAATATCTGGCAAATAAGGTATTTCTTTCCTCACCCGCCGTTTCAGCCAGAATAGACAGACTGGAAAAAAACGGTTTCATTACCGGTTATCATGCCAGTGTGAATCCGGAATCTCTCGGTTATCATATTACTGCTTTTATCAATATGGCGCTGGATCCGAAACAAAAACCGACCTTTTACCCTTTTGTGGAATCCTGTCCTAACGTATTGGAATGTAACTGTGTAACCGGAGCCTACTCCATGCTGATGAAAGTATGTTTTCCAAATACCATGGAGCTGGATGCCTTTATCGGACAATTACAGAAATTCGGCAATACGGAAACACAGATTGTCTTTTCAACTCCCGTACCGACAAGAGGTATTGATATCGGGCTTTCAGATACCGCTGTCTCAGAAAAAAATGTGATATAATATCCTCATTTCATCGATTGTCCGTATAGAAACCAGTATAAACAAAATGCAGAAGAATCGTCTATGTTCAGATTCTTCTGCATATTCTATTTCATAATTCTTTTATACAATTCTGCAAATGCCGTATCTGTCTTTAACAAATAATCATTCTGCTCTTTTACATGGATATAAATATCCTGTATATCCTTGGTTGCCGTCATATCCGCTATATAAGCTTCCACCTCGGCAGAATGAGCCGAATTATCAATTTTATAACTTCCATCTGCAAGTCTGATCACATAAAAGGACATAACGTCTAAGGGTCTGGAGGAAATATCCATCAGCTCCAGATTGGACAGCTCAATCACAATATATCCGTTCTCATCATATCCATCTGCAAGGTAGCATGTCGTATTCCGATATCCCTTCGCATATTCCGAAAAAATCATTTTCAGATTTGACATATCATCAAACTGAGACGGGTCTGTTACCAGAGACTGCAAAACCTGCTGGTCACAGTTTGCCCTTGCATTTAAAAAATCCAAAATAAGCTGGTCTATCTCGTTAATGTCACACAAATGATAATTGGCTCCTTCCGGAATCTCCAGCTTTACAGTATTATTCTTTCCGGGAATCTCCTGTGGTTTCTTTATAAAAAACACATAGACATACAGTGCACACAAGACAGCAAACAAAATCCATGCAATTCCTAAAAGTATACCGGCACTGCTATTTTCCTGATTCTCTCGTTTCATTCTACTCTCCTTCAAATACAGCTTTCTGTCAACGAAATTCTAACATCATAGCCCGTAAAATGCAAGAAAAAGACGATTTTTGTCGCAGATTCCGCAGAAAAAGATTTGATATTTATCAAATTTTATAGTATGATAGTGTTTGTGCACCAGTAGCTCAGTGGATAGAGCAACGGCCTCCGGAGCCGTGTGCGGTGGTTCGATTCCACTCTGGTGCGTTTTTTATTGTAAAAACCCCGTTTTCTATCAATAGCGGAGGAATATTTTTCTTATTTCTGCATACCCTAAACCTCTGTAAGGCCCTATGGAAACACTATACACCTGCCGGTCATCAAAGGAGGACTCTATGCAGATTTTTTCTGTTACATTACAACAAATGCTTATTTTATTTTCCATGATTCTGCTCGGCGTTTTATTCAGACGATGCCATATCATACCCGATAATACCCACATAACACTTGCCCGTTTGGAAAATCATCTGTTCATGCCTGCCCTTCTTCTCACAACCCTGATTGATAAATGTACGGTCTCTAATCTGACTTCCAGAATTTCTTCTCTGTTTTTTGCGATAATTATTCTGGCGGCAACTGTATTGCTTTCTCCCTGTCTGGCACGCCTGCTTACAAAGGAACCATATGAGCAGCAGCTCTGCCGTTATTCCATTGTGACACCTAATTACAGTTTTATGGGAAATGCAATTGCCCTTGGCGTATTCGGAGAAGACTTTTTATTTGAATATGTAATTTTTACTATACCTCTGACTGTCTTTACCTATTCCATCGGCATCAATTGGCTGAAGTCCTCCGGCAGCAATATCCGGATCCGGCAGTTATTGTCTCCCGTTTTCTTTGCAATTGTCATTGGAATCCTGATTGGTGTCAGCAAAATTCCCCTTCCGGGATTCCTACACTCCACATTGGTATCCCTGAGCAGCTGTATGTCTCCGCTTGCGATGTTCCTGACAGGTTTTATTATAGGCGGATATCCAATAAAAAAGCTGATTCAAAAGAAATACATTTATGTACTGAGTTTTTTTCGCCTGATTCTTATTCCCGGCATAACCGGCATACTGCTGCTTCTTACCCATATCCATGCATCCATTCTATTATGCGCAGTCTGCATGCTGGGCATGCCGCTTGGACTAAATACGATCATCATCCCTGCCGCTTATAAAAAAGACACACATACAGGCGCCGCTATGGCTCTGATTTCCAGTATATTTTCCGTTATTACAATTCCAATTCTTTTTATGCTGGTTCATAAATACACATAAAAAAGCCGGTATCAATTTTTGCTTTACATTGATACCGGCATATCTGACCGGAAAATCCGGTTAATGACTACATGGTTACAAATATGAATTTTACAATAAAGAGCGCTGCGATAATCGTAACAACAATATCCTTTTTCTGATACTTTCCGGTAAACAGGGTAATCAATACATAGGAAATTGCACCGATACCGATACCGTTTGAAATCGAATATGTCAGCGGCATCATAATCAAGGTCAGAAATGCAGGTACGGCTGACCGCATATCATCCATGTCAACCTTTGCAAAATTCTTCAGCATCAATACACCGACAAATACAAGAGCCGGAGTTGTTGCACAGGATGGAATCACCCCTGCAAGCGGACTCAAAAACAGACAAAGCGTAAAACAAAGAGCTGTCACTACACTGGTCAGACCGGTACGTCCCCCGGCAGCAACACCGGAAGCAGACTCTACAAAGGTGGTACAGGTAGATGTACCAAGGACGGCACCGGATACCGTACCGATTGAGTCACACAGCATACTCTTATCCATATTGATTGGATCTCCGTTTTCATCGAGCATACCTGCCTGTGATGCCGTACCATATAAAGTTCCGACCGTATCGAACATATCTACCAGACAAAATACGATGATCAGCATGATTGCCGCAAATATGCCGCCGACATAAGAACTGCTAAACGCATTTTCCCATGCCTCTTTATTCGCAAACCCGCCAATACCGATATCGGCAAAATCCCGAAAAGACTGTCCGATATTTCCTATATCAAAAGAAGGAAGCTCCCATCTGAACAAATAATACAAAATCGTTGAAACAAGAATCCCGATTACAATATTTCCCTTTACATTTAATTTTGCCAAAACAGCAATAATAATAATACCCAGTATTGCAACCAAAACAGGCACAATTTCCATCCATGCTGCTTTCGCGTTCTCTGCATTTGCGATTCTTCCATGGAAATCAAAGAACTGAACCAGCGTATATGGATTGGTCTCAATAATTCCTGCCCCTTTCAGCCCGATTAAGGCAATAAAAAGACCCATACCTGCGGAAATTGATTTTTTCAGACATTCCGGCATGGCTTTTGCAATATACTCTCTGAGACCCGTAACAGAAAGGATTAAAAATACAACGCCTGACAGAAAAATGATCACAAGCCCTGACTGATATCCCTGTATAACTCCGTATCCTGCAAAGAAAGCTCCTGATACAAAGGTTGTACAGAAAAACGAATTCAGGCCCATACCACAAGCCTGTGCATACGGCATCTTTGCAACAAATGCCATCAATAAAGTTCCAATCACTGCCACCAATACAGAAGCAATAAATACTGCGTTCCATATCTGTCCCAGTTCCCCTGCATCAGCTCCGAGTGCGGCAAGCCACCCGCTACTTCCGTCTGCAGCAACCTGATTCGGATTTACCAATACAATATAAGACATTGCAAAAAAAGTCGTTATTCCTGCAAAAATCTCAGTACGGATATTGGAACCACGTTCTGTAATTTTGAAAAATTTGTCCATTTTTCTTCCTCCGTTTGTTTATTTATGATACCATTCTTTCCGCTTACAATAAAATTGTTGTAGAAGAACAGGATACCAATAACACCATAAAACAAAGTGTCTTTGTAATAAGCAGATGATTTTCCGTATCACTTTTTTCACCGTATACAGACAGTAAATAGTCTATCAAAAAAACAACGGCAATCATATATCTGACGATATCATCCACGGAATCTTCATCATATCCGTCCAAGGTCTTGATATATCCGATTAACTCTGTAAGAGCATCCGCAATATCATTTTCGTCTTCTTCAAAGCCTGCCAGCACGGCGAGACCGGCAGCGGTTCCTTCTCCCCTGATTTTGCAGGAACGTTCTGTCAATTCTCTATCCAGCGCCAAAACCTTTGAACACAGATCATCATCATCTTCTTCCAATAATACAATGGCGCTTGCGATTGCCTGAAGCTCATTTCCCTTTCCAAAATTCCCCTGCAGTCTTGTATAAATCTTCTCCATACGCATTATGGCTGCATCCGTATCAATGCCCCGGATCACCATCATTGCAATATCCAGATAATCATCTGCCCCGGTAAGGATCGGGTGGTTTTTTCGCATCTGCTTATAGAGCGTTCTGCAGTTTTGTACAATCTCCCGATATTTAGATTTTTCGCCACAGACAGCAATATAATAGGCCATGGCAACAGTCAGCGCACCATCGTGAAACTTTTCATTCCGAAGCAGATCAAAAATTTCTTTCATATCGGCAAACAGTTCTTCCGGATTCTGACTTAAAGCAAGCAGGATTGCCAAAATAGGAAGAAAGGAACTGCGAAAGGCAGAAAACCGCTTTGTTTCCGACAAGATAAGCTGCCGCATCCGCTCCAGCTTTTCTGCATTAAAATTCTGATCTTCAACTGCATACAAAATAGCTGCTACATATTTTACAGAACCATTATCCCACTGAAAGATATCCTTAAACTGATTCTTTAATTCCAACATTTTCCGAAGCTTGTACTCAATTTCCGTATTCATTCCGTTCCTCCGATATCCTATAGTTTCATTGTATAAAAAAAGACTGTTATTTTCAACCAAAAAAAGCGGAAATTTACTGCTTTCTGCATACAACGGCATAGAAAAAACCGCCGGAGTCCTGACTCCGGCGGTCCTGCTTTTAAATTTCTTTACAAAAAGGGAATGCTACTGTCCCATCTGCTTTGCAACTTCGGCTGCAAAGTCCTCATTTTTCTTTTCAAGGCCTTCACCTGTCTCAAAACGAACAATCCGCTTAATCGAAAGCTTACATCCGGCTTTCTTTGCAACAGCCTCCAGATACTTTGCAACGGTTTCCTTATTCTCTGCCTTTACATATTCCTGTTCAAGCAGACACACTTCCTTCAATTCCTTATTCAGACGTCCCTGTACCATTTTTTCAATAATAGTATCAGGCTTGTTTGCATTTTTAGGATCATTCTTTGCCTGTGCAACTAAGATTTCCAGTTCATGCGCCTTATATTCTTCCGAAACCTCGTCAGTTGAAACGTATTTCGGATTCATAGCTGCAACCTGCATGGCAACATTCTTCAGGGCTTCCTCAATCTCCGCACCGGAACCATCTGTATCAGCTTCAACTAATACACCGATTTTTCCACCTGCATGAATATAAGAAACTACCATGCCGTCTGAAACAATCTTTTCAAATCTTCTGATATTCATGTTCTCTCCGATTTTTGCAATCATGGCAGCAAGCTTCTCTCCGACTGTCATACTGGTATCCAGTGCCCAAGGCTCAGCCTTAAAAGCCTCAACATCAGCCGCATCCGTAGCAGCACACTGTGCACAAACCTCTGCAACATATCCACGAAACACATCATTTTTCGCAACAAAATCTGTCTCAGCATTTACCTCAACAATTGCCGCAGTCCTGCCGTCATCTGAAACAGTAGCTGCAACAATCCCTTCTGCTGCAATTCGGCCTGCTTTCTTCTGTGCTGTAGCAAGGCCCTTTTCCCTTAACCACTCTATTGCTTTATCAAAATCACCGTCAGTCTCTGTAAGAGCCTTCTTACAGTCCATCATTCCGGCACCTGACATCTCTCTTAACTCTTTTACCTGACTTGCTGTAATAGCCATGTTTTCTACCTCCAAAAAATGTATTTATATTAAACCTCTACTGTCTCTTCTTCTGCAACAGGGATTTCTTCTTCAGCTTCTTCTGCATATTCTGCATCTTCAGCCTCTCTGTCTTCTGCTACTGCATCCGCTCCCTGTAAAGCCTCAATAACGGCATCTGCCATCTTGGAAACAATCAGTTTCACAGCTCTGATTGCATCATCATTACCAGGAATGACATAATCCAATTCCTCCGGATCACAGTTGGTATCCGCAATACCTACAAGCGTAATACCCAGAGAATGTGCCTCTTCAATACAGATTCTCTCTTTCTTCGGATCTACGACAAAAATCATATCAGGAACTTCCTTCATTTCCTTGATACCACCAAGATTCTTCTCCAGCTTTTCCATTTCCTTCTTAATCTTGATAACTTCCTTTTTCGGAAGCAGCTCGAAGGTTCCGTCAGCATCCATTGCCTCATATTTCTTCAGAGTTGCAATTCTGGTCTGGATTGTCTTGAAGTTTGTCAACATACCACCCAGCCATCTCTCATTTACATAATACATACCGCAACGCTCGGCCTCACTCTTAATCGAATCCTGCGCCTGCTTTTTTGTACCGACAAACAGAATCTTTCCTCCGTTTGCTACACATTCACTGATTGCATGATATGCGGCATCCACCATACCTACGGATTTCTGAAGATCAATAATATAGATTCCGTTCCGCTCTGTATAGATGTATGGCTTCATCTTAGGATTCCATCTTCTTGTCTGGTGTCCGAAATGCACACCTGCTTCTAATAACTGTTTCATTGAAATAACGCTCATTTTTTCTACCTCCATGGTTATTTTCTTCTGCCGGCATCTCATTTTCAGAACACCCGAGCTAAAGGCACCACACTAAAAATCAACCGGCATGTTTAATTGGTCTGCACAGGATTTCCTGTGCACTGACAATACAGAAAAACTGCCGCTTTTTGGCAGACCTCCCTGCACACTATGGCATTGTAACACAAAAAAAAAGTGCTTACAAGCACTTTTTTACAGAAATGAAGGCATAACTATGTACTTTATCTCGTATACATCAAAATATTGGCGATTTCTTCATAATCCTCATCTCCTGTAAAGGTAAATGTACCCTGAAGAATCTTTGAAGCATAACCGTGATTATACATATACATATAAAAATCCTCTTCGTCACCGATTACACCAATATCATAAAGTTTACCGGCCACGCGCTGTGCCGACATTCCGGCTGTTACGGTAATCGAACCGCCTTTTTGTGCTTCTGTAGATGCTTCGGTTGTTGCCTCCGCCTCCGCTTCTGTCGTTGCCTCTGCCTCCGCTTCCGTTGTCGCTTCTGTCGTTGCCTCTGCCTCCGCTTCGGTTGTTGCCTCTGCTTCCGCTTCCGTTGTTATCTCCGTCGCCGTCTCTGTGATTGCCTCCGTCGCCGATTTTTCTGCCGCTGTACCGGTTTCTGTATTTTCGCCTGCAATCACTGCATATGCATCGGAAGGAGTTGCTGTTACCTCCTGTTTTTGCTCCTGTAAATGAAGCGTAACCATCATAACAAGCGCTCCAATCATCAGGCCGAATCCTAATCCTCTTAAAAAATAACGTTTATTCATAATTTATCTCCCAACAATGAACCTTTTCACACGTTTACTTATCTTTTTTTATTTTATCAATCATCACCTTTGTTTCTCCTACACCGATTCCAAGCTGATTTGCAATTTCTATCATGCTGTATCCGTCACTATATAATCTTTCAACTTCAGATGCTATATCCTTTTCCTCATCCCAGATTTCTTCTGTTTTAATTTTTTCCTGTGTCTGCTTTTTCTCCTGTGTCCGGGATTTGTTTCTGTTCTTCTTTTGAGTTTTATTCCGATCCCTTTCCTGCCGGCTGACAACGATTTCCTGTTCCTGTGTTTTAACATTCTGCTTTGTTTCTGAAACAGGCTCTGTTTTAACAGACGATTCTTCGGATTTGACAGGATTTCCATGTTCTTCCATATTTTCTGATCCGGCAGAATCTTCTAATATTTCATTATTTTCCGTATCCTTATTATTTTGCATACCTTCATGATTTATTGCCTCTGTGTCCTCTTCTTTTGTCTGGGCATCAGATACCTGCTCTTTGGAATCATCCGGTTTTTCTGACTCTTTCACTTCTTCCGCAGATATTCCTTCTTTTTCGGCTGTATCATCGGTATGGCCGGCTTTCTCATCCTTATCCTCTGTTTGTACGGACGGCTCTGATTCTTCATATCGAAGCGGTTCCGGCTGTTCATTGGATTCCGGATTATATGCCTCAAATGCTTCCGCAAGACTTTGATTGATATAATCAATCATTTCTTTTTTTGCTTTTTCAGACAACTGACCGGCACATTTTTCCAGTGTCTCTTTCAGTTCCTGCTCCTGTTTGTCCCTGATATCCTGACTATATTCTGTAATAGCGGCTTTATTCTGTTCCACTAATGTATCGCATAGCTCCGTCAGCCTGAGCTTCAGATCCTCTGCACTTTCATTATATATCTGATCTTCCTCTTTAAAATTGTGTCCGTCCACAACAAAAAAACTGATGCAGACAATTAAAATTCCTGCAATTAGGGTAATGATTGCTACCATTTTACTATCTCCTTATTTTCATTTTGTATCCTACAGATTCTTTAGTTCATTAAAAATCACGTCATTTACTACCTTGATATATGTGCCCTTCATGCCCGAAGACCTTGCTTCTATCACACCGGCGCTCTCAAACTTACGAAGTGCGTTTACAATCACGGAACGTGTGATTCCAACTCTGTCTGCAACCTTACTTGCCACAAGTACACCTTCGTTTCCGTTCAGCTCTGAAAATACATGCTTGATTGCCTGCAATTCCGAAAATGACAATGTATTGATTGCTGATTTGACAATTGCCACCTTTCTGTCTTCCTCTGCATTTTCTTCATTCAGGGCCCGCATCATTTCAAGGCCCACCACCGTGGTTCCATACTCTCCTAAAATAATATCGTCGATATCATAACAGCTGTCATACTTGTACAAAAACAAAGTACCAAGCCGTTCTCCCGCTATATCAATCGGAAGCAGCAGGCCATGATACCGGTCTACATCTTCTATGTCAAATCCCAGTGTTGTCAGATTTACGTTTTCTTTCGTTGAAAGCACCAGCAGCAATCGTTCATTCAGCATCTGATCAATTAAAAGTCCTACCTTATCTTCAATCAGTTCATGGATTTCCGGTATGTCTTCCCGGTTTTTGATTCCAAGTACCTTTCCTTTTTTACTGATTACAAGCACATTAGAAAGTAAAATATCACTTAATACATCGCAGATATCATTAAATACCACCATATGAGAATTATTATTGTGCAATAACTTGTTTATTTTTCTTGTTTTGTCTAATAATTGAACACTCATGTTCTTTCCTCCGCAATTAAAAACAAAAAAGTTGTTTTTTAATATAAAAACCCGACTATTTGATATTTTATCACAACAAAAATGATATAACAATATAAAATATCATACACATCCAAGATTTAATATTTCAAAACAACTTTTTATTTATTCGTATAGAACCTGTCTATTTCTGGTTTGTTTCTGTGTGTTTATCACAGGAATAGCCGCATTCCTTGTCGGAGCATAACAGCTTACTGCCCTTTTCCACCATGTAGCTTCCACATTCCGGACATTTTTCATTCGTCGGCTTGGCCCACGACATAAAATCACATTCCGGTGCTGCTATACATCCATAATAGCGTCTGCCTTTTCTTGTTTTTTTGCAAACAATGTCTGCCCCGCATTTCGGACAGGCTACCCCTGTTTTTTCAAAGAAAGGTTTTGTACATTTACATTCAGGGAAGCCCGGGCAGGCAAGGAATTTTCCATGCGGACCATATTTTATAACCATGTTTCTTCCACAGGCATCACACACCTCATCCGAAACCTCATCCTCTATGGTAATGGACTGCAGCTCTTCTTCTGCCTTTTTGACTGCCTCGTTCAAATCCGGATAAAAATTTCTGACTACTACTTTCCAATCGACCTTGCCCTCTCCGATATTATCTAAAAGAGATTCCATATTGGCTGTAAAATTCACATCAACAATTACGGAAAACGCCTGTTCCATAACCTGATTGACTGCCTCACCGATTTCCGTCACATATAATTTCTTATTTTCCTTCGTAACATATCGTCTTCCGAGAATAATCGAAATTGTAGGAGCATACGTACTTGGTCTTCCGATTCCCAATTCCTCAAGTGTCTTAACCAGAAGCGCCTCTGTATACCTTGCAGGCGGCTGTGTAAAATGCTGTTTCTCTGACAGTTCTGCTAACTGAAGAACATCTCCTTCCTGCAGTTCATCGATACCGGTCACATGCTCGGATTTCTCATGATCCAGATTATATACGGATATATAACCATCGAATACAATCTGGGATACAGAGGTCTGGAACGTACATCCTTCTGCCTCTGCTTTTACGGTTTTTACAGCATATTGAGCCGCTGCCATCTGGCTTGCCAGAAAACGGTTATAGATCAGCTGATACAGACGGAACTGGTCTCTTGAAAGCTGTTCCTTCAGCTTCACAGGCGTCAGGGTAATATCTGTCGGGCGGATTGCCTCATGCGCATCCTGAATCTTTCTCCCGCTTTTTCCTTCCTTTCCGCCCTGATCTATATATTGTTCTCCATAATTTCTGATAATATAATCTTTTGCCGCAAGCGCTGCTTCCTCTGATATCCTTGTAGAATCCGTACGCAGATATGTGATCAGACCGACTGACCCTTTCCCTCTGATCTCTACTCCTTCATAAAGCTGCTGTGCAATCCGCATCGTCTTCGCAGTTGCAAAATTCAGCTTGGAGGACGCCTCCTGCTGCAAGGTACTGGTTGTAAAAGGTAATGGTGACTTTTTAATCCTTTCCGTAGTCTTTACGGATTTGATTAAAAATTCTTTACCGGATATCTTCTCCCGGATAGACTCCAACGCCTGTCTGGAGGAAATTTCTTCTTTTACTGTCCCGTCACCTGAAAATTTAAATTCAATTGGTTTCTTTAAGGTATCTGCTTTTAAGGATGCATCTAACGTCCAGTATTCCTTAGGAATAAACTCATTGATTTCTTTCTCCCTGTCACAGATCAGCTTCAACGCAACAGACTGCACACGTCCGGCACTTAATCCCCTTTTTATCTTTGCCCATAAAAGCGGACTGATCTTATAACCAACCAGACGGTCCAGAACCCTTCTCGCCTGTTGTGCATCAACCAGATCCATATCAATCTCTCTTGCTTCTTTTATGGAATTCTTTACAGCATTTTTCGTAATCTCATTAAACGTAATTCTCTTATAATCCTTATCCTCAAGCTTCAGAGCCTTGGACAGATGATAAGAAATTGCTTCTCCCTCACGGTCCGGGTCAGTTGCAAGATATATCCTGTCTGCTTTTTTTACCTCTTTCCGCAGTGTTGCAAGAATATCCCCTTTCCCACGGATTGTAATATATTTGGGTTCAAAATCGTTTTCAATATCTATCCCCATCTGGCTCTTTGGTAAATCCCGTACATGTCCGTTAGACGCTATAACCTCATAATTATTCCCCAAAAATTTTCTGATTGTTTTCGCTTTTGCCGGTGACTCCACGATTACAAGATTTTTAGCCATATTATTATCCCTTTCCTTCTCATCTGTCATGTCCTGACAAAATGATTTCTAACTGGTTGTTTTATCATTCCCTTTTGTTCCAGATCAAACAGAACGCCAAGGATATCCGACACCCTCAAATCCAGTTCCCTGCAAATATCGTCAATATGTCTGGGTTCCAAACGTACACAACTATACACCATTTTTTCTTCAGGTGCAAGTGTGATTTTCTTACATTTGCCGCGGACAATTTTCTGATCCAGTCTCAAAAGATCCACCAGATCGTCCGCTGACGTAATACAGGCCGCCCCGTTCTTTATCAGATTATTGCAGCCGATACTGTTAACATCATAAATGCGTCCGGGAACGGCACCTACGTCTCTTCCCTGCTCCAGCGCCTGATCAGCCGTGATCAGGGAACCGCTTTTTTTCTTTGCCTCTATCACCAGCACGGCATCTGATAAACCGCTGATGATTCTGTTCCGAAGCGGAAAATACCATGCCTCCGGTCTGAGATTCAATCCGTATTCTGACAGAATCAGTCCCTGTTCTGAAATTGCCCGATACAAAAGTTTATGTTCCTCCGGATAAGGCACATTGATACCGCTTCCTAACACTGCAACCGTTTTACCTCCGCCTGCAAGCACTTCCTGATGTGCAGCTCCGTCTATACCCGCCGCCATGCCGCTGATAATTACAATATCATAAGGAAGCAGGCCCCTGATTATCTCCTCCACAGTCTGTTTTCCGTATGGAGACAGATTTCTTGCCCCAACAACCGCTAAACTCTTTGTCTCTCCTGACAACAGTTCCATATGACTGCCTCTGACAAATAAAGTCACCGGTGCATCCGGAATCGAAAGCAGTTTTTCAGGATAATACGGATGTCCAATATAAAGAAGCGAAACATGGTTTTTTTCCAGATTACGGCCGTATGTCTCAACATCTTCCCTGTTATGCGTTTTCATAAGTCTCTGCATCTGCTGCTCATTTAACAGCCTCTTTAAAACATTTCTGTCTGCATTCCACAAAGCTTCTGCATCTCCGAAGAAATCCAGCAGTTTTTTCTTGACTGAATTGGATATTCCATTCGTTATCCCAAGCCACAGATAATACTGTTCTTTGGTCATATTATATTCCACCTGCCTTATCAATATTTCTATAAAATACCGCTTCCTTCAGGTGAGATATGGAAACCTTGTCACAATCTTCCAGATCTGCAATGGTTCTGGCCAATTTCAGAATTCTGTATCCGCCGCGGGCAGACAAAGAAAGCGCTTGATACATATGTACCAGAAAATCCTTCTCGCTGCTTCCCAGTACAATATATTTATCACACAGGCTCGTATCCAACTGCGAATTAAATCGGATCTGTTCGTTTTGATATCGTAACTGCTGTCTGGACTGTGCATGATATACCCGCTCTCTGATTCTTTCGGAGCTCTCCTCATATCCTTTCTCAAACAGCTTCTCCGCCTCAACGGGTGTTACTTCGACATTTATATCAATCCTGTCAAGCAGGGGCTTACTGATTTTGGCCTGGTATCGTCTGATTTCCCTCAACGTACATGTGCATTTATTCATATCAGGATAATGCCCGCATGGACACGAATTTCTGGCTGCAACCAGCATGAAATTTGCGGGAAAACGATATGTGGCGTTGAGCCTTGAGATTGTCACTGCTCCATCTTCCATCGGCTGCCGCATGACCTCTAACGTGTTCCTGTTAAACTCCGGCAGCTCATCCAAAAATAACACGGCATTATGACTAAGGCTGATTTCTCCGGGTCTTGGAATTACGCCTCCGCCTGCCAGAGCAGTGGGCGTAATCGTATGATGGGGTGCCCGAAACGGTCTTTTGGTGATCAAGGCCTCATTTTCCGGCAGCAGACCTGCAATGCTGTAAATTTTTGTTATTTCAATACTTTCCTCAAAGGTCAGTCTCGGAAGAATGCCCGGCAGTCGTTTTGCAATCATGGATTTTCCGGAGCCTGCCGCTCCCGTCATAAGAATATTGTGCATACCTGCCGCCGCAATCTCCATGCCTCTTTTTAAAACAGCCTGCCCCTTGATGTCTGCAAAATCCTCATATGGTTCTGATTCCTGCCTGAGAAATATCTGTTTTATATCGACCTGTTCCGGAATCAGATCCAGGTCTCCATTTAAAAAAGAAGCGGTCTCAGAAAGTGTTGTAACTGCAAATACTTCCATACCGGCAATCAGCGCTGCCTCCTTCCCATTCCCTTTGGGAACGATGCACCTTCTGATTCCCTGTTTAAAGGCATGATGAACTACGGAGAGCACGCCTCTGACGGCATTGACATGACCGTCCAGGCTCAGTTCTCCAATCAGCAATATTCCTTTTGCGTTTTTTTCCGGAATCATTCCCATAGATACCAAAATTCCAATGGCAATCGGGAGATCAAAAGCAGTGCCCTCTTTTCTGACATCCGCTGGTGACAGATTGATCGTAATTCGTTTTGGCGGAAGATAATACATCGAATTTTTTAATGCCGTCCGTACCCGTTCACCTGCTTCCCTGACACAGGAAGACAGATACCCTACCATATTGAAAACAGGAAGACCGTCATGGATATCCGTTTCTACCCGGATCAGAATTCCCTCCACTCCGAGAATTCCGCCGCTGATAATGCTGCTATACATATTTGCTCCTTTCCCGCAGACACCGTCTGCCTCTCTCCAAGAAGCCCATCCATATGTCTAGCATAATTTTATCAGATTTCTCCGTCAAATAAATTTTTTATAAAAAATACCGTATCCGCAGCCGGATACGGTATTTCAAAATATCAATTTTCTAACCAAAATATACGATTTCTTCTTCCGCCGGGCTGGTTAGTACCACCTTTTCTGCATGTAACACCGGTCCGTCTCCCTGAAAATCGGGATAATATTCGGTATCAATGGAAGCGGTCACATCCACCCACTGCCTGTCCATCAGATTCTTTGCTCCATCATAGTAGCATTTAAACCCAATAAACGTAATATCCTCTACACAACAGGTCATGGCAAATCTTCCCGGAACAAAAACAGTTTTCCCATACTGTTTCGGTTTAAAAACCATGGCTTTGAAATGTATTTTTTTACCCTCATACCGTTCAGGCTGCTCTGACGCATCCACATACCAGATGCCAAAATCTTCATCTTCCAGCTCTATGACCGGCGCTTTGACATCATACGGCAGATCTTCTTCTGTATTCTCATCCTCTGTAATCGTCCCATCCTTCATCTCAAATATAATCTGCGCCCTCCTGTTGACGGCCTTGATGGCCCGTCTCCATTCCGCACGTCTGGAATTCTCGTCGCACCGGTTAAATATTACCATATCCGCACTGTTGACCTGTTCAACCATCAGGGCTTTCATATTATTGGAATAAATATCATACGTTTCTGCATTTACAAACGATAATACCTGTACCACCGTCCATCCCTTCGGTACACGGATTTCAAATATTTTATCCAATTTCCACATACCGTTATACTCGATCATAACCTTTTCCGGCCTGTATTTTTCCTGCAGATCCAAAAGGTATTCGGTATTCAGCTGTTCTTCCTGTATATATTCCGTATAGATATTTTTACCGGCCAATACTTTCTCATCATACTCCTCTTCACCGTCTTCACAAACAAGAAGTAAAGTTCTGTCTCCGTCCGTAAATTCTCTGTCTAACAGCGTTTCCTTCACAAAGGTGGTTTTTCCGCTGTCCAAAAACCCCATAAAAATATATACCGGTATTTCCTCTACCTTACGTTCCATCTTTCTTACACTTCCTTATATTCCCTTTTATGCCAGTTCAAATAAAACCGCAAGCTGTTCTTCCCTGAGATTGCTTCCAATCACACACAGCTTACCCGTAACATCCGGATTTCCTTTGCGAACCTCATATTCTCCCGGAACCAAATCAAAATACAGCCACTCTCCTGCATCACCCGGCACAATTCCCTTCGCACGAAGAATCATACCATATTTGTCCGTATGCGCAAGCTCATCCAATATTTCTTTCATCCGTTCCTCATTATACTTATGCGGAGTTTCTTTTCCCCAACTGCTAAATACCTCATCCGCATGGTGATGGCCGTGATCATGATGATGGCCACAGCAGCAGGAATCCCCATGCTCATGATGATCATGGTCTTCATGTTCATGATGATGATCGTGGTCTTCATGCTCATGGTGGTGATCGTGATC